>JAQXBH010000178.1 GCA_029252505.1 Opitutales bacterium | reverse complement strand
ATGGCAATGGCCACTTCCTCACTGACTGCTCCATGCTGTTCAATCATACTTTCCGGAACATCGAGCATCTGTACTTTTGCATCGTTGTGGTAACAAACTGCACCGCCATGAAAGACTTTCGAAATCCCGGGAATCTCAGTAAAGGAGGAGGACAGTAATCCACCAGTACAGGATTCTGCCACGGCAATAGTCTTATTCAGATTGCGAACTTCGCGAAAAATAACTTCGGCAATTGTACGATCGCCCAGGCAGACAAAATCTTCGCCCAATGCATCACGACAGGCATCGGCCAAATTATGCAAATCCTGGTTGTTAATACTATCGGAATCCAGTGAACTTAATCGAATGTCAACCATGCCAGCATGTGCACAGTAGCCCACAATGAGACCTTTTTTTCCTTCGAATAAATGTTCCACTTTTTCCGCCACTGTGGATTCCCCAATACCAGCAGTACGAACTTGTAAGTAACAATCAATCTCTGGGAATATGCCTTCTTTTTGGAGGCGTGGAATCACCTGTTCTTCAAACATGGGATGCATTTCGCGAGCGGGCCCGGGAAGCATTACGAGGATTTTATTATCTTTTTTGAGCCAAATTCCGGGAGCAGTACCGTACGGATTTTCTAAAATTTCTGAATTCCCCGGGCGGTAGCACTGCCTGAGGTTTAATTCGGGCATGGGGCGTGCCAGTTGTTTAAATCGATCCTTTAATGCAGTTTCAACTATTGGGTCAAAAACTAATTCCTCTCCCAGTGCTTGGGCAATGTTTTCCCGGGTAATATCATCTGTGGTGGGCCCGAGGCCACCTGTGGTGATTACTAAATCAGACCGTTTCCAGGCCTCGGAGAAAAAAAGACGGATATCTTCCGGATTATCTCGGATCACTAAATTGGCGGCGGGTTCCAAACCGTGGTGAGCGAGTTGGTTGCCTAGATAAGTAAGGTGAGTATTTTCACGAATACCAAGGAGAAGTTCATCGCCGAGGGTAATTGTCTCGACGCGTATGTTAGAACTCATAGATAGTTGTATTTAGGATCAGAGGTTATAATTTGTATTCTTGCCAACTTCTAAAATACTCAAGATTTTATAGATTGCCAATGCAAAATCAGAAACTCGAACTTCACAGCTTTATCCGAACCCTTCCTCAGGGCTCGGGTGTGTATTTAATGAAGGACCGATTGGGCCATGTTATTTATGTGGGGAAGGCCAAAAATTTGAAGAGACGGGTAAGCAGTTATTTTCAGGGATCCCGCAGGTTTGTACGGGCACAGCCTAAAATTGCTGCTATGGTTGAAATGGTTTGTGAAATTTCGATTCATGAAACCAAAAACGAAACTGAGGCTCTCCTTTTGGAGGGGAAATTAATCAAGGAGTATAAACCACGATACAATACTGATTTTACCGATGACAAACAATTTTTATTGGTTCGGGTTGACTTGCAAAATGAACTTCCGCGATTTCGCCTATGCCGACATAAAAAAGAAGATGGTTCCCATTATTACGGACCCTTTGCGCAGGCTGGTTTTTTGCGGTCTACTCTTTCCGAAATGCGCAAAAAATTTGGAATTCTTCTCTCGGACGCCAATCCTGTACAGTTAGAAGACGGACGCTTTCGACTGTACGATGATGCACGAGCGGAAATCTTTGCCGGACATAATGAAACCACCCAAGATGAATATCGGGAGCGCGTGGAAGAGGCCTGTTCTTTTTTGGAAGGAAAAGCAAAAAGTTGGCTGGCAGAACTGAGGGAAAAGATGCAAAAGCATGCGGAGGCGATGCAATTTGAACGAGCGGCCGAGTTTAGGGATTTAGCGGATGCACTTTCCAAAACGATTAAAAAAACTCGAAGATTTACCAAGCAATGGCCCAAGCAGGAGGATGGGAATTGGCATGGTTTGGAACGCTTGCGCGAAGTGTTGGAGTTGGATCGTCCGCCTGCGGTCATTGAATGTTTTGATATTTCTCATGTGTCTGGCACCTTTGTGGTGGCTTCAATGGTCCGATTTGTCTCGGGGAAATCAGATCGTCGTTCCTACAGGCGTTACAAGATAAAAAGTTTTGAAGGAAATGATGATTTTCGATCGATGGAGGAAGTGGTGGGCAGGCGATATGGTCGATTGTCCAAAGCTGGTCGCGAGTTCCCTGACCTCGTAGTAATTGACGGTGGGGCAGGGCAGGTGAGTTCTGCCGTAAAGGCATTTACTTCTTTGGAAATTGACCCACCTCCACTAATTGGTTTGGCAAAGCGTGAGGAGAGCATTGTTTTTCCGGACGGGCGTGAGGAAGTTGTCTTAGATCCGAGGGACTTGGGATTACGATTGTTACAACAAGTTCGAGATGAGGCTCATCGGTTTGCAAATCAGTATAATGCAGACCTTCGAAGCAAGCGCATAAAAGAGTCGATCTTAGATGATTTTAAAGGACTTGGTGCGGTTAGGAAAGTGGCACTGCTTACCCATTTTGGTTCGATTGAAAAATTGCGAAATGCAACTTCCCTCGAAATCCAAGAGCTAGATGGAATTGGTGCCAAATTGGCGGACCGATTACAGTTATTTTTATCATCCGGTAG
>JAQXBH010000004.1 GCA_029252505.1 Opitutales bacterium | reverse complement strand
TCAAATCCCCAATTATCTTGATTCGGTTTTGGCCCTTCGGATCTCAGGGAAATTGGATAAGTCAAGCCAAGCGCTTTGAAGGTCGGGTCGTAAATGTGGCAACCCATATCTCCAAATGTTCCTGTTCCGTAGTCCAATCTTTTTCTCCATTGTCCGGGATGATAGTATTTACTGATATAATCCGTGTAAGGTGCCGGTCCAATCCATGCATCCCAATCAAGACCTTCCGGAATAGGATCTTTCTTATTGGGTTTAGGATTTTCATCTCCCCATCTTTTACCACTAAAAGAATGAGCTTCCACAATTTTCCCAATTACTCCGTCATGTACTAGTTTAACCGCAGTACGATATTCTTTTGCAGAATGAATTTGAATTCCCATCTGTGTCACTAACTTGTTTTCTCTAGCGTATTCAGTTAAGCGACGGACCTCATACACATCATGGGCGAGTGGTTTTTGGCCGTATAGATGAATTCCCAATTGCATTGCAGACATGCCCATACTCGCATGTAAATGGTCGGGTGTTGAGACATTGACAGAGTCTAAATCTTTACCTTCTTTGTCTAACATTTCTCGCCAGTCGGAGTAAATTTTAGCATCTCTAAGCCTTGCTTGAACCTGTCTTCTTCGGTTTGGGTCAATTTCAGAAACCGCAACTAAATCGACATTGGGGTGAGTTTTTATTTGTCCAAGGTCAGTTCCCGCCATTCCCGTTCCACCAAAACTTGCATGCCTGATCCGTTCGCTCGGGGGAGACTTCGCCCATGAGGTTGAGGCAATATAGGGAGCTAAGATCGCTCCTGAAATTTGTTTAATGTAAGTTCTTCTAGACTGTGGGAGATTCATAATTGTAAATAATAGATCGAAATTTATCTTATTTGTAAAATTTATTAATTACATATGCGTAATTATGTGGTCAACTATTCATTCTCTATTACGAAAATTTGAGAAGGAGCAGTTACTCTTGGTAAATTGAATTGAAAAACTCAGCTTTTAATAATTCTAACCTTACTTGAAGCCTCTCTATGTCGGGTTTGAACTGCTTTTTTCCAAACAAATTATTCAGTTCTCTTGGATCATCTTGTAAGTCGTAGAACTCCCATTGTTTAAAGTCATAGAATGAGATTAGTTTATATCTTTCGTCACGAATTCCTTCGTGTCTTGGCATATTGTAAGGGCCTCTTTTTTTAGGTGTTCCACCATCAAAATATTGGTACAGAATATCTTTTCGCCAAGAATTGGAGGTAGTTGGGAGCAATATGTTTTGAAGAGGTAATCCGTGAACAGAATTTGGAATGGACAGACCGGCTGCTTTCAAGAAAGTAGGAGCAAGGTCAATATTTTGAACTAGTTTAGTGATCTGTGTTCCTTTTTTAATAGTGCCCGGCCAGCGCATCATGAGTGGGGATTTAAAGCTTTCCTCGTACATCCATCTTTTTTCAGCCCATCCATGTTCTCCTGTGAAGAATCCCTGGTCTGAACTATAAATAACCAATGTATTTTCTGCTAATCCGTCCTCATCCAAAAAGTTTAGAATTCGACCAATTTGTTCGTCCAGTCCGTCGACGCAGCGGATATAGTCTTTAATAAAGCGTTGATAAATATAAAGGGACTTTGCGTCCCCCTCTAATTTACCATCCTGAATTAATTTTCGGTATCGAAGGTTTCTTGGGTCATAAGCTAAATGCCAGGCTTTTCGCTGTATAGAATTCATCTCATTTAGAAATGGTGGACAAATTTTTGGGTTTTTATCTATTTCCTCCTTTGTTGGAGCAATATTTAAGACATGCCCTTTCATTCCCTTGAGTGCCATCCATGTCTCCGATACGAATGATGATCGGGTAGAAAAGTCATCAAAGAATGTATCCGGCACGGGAAAATTAATGTCATCGTAACCTCTCATTCGATCTATTGGAGGGAGTCGATGAATATGTGGAACCTTGTATTGAGCACAAAGTAAGAAAGGCTTTTTTTGATCTCGGTTTTTCAACCACCGAAGGGCTTTGTCGGTAATGATCTGAGTGGAATGTCCTGTTACTTTGCTTTCGCCGTTAGGTGAAAGAAAGGTTGGATTAAAATAAGACCCTTGTCCTCCTTTGCCGGAAAGAATTTCCCAACTCTGAAATTCATCTGTCGGATTTCCTTTGAGGTGCCATTTTCCAATGAGTCCGGTTTGGTAACCAGATTTACCTATTTCTCTTGAGAAGACCCATTGTTTACCATTCCATTTTGAACTGTTCCCAATCACTCCGTTTGCTAGGCTGTGTTTACCGGTAAGAATGGCTGCTCTGCTTGGGCAACAGATTGAATTTACATTAAATGAATTAGTAAAAAGTGCACCCTCTCTGGCTATGCGATCAAGATTAGGGGTGCGGTTGATTGATCCAGGATAAGCACCAATGGTCCGAAGGGCGTGGTCATCGCTAAATAGAAAAAGAATATTCGGTCGAGTTTCTGCATATGTAGAAACGAGAAAGAGAAAGAACAGCCAGCCCAGCTTTATAAATTTCACGATACTTCTCTTTAATTTTTTAACAGTTCAAACAGAATGTTTTCGGTTTTTTGCTTTGTTTTTCTTCGAGACATGTACATGTTTTCGGTTGCTTTGGAGACCACATTGACAAGTTCTGGATAAGCTTTTCCTGTGACATCGATGAAACCACATTGATGGTTTTCACGATCTTTTCTACCTGCTGCAGATTGGTCAATCCACTGGAACCAATGTACGCCGACAAATCTAGGGTCAGCTAGGGCTGAAGCAAGATAATGTGCAAAGGATAAAGCTCTTTGTCTCTGATCCCATGAGCCCGATAAACCTGGGCTTGGCACTCCACGATCTACTGCCCCAAAATGGAACTCACTGGAGAGAATAGGAATATCTGCGTCAACTGGCACCTGCCATGAACGAACCCTGGAGTCATATACATTGACCGAAAATACATCGACAGAACCGAGTGCTCCAAGACCCAGGACATTTGGACCCCGATGCGTACGACAACCTAAAAAGAGGGTGCCGGGAAGTTCCTTTTCGATCGCAGTTTTACATTTTTGAAAGAACGCTTTTACGAAAGGAAGATACAGTTCATCCAAATCTTTTACTCTTGCTGGTGAATTATTTTTACCCCGTTTTTTCAATTCATTGACTGCCCAAATTTTAGTCGGATGGTCTAGTGGAAGCTTTTGAATAGTTTCCCCAATCCGATCCGGCCATTCCAATTCATTCCCCATAAAAATTCCCAGACAAAAAGGATCGTTTTTTGCCCATGCCAGTTTTCTTAGGTTTTTTTCTAAGTCGGATTGAAAATCGGCTCGGAAAGGGGAGGGAAATTTTCTGTGTCCACTGCTTTGCCACCAAATGGAAGAGATTAATGTGTATGGTGTTTTTCTATCTTTTTGCAATTTTTCATCTGACCAGCAAGCAAGTGTGTTTAATCCCCATGCTCGTAAGCGATCATGGGTTCCCAGGTTGACCGTTTCCTCCCATTTATCTCCGAAATAACGCCTATAGTTTAAAGCTGGGAAATTCACATACTGTCTTCCTCCTGTTTTTCGTAACCCCGTCCATTTTAGGTAGTCTTTCTCCCCGGGTATGTAGTTAAAAAAGGGAGTGTTCGTTCTCTTGGGAATGGCAAGTGTTTCGGCACGGTTTCCGGTAAGGCAAGGTCCGACAGAAAAGAATAAATAACCATCCGGGTCAATAAGCCACCACTTTTTATCCACTTTTTGAGTCCGGAACCGACCGGTTGCTTTCATTTTCGGACCATCAATCCATCCTCCAAATTGACTGAGTCTCCTATCTTTGGCTTCTTTTTTAGCTTGTTTGAACTCTGATTGCATCGTGTCCCTTGCTTCCTCAAGGTTGTTCGCTTTGCCTGGCCAATGAATGGCACTGACCTGTCCAAGTTGATCGAGATAGGGAAGAGTTTCCAATTGTTTATTGATCTCCTCATTATTTTGCCAACCTAGAAATGGTGCACCAATGAGCACATTGATCTTCCCGGAAGAGGAGGTAAGATCCAGTACGATTTCACGGACATCTTCTGGAAAGAACCTCCTCCAATGTACACGATGTCCATTTGGTTTCGCGAGTTGATCCTTAAAAAGATCCGATCCCAAATAGCGATCTTCAATCATAGGAAAGGGGAACCCCAAGGTGGTTTTTTCCCAACTCGGTGCTACGGCAAATCCTACGGCATGGTGCGACCAACTCGTAAGGTTTCCATTGTTCAATCTTCCTTCAATCGTGGTGATGCCTTGTTCCCAGTTTTGAATTGGAATGCCGGCAAGTTTGTAACCACTGATATCCCATTTATCTCCCGCTTTCGGACTCAGTAAAATCCTCATGGGGCTTTTTCCTTCAACCTTCCATTTACCTCCCCAATTTTGGATTTCGTTTCCGTTGGGTATTTTAATCTGACAAAGCAGGTTTGCTTTAGGTGAAAAAAGTTGTTCGGAATGGATTTTGGGCTTCGTATGATTCTTTTCTCCAGTTTCTAAAAGAAAAGGGTCCGTACTTCTGGATGAATTTAAAATTTTCCTCAGTTCTGAACTCATTCGTTTTACCCGCTTTAGTTGAGATTTTTCTGCAATCTGGTTCTGGCTTTCCATAGGATCATTGGCGAGGTTATACAACTCAATGGGTTTGAGCTCTTTGGTGGATATTAATTTCCATGAATTTTCCCTCACGGACTTCTTTGATTGTTGTCCATGATATTTGCCATTGTTTGCTTGAATAAGAATAGAAGAACGGGTTTTTGCGTCTTTTTTTCCAAGTAGAGTTCCTAGGAATGATTGGCTGTCTAAACCATCAGATATCTGCATCGGCTGTAGAGTAATTTCAGCAAATGTTGCATAGAGATCCTGCAAACCAATTAATGCATCGGAACGGGTACCCGGTTTAATAGGTGAAATTTGCTTCCCATTTCCCCATCGGGCGATAAAGGGAACCCGGTGACCTCCTTCATATACCTGTGCTTTACTTCCTCGAAAGCCTGAATTGGAATTGTGCCCGCCCTTGTGCTTTCCTGGAAGACCACGGGATAACCCCCCATTATCGCTGGTGAAGATAATCAGTGTGTTTTCTAGTTCACCATTCGCTTTGAGAGTTTCCATTATTTTCCCTAGGCTTATATCAGCCTCTATTAGCATATCCAGATGAGAGTCGAGCGATGCACCTTTTACTTTTTCACCCATCAGTTTATCAGGGGGGGTATGGGGAACATGACAGGACTGGCTCCAATAATGCATGAAGAATGGTTTCCGTATTCCATTCTCTTCATTTTTTTCAGAATGTTTTTGGAGAAAAGATAATGCTTTTTTGGTTAAAACCGGACCCGCCATGGACGAATCCCAATCGGGTGAGCCAAATCCATCTGCCTCAATAACTGAATTGCCGTAAGTACCAGTTTTCCAGTCCCTGAGCTTGGCGGCATCGCCTACAAGGATTCCATTTTCAATTGCGATATAAGGGGAGCCCTGAATGCCTTGAGGCAGTTCATAGGCATAATCAAAGCCAAGGGATGCAGGAGTGTTTTCAACTTTGCGTTCAAAATCAAAATCTTTAAAACCACCTTTCATATTCATTTTGGGGTTACCCGTTGATTTACTAAATACTTTTCCTCCCAAATGAACCTTTCCGAGAAAGGCTGTGTGATACCCCGCTTTTTTCATTAACTGTCCAACAGTTTGTTGCCCGCTCAAAACCTGAGATGGCATATTAAATAACCAAGTGCCGTTCGGATTTCTCCCACGCCATGGATAGTTCCCTGTCATAACACTGTAACGAGTGGGAGCGCATACGGCAGCCGGTGAATGGGCATCGGTAAAAATCATTCCCTTCTTTGCAAGCACCTCTAGATTGGGTAAGGCCACCTTGCATTCAGGGTTATAGACTTTGCAGTCACCAATACCCATGTCATCCATTAGGAAAATTAAAATATTCGGTGGAGAGTATCGCACGCTTTTTCCGACAAGGAAAGCTGTCGTGAATATATTGAGAAAAACAAAGAATATCGTTATGTTATGATTAGATTTAATCAACTTCATCGCAAGTTTTAGTGTCTTCGCTTTTTTTGCCAGCTGTGAGTAAGTGGAACCATTGAACTCTAATTTTTAATTGCTTGCTCCGCTTTTCTTTGCCTTTTTGATCTTGGCGAGAGGTTTGTTGCTTCAGTACCTTCAATGGTTGGCCTCCCATTCGTGTCATTTCTCAACAGAGGGAGAATTGATGGGGCTTTCAGTTGTTGGAGTCAATTTGGCGGACCTTGGCACGGGGTGCATCAAAGGTGAGAAGCCCGTTAGGTGTCATGAAACAATCATCGAGATGGAGGTACAATGCGATGTTACCTGATCGAAGAAAGGCTTTAATATCGTCGTCCTGTTCACATTCCATGATCTTGGCTTGGTTCCAGTCGAATCCCTTTTCGTGCGATTCCTGTAAGATTTCAGTATAAGCTTTTTGCATCTCTGCGATCATCTCCTCTTGAAAATCATTTCGAATCGGATTCCAAGTTCGCACAACCTTACGGTCGTCATTCTTGGCCATGAATCGCTTAAACTCATCCTTCCTCATACCGAAACAGGTGAATTTCCTAAATGCCTGGTAATCCTTCGCTGCAAAGGCCTTGGCAACCCCGCGAACCACTGCCTCGGGGCCAACTGAATTAACCGCAACAATGTAGGTCATTAGCGTGATCTTTGCACCTTCCTTCTTCTTCACTCTCGCATTGATATTCACTTTTTTTCCTACCAAATCGCCAACTTTTTCATTAACTCCGTTATTGAAGCCATAGTATTTCTTGTTGTCGGCTTCATCGGTAAAGATCAAGACTCCCTTTTCATTCTTTTTAAAAATACCGGTGGTTTGAAGTTTTATGGCTTCCTCGTTAGCAAAGGAAAAACTCGTGCATATCACTACAAGGGATATTATGGATATGAAAATGAATCGATTCATATGTTTTTGGGTTTGTTTTTTGTATTGGTAAAAAGCAAATCTATTTCTTAGGGGTAATGCTCTTTCTGTGGGAATGAAATTCAGGCCAGGAAAGTTTTCCGTCTTTATTACTGTCCGCAGTCAGATTCTTTTTGAAATAGGATGTTTTCCAATGTTCATTTTGTAGGGCTTTTTTTTCCTTTTCGGACATTTTCCTATGGGCTGTGAGTTCGGCCCATGACAGAGTTCCGTCCCCATTCGTATCTGCAGATGGATTTTTCTTAAAGAACTGGTCCTTCCAATACTCATTACTCTTTGGTTTTTCTGGAATACTTTCAGGAATGATTGATAAAAGTTGCTTACGAAATCCGGTTAATTTTTTTTCAAATTTTGAATTCTTAGCCAAGTTATTCCATTCGTGGTCATCTTTTGCAGTGTGATAAAGCTCTTCCTTTCCATTCTCGTAGCGAATATATCGCCAATCCTTGAAGCGAAGAGAATAATTTTGAAAAGCAGGATCATAGTACTGTGCCCATTTGTATAGGGCAGTAATAGCATAGTCTGGTCCGTCCCATTTTCCATTTTTAGGATCTTTGAGGAATGGTTTCATTGAAAAACCGTCTAAAGGACGACCCTTGTCATTTTTTATGGTATTGTCTGGTAATCCACACAAGTCGATTAGGGTGGGGTATAAATCGACCAGTGAGACAGGTTGTTCGCATTTCTTGTTTTCTTTGGATACACCTGGTGCTCGTACAATAAGAGGTACGCGTGTACTTTCCTGCCAAAGGGAGTTTTTATAAAGGTAATCTTTCTCACCATTTCCCCAACCGTGATCACTGGTAAATATCACAATTGTGCTCTTGTCTAGTTCGGTTTTTTTGAGAGTTTCCAAAATCTCTCCCACTAAATCATCGACTGATGCGACCGATGCAAGATAGGCCTGAATGAATTTTTTTAAGGCCAATTCACGATCTCCACCATAAGATGCAAGAAGGCTGTCATACATTTTCGTTCCCCGATCCCCACTGCGATCATCTTCCTTTGAGGTTACAGTATTTTTAAAAGTATCCTGGGCATCTCCTTTAAGAATTTTGGGGAGCTTAATCGTGTCCAAGGGGAAGCGATCAAAATACTTCTGAGGTACAATAAGGGGTGTGTGAGGACGCACAAATCCCACACCCATGAAGAAAGGCTTTTGTTTTTTTGATTCAGCCAATTCATTGAGTCGCTTCACGGCCCATTGGGCATTAAGTTCATCCCCAGTGGGATCTCGGTCATCATCTGAATTGTATTTCATCTCGCGTTGCTTAGACCAGCCGCCGGTAATCCAACTGTAGTTCTTTCCCGTTTCGGGCGATTTTTGTACGGACACATTTTCGAGTGGGCCATAGTTTCCATCAATAATTCCAAAGTCGTCTCTAAATGGCTTGGGTACACTCCGGTTGGGTATTTTGTCTTTTCCATCAAATAAAAAGGGACCGTAGTCGGACGGATGTCCAAATTCCTTCCATTCCTGATGATCCCGATTATGCATGACTTTACCGGTTCCTAAGGTATGGTACCCATTTTTTCCAAAATGATCCATCATGGTCCTCGAGTTCTTGAGGATTTCATTCTTATCCCAATCCTCAAAGCCGAACTGTTGAGAAGTATGAGGATAAATTCCGGTTGCAAAGCTTGCCCTTGAGGGGTTGCAAATAGGAATGTTGCAATGGGCCTGGGTAAAAGAGACCCCACTCTCAATCAGCTTACGTATATTAGGTGTCTGTGTCTGAGAATGCCCACCCAGTGTTTCAATGTAATCATTCAGATCGTCGCAAACAATCAGAAGAACATTCGGTTTTTTGACTGAAAAAAGCGAAGATGAATAAAAAATTAAAACAAATAAGAATAAGTTGCATTTGCGAACGGACATTTATCTATCGTTAGGCATTTTTTATGACATAACAACGATATTTTGTGCTTATTGATCAGAGTTCAATTCTTCAGGATTCACGGCTAGTCTGATAAATCTCCTCTAAAAAAGGAATTGAATTCCTCAAGTTTTTAATTTCTTCTGCGGTGTTTTCTTTGAAATTCCCAAATTCTGATGGTGTAAGTCGATTGGGTAGGTTTTGAATAAGGTCAAAATAAGGATTGAATGGGGGAATGATTTTAATATCAGTGAAAAGAGACTCAAAATCTGCTATGGGTGTGAGTATTAAATTTAGATCAACGGAAGGTTTTTCCCATGTAAAGTTTCCCATGTTTATATTTTTTACAAAATCTAAATTCGGTTGAAATTCAAATTTTACTAAGTCTTCAATCAGGGATAGGTCTTGAATAGATTTATTTTCTTCAGGTTTTTTAAAGCCTTTAAAAATCAAAAAGGAAGCAATGCACAAAGAAAAAGAGGCAAAAGCAAGACGGGGGAGATAACAAGTAGAGTTGCGATTGTTTTTTTCAGTTTTTCTATCCGGGTTACTCTCATTTTTTATTAAGTCCAGAAATTGACTGACTTCGTTTCCATACTTTTTTGATTGGGATGATGAAATCTTTTCTAAATTAGCTTGATGCCTCAGCTTTTCAATGACTTGATTTTCCGCTTCATTACAGGGTTTATTTTGAAAAATGGATTTTATACTCATAACTTGATTGGATTCGATTTAAAATACTCGGCAAGTTTTTTACGGGAACGATGCAAAATGACTTTGATCGCAATTTCACTTTTACCCATAATGATTGCCACTTCTTTAACGGTTAATTCTTCCCCATAATGTAAACGAAGGCTTCCATATGCTGTTTTAGAGAGGAATTGTTTTGCTTTATTCCAGACCATTCCGATTTCATGATCATTCCCTATCTCTGGATTACTTTCAGTAAAGTTTTCATCCATTGCAACCTCCGCCTTTCTCTTGGATCTTTTGAGAGAGTTTAGGGCGAGATTACGGGCAATTGTGAAGACCCAGGGTGCAAATGACTTTTTTGAATGGTAATAGGAAATTTTATGATAAGCTCTGAGTAAAGTTTCCTGTGTAATGTCAGATGCAAATGCATCGTTTCCATAGGTCAATAAAAAGCGGTGAAGTCGGGGCCAATATCTCTTTGCCAACTCCTCAAAATCTGCCGTGCCACCCTGTTGGGTACGAATGGCAAGTTCCTCGTCCGAAAAAGATTCCTTGTTTTGCAAAGTTTTATGGGGAGATGTCAAAGGTCAGGCACGCGGCGTAGCGGCGTTGCCTGCACCGACTTGTTTGCTGCTGCTGCTGCCAAGGAATTCATCTTTATTCCAGATCAGGTAGATAATCAACGCACCGCCGAAAACTGTTCCTTCCGGAAAATTCATTGCCCAAATTAGGCCATAGACGGTCAGGAACCAAAAGAACCATCCTGCCCGATACTTCTTCCCGAACAACGCCACCGCCATCAGAATGACTCCAATAAACGCCGGAATCATTCCACTCTCAGTTGTGATCAGTGCGATTGATATCTCGTTTGCTAAAGTTCCCGCACTTGCGGGTTCACTTTGTGGTATCTCCTGGAAAGCACCAATCATCGCGAAAACACTCCAAAGGAGGCCTATAACGGCTCCGAGTTGAAGCCACGCACCCCACAGAGCAAAATTTCTGCCGTTTTCTTTATTCATATTTTTCTCTCAGCGAGCAATCAGCTTTTATTCCTGAATGGATGAATTTTCTTTACCTTTTCTTTTTTTAGCCATTTCTTGTTCAATCATTTCGAACAGAAATGCAGTATCCATTTCGAGTTCCATTCCAACGATTCGGCTTTTCCGCGAAACTGAAGTTTTGATATGGGGAATGATTTTATTCAGTTTAGGGTCATTTTGAAAAAGAGGCCCTATATCTGTGCTCAGGGAGAGCAGGCTCGAAACTCCCCTTAAAATATTTTCCATATGTTCGGCGGTTTTAATATCTTCGGTATTCATGACACATGCTATCTGAATTGATGCCTCGGATTCACCCAGTGCTACTCCTGCCCAGTCGAGCTTTTCCATGATAGCTTGCTCGGTCGCCGATATCGATCTGCCTGGTTTTTCCATTTTTCTCACCTTTGTTACAGTGATTTTCTCCGACTCGCCAGTCTCTTCATTCTTGACTGTATTCGTTTCAGTTCTTTTTACTTTTTCTGTTTTCTCAAAAGTAAAGCTATTGGGGATTTGCGCTGTGATGGTTGCAATAGGTTTTTTTACCAACTCGTTTAGGCGATCCAGGATAGGGTTGTTTTTCTGTTTTTTATTATTCCCTAATCGGGCATTCAACCCGGCTTTAAGTAATTCTTCTTTGGTGGCGGCAATCATACTATCAGGACCCAGAGGTGAAAAAGCCACTTTGGGTGAGGAGTATATTTTTTGCCCTTTAACTGTTTTGATTTCTACTTTTTCGTTCAGACTGGCAAAGCCTTCAAGTTGTTTTGTATTAAAACCACCTTTGGCAAAGATTACGCCTTCATTCTTTGCCCCTGATCCATAGGCAGTGACGAAACCTAATTGATCTATATCCACGCCAAATCCAATCTTTAAGCCGTTTAGTTTTTGTTTCATTTGAGGGAGTTTAAGAATTTCCTTCAATACAAACGATCCAACCTCCGATGAACGAAAAGTTTCAAAGTTAACATGGGCGACCCAATTGGCATTTTGCGGAATTTTTTCCATGTCGGGCTGATTCCCAAAAGATGTTTCGGTCACCGCAATTAAAAGAGTTGAGAGCAAGAGGAGAAGTTTTTTCATATTAAGGCTTTCCAAATAATTTTGTTTTAGAATAAGATATATACTAGCTACAAATTATTACTCTAAAAGGTTACAATTAATCTAATAAATTTTTGTAGTGCAAGTTACACCAAGTCGAAGGCTTCC
>JAQXBH010000168.1 GCA_029252505.1 Opitutales bacterium | reverse complement strand
GCAAAATGAGCAAATACTCCATTATTTGCCTCCGTGGCACCAGAGGTAAAAATAATTTCTTCTTTTTCCAATCCAAGATCTTTCGCCAATTCTTCCCGGTCTAATTCCATCCTGGCACGCATTCGGGCACTCGACCGATAGGGAGAAGATGGATTATGCCAATCTTCCGAAAGTGCCCGACGATAGACTTCTAAAGCATTTCCGCTAATCGAAGTGGTTGCGTTGTTATCAAAATACGCCATTTCAATAAACTTTAATTAGCGAGAAGGCGGAATTGGGGGAATTACTAAAACTTGACCTAACTTTAAACTATTCTTACTTGGGAGAGAGCTACGATTGGCTTGAAATATTCGATCAATATGGGAGGAATCCCCGTAAATTTTCCTACTAATTGCATATAAACTATCCCCTTGCTGTACGGTGTAGGTTCGTGCTCGAACTGCGGGAGTGATCTTCGGCTTTGCAGGAAGTACAATGGGTAGTCTGGGTGTAACATTTTGGGACTTGGTAGTACTAATCTGTCTCGAATTTAATGGAAGACCTTGACTGGCACGAAGGTCTGCGATCTCCCTTGTTAATCGATCATTTTCTTTTTTTAACGATAAAGAATCGAGGAGATCAGAATAAGGTTCGCCGGGAAGTTCTCGAATTATTTCATGCTCCGCAGTTACAATTAATTGTCTAACCTTTGGTGCTTCTCGTGACTCATTTTTAAGTAAGAGAAATCTTCTAAAATGATAAATTGCAGCAATTGGATCTTTTCGAGTGTCAAGGGTTAGGAATAATCGGCCCGCTTCAAGATGAGAATTGGGAGAATTCATCGCTCGGCGGGTAACAGAGAGGAATTCGTCTAATGCCTCTTCCTCTTTTCCCACTTTTAAGAAGGAACGACCGCGTTGAAAGGCAGCGTCTTCTTCCTCATCCACTATTGGACCACTTTGACTGCATGCCCCCATGAGGAGTGTGAGTAAGATAATGTTTAAAAATTTATAAAAATAATCTCTCATTTATTCTCCAATATAGCTAAAGATCAGCGTTCGTGAATGAGGGGCACTTCGATGTTCCCACAAAAAAAGCCCCTGCCAAGTACCAAGTTCAAGCCTACCATTTGCAAAGGGGATAGTTTCACTGGTACGGGTTAAAGCCATCTTTATATGGGAAGGCATATCATCTGGGCCTTCTAGTGTATGAACAAAATCAGGATAATCTTCCGGCACAAGGTTCTCCATGAAATTTTCTAAATCCAACCGCGCTGTCGGGTCTGCATTCTCCATTAGTACAAGGCTACAACTAGTGTGTCGGACAAAGACTGAAACGACGCCGTCGGAAAGACCTGAGTCATTTAACCCAAGTTCCACCTCTTCGGTAATTTCATATGTTCCTTTTCCTTTTGTTTCGTAGTTCCAATCTTTTTTATAAACTGCCATTTTAAAGAGTACCTTACTCCTTCTAGAAAAGGAAAATACTTTTGGCAAGGGTTGAGAGTGAAGAATTAAACAATGTACTCTTTTGCTAACTTTCGATAACCCTGAAAAGAATTTTTTACTTCATTAATTTTCCCCTTAACAACGAAGCTCAGTTTCTGAATTCAACCATGCACGTAATGAATGGATAAGATTTAAAACTAACTCTTTTTTAGGTTCTTGATTTGCTAATGAAGTATTTAATACAAAGGTTGCCAGTTCTTTTTCCTTCTGATCAAGATTTACGAGCCAATCTTGCTTAACAGGTAACCCTTCAAGCCGTCCAAATTGAAATAGTGCCTTAAGCCAAATCAAAGTCGGATCTAAGCCATTTTGCAATGCCGTAAGAGAACGAACAAGTAGTATCCCAAAAGGCAACGTGTCCTGTAGATGTGGACCATTGTCCAAAAATAAACGAGAGAGGGAAGAGGCAACTTGGAAGCGAAAGTGATTGTGGGCGATCTGCGGTCTCTTGGATAAAATTTGGAAATCTTTTACAAATGGAAGTCCTTGACCATCGCTTGAATATCTGGTGACAAATTCAACTTCATCAAAAAGATCGGGTGGAGGTTGGGAACGCACTTTTTTACTCAGTCGAAATAAGACGACTCGCAAGCCATTCCGTCCTGAGAACAATGATATTCGAAGATGTGACTCGCCCGTTTCTACTCGGTCAAGTATCGTGCCCTCCATTGCTTGGACAGGAGACGGCATCGTAATTTAATCCTGAGAAACGGGAGGTTTCTTAGTACTGTTGCCGGGTCCAGATGGTGGGGTATTTTTCTTGGACGGGTTATGCGATGGGGAAGGCGAAGGTTTTTGCTCTTCCTCCTCTTGTAATGCTTTGACAGTGGAGGGCGGGATAACAGCACCTCCAGAAATTAACATCTTCATCCCCTCACCCACTGACATACTCAATCGGTAAATATCTTCGGGAGGAAGCATCAGTAGAAAACCACTTGTGGGATTGGGAGTAGTGGGCACAAAAACATTAGTTAGTGGTTTCCCAATTACCTCAACAGTCTCTCCCGATGCATCGTTGGTTAAAAAACCGAGCACATAGCAGTCAGGTCTGGGGTACTCAACCAACACCACTTCTTTAAAAACGGCTCGATTCTCTTTCCCAAATGTTTCCACAATCTGCTTAACCGAGTGGTAAACAGTATTAATAAAGGGTACTTTCCCCAGTACTTTTTCTGCCGATGAAATAAAAAACTTTCCTAATACATAGTTAGATAAAAAACCAAGGATGGTTAACGATAACACCCCCACAATTAGACCTAGCAATCCAAGTAAGGATTCAAGTCCAAAGAAAAAACTTTCCTCTCCCAAGCCCAGTTGGCTAAACAATCGAGTAACCGGCTCCTTAAAAAGATTTAATAAAAAATCGAGAACAAATATTGTTGTTCCCAAGGGTAAGAAAATAAGTAATCCAGTAAGAAATGCATTACGGAACTTTCTAGAAAATGGTGCGATTTTAATTGTCACTCCCTTTCGCTAAACCTCAAAAGATTGGTGTGCGAGAAGAAAATTAGGCCAAAGCAAATCTTTCTCAACAATCGACAATGCATTTGCCTCCTCAACGCGCATGTTTTTTCGATCGGTGTCATTCCGGTCATCAAAGCCAACAAGATGCAACCAACCGTGGATTAAATAAAGGCTGAGTTCTTTCTCTAGTGTCAGATCACGGCTTTCTGCCTCTTCTATCGCTTGGTCCACTGACACACATATTTCACCCACCATTTCATTTTCTGGATCTGCGGGAAAAGTAATTACATCGGTAGGACGATAATCCTGTAGAAAATCGCCGTGAAGCTTTGAATGTTCGGCTTTATTTAAAAAAGCCACTGAAAGCACGCCATTCGACATATTTTCGTGAATTAAGAATATTCGTTGAAAGAACTTATTTAACTTATCCTCAGTATAAGAAAGTGCAGGATATAAATTGGTATACTCGATCGTGATCAAAATTTTATCATTTTTTTGATTGATCACTAAAAGGGGACGAGCTATCCCGGCCCGAAGGCTTTGTATTCTTTTCTTCCTCAGGGTATTCAATTCGAGTATGAAGCATATTTAAGGTGGTTTTGATGAAACTTTTTTTAATTTTAGCCACCTCCTCCAAGGTTAAAGGACATTCATCTAATTGCCTGTCTTCCAGGCGGTCCTGAAAGATACTTTCTAGCAATTCTTCCACACTATGCTGAGTAACCTTGGGTAGGCTTCTAGCCGCAGCCTCTACCGAATCAGCAAAGAAAATAATAGCACTTTCCTTAAACCGAGGCTTGGGGCCGTCATATCGATAAGTGGACTCATCTGGTTCTTCGATATCAAGTTCCCCATAAGGCAGTTTTTCCTGTTTAATTTTTTGCTTCGCCTGGTGGTAAAAGTATTTCACTAATGTGGTCCCGTGATGTTGCCTAATTACATCTCTAAAAATCTTGGGCAGTCCACTAGCCCTTGCCATTTCTATCCCTTCTTTCACATGGCTTTTTATAATTAAAGCACTCATGGCTGGATTTTGTCTATTGTGAGGGTTTCCGAATTCTCCTTGATTCTCCGTAAAATAATGTGGCTGTGCCATCTTTCCGATATCATGGAACAGAGAACATGCTCTACATAAAATTGGATTTGCACCCACAGCAACAGCCGCATTCTCCGACAAATTAGCTACCATTAGGCTATGATGATAAGTTCCCGGGGCTTCGACTTGCATTTTACGGAGAAGTGGGTGATTGAAATCTGTTAACTCAAATAAAGTAGCATCTGTCGCAACTTTAAAAATGTGCTCAATTAAAGGCATTGCAGTAAGCACAAGACCACCGGTGAGAACTCCCATAACCAATGATGCTAATGCATGATTAACCGACGCTACGCCACCTCCGCCCGCGGCAAAGCCAATGCCGAGAGCTAATACCGCCCCAGTTAATCCCGCCATTGCTCCTGCCTTCAGAGCACTTCCCCGAAGCCTGATTTCTCGGCAGAAAAAAGCACCGACCAGACCCGCACTTAAAGAAATCGCTAAAGCTTCAATCCCCGCATTTTGCATCGTAGCATGAAAAATACTGGTCATCAGGGCAGATAGTGCAGCCATCCTTGGACCTACTGTAATCATCACGATCATCGGTGCAAAAGCAATCGGGATTAAGTAAGGGATTAACCCTATGAGTATAGTGTTCCCTCCAAAAAGATCAGTCGACCCCAATTCTAATATGAGCCGGGATAAGCATAAGTTCGAAAGTATTGCTACAGCCACGATCGTGGAACGGATAGTATCTCTCCAAAAATTGGGCAGTACCAAGCTTATATAAAAAATGGCGATAAGGAAGGTTCCGCAAGTGATAAATATTCTCTTCGGCAAAAGGTCTCGGTCTTCCACAGTTAGAGCGAGAAATTCTCCAAACTTTTCCAAATCACTTTCGGTTAATTTACTTCCTTTTTTAAGAATAACATCTCCCTCCTGCACCATCACCACAGGTTGCTCCATCTCCGCGATGGCACGATTTTGCGCAGCAGTAGTTGCTTCCCGATCGATATCTCGTAAGAAAAGACCTTTTTTGACAAATACCGAAAGATTACCAGCCAGTTCATTACGGAACTGTTGAGCGGAAAAAGAGGCATTTTCATCCCCGCTTTCAATAAAATCTTCCAATAACAATCCGGCCTCCGGGAAAGGGCCGTCATTACTTAAATGTTCTTTTAATTTATTTAAATAAAGAGAAAGTTCGGGGAAATCAGGCGCCAAAGTCTCTGTATCTAGATTAAATCGCATACCGTTTTCTATACCTTCGATCACAATAAGGTTGTTGGATAGATTCAACATCGTATTATTGATCAAAAGAGTTGCATTTGCCTCGGAATGAAATTTTTGGTCGAGAGAGGGAAACTTTACCACTCCAGTCAGATGAAGTTTGCCGAGAAGCTCCTTAACTATCTCGAAAAAGGAGGATGGATTGGAAAAGTTACGCCATAAAAAAAGACTATCTAGTTCGGCTTGTCTCACATTGAGATTAAAATTGGCCTCCAATTCGTCACATAATGATTCTCGAGCAATAACCTGACTTTCCAAATCCATTGAGCTTAGTAAAATAAGTCCTTCTTCCAGACGGATCATTGCCTTTTTAAAACTTTCCTCACCCGCAATATTTTGAGAAAACTCACGGGGTGTACTGCTCCGAATCCATTCTTCTGCGTCTCTTCTTCTAATCTCACTCTGAAAAGAAAAAGCTCGATCCGAATAAACATTTTCAGGTGCCACTTCACCCAAAGAACGTAATCCAGGTGGATCTTGTCCAACAAAACAGATAAAGACAATCGAGGTAGCAAAAATCAGAGTGAAAAATACCTGTTTTCCCAAATTTTCCCAAACACCTCGAACTCCAGAAGACAATTTTAAATCTTCGCTCCCCTCCTCTAGGCTTTTCCTCCTACGGGCAAGCTTACGGCCACTTTTTTTTCGTAAAGATTTATTTTCTTCCATTACCATTACATAGATTTAACAATCCGGATTTTCATAGGCCGAGATTATTTTACTCACGAGGGGATGCCGAACGACATCTCGATGATCAAATTGATGAAAATAGACTCCATCCACATTCGAGAGTGTTCTGTGGGCTTCCACCAATCCGGATTCTTGCTTGGATGGAAGGTCAATCTGAGTTACGTCTCCAGTTACCACCATTTTACTTCCTTCGCCCAATCGAGTTAAAAACATCATCATTTGAGAACGAGTTGTATTTTGAGCTTCGTCAAGAAGTGCAAAGCATTTTCCTAATGTGCGCCCCCGCATGTAGGCAAGGGGAGCAATTTCAACCACTCCTGTTTCAATTAACTTACGTGCCTCAATGGGACCCAGTACTTCATCCATTGCATCATAAAGGGGCCTAAGGTAAGGAAGCAATTTCTCCTCTAAGTCTCCCGGGAGGAAACCAAGAGCTTCTCCTGCTTCTACAGCAGGTCGGGCCAGTACAATACGCTGCACATCCCCTCTTAACAATGCATCTAAAGCTAATATCATAGCCAAGAAAGTCTTTCCTGTACCAGCGGGACCGATCCCGAAGACTAAATCATGTTTAAGAATCAAGTCTAAAAAGTGCCTCTGACTGAGATTACGAGGAACAATCGATGTTTTTCTTATCTTTAACACCAGTGGTTTTGAAAGTAATTCGCGAAGATCCTTAGATTGCCCAGTCGCAATTTTTTCCAGAAAACGAATAAAATCAGCCCCCCTCGGTGTAAAACCCTGTTCCTGTCCAATTTGAAGAAGAGAGAATAGTTCTTCACATTGATTGACGCTATGCTTTTCACCAGTTATCTGAAGCGTTGAGCCACGAGCAACTAGATGCACGCCTAGGCTCTTTTCAATGGATTTTAAGTTTTTCGGCTTTTCTTCGTAGAGCTTGTGAAAATCTCTTTCTGAATCGAATTCTAAAGTACTTTCAGCCATGAAAATTAGAGGACATAGAAATGATCAACTGTGATCATAAAGAATAGGGTTTCGAAACGATAAAAAACAATTTAATTCACGAGAAAGACGAGAAAAAAAAGTCGAAATGTTGTAAGAAAGAGTAATTCATGGAAATCGTAATAGAAAATAATAATACATTATCAACATGACCAATCGCAAGTCTTGAATAAAGGGTTAAAAACGATTCAAGTTGCCAATCAAACCACTTACCTTTTGTGACATTGGATGAATATAATAAAAAATCATAAATGAATGTTCTTTTTGTTAGCCCCGAAGTGGGTCCATTAGTGCGGGCGGGTGGACTGGGAGATGTGGTCGGGGCACTTCCACTTGCCCTTCGCCAATTGGGAGTGGATGTGAGAGTTCTATGTCCATTGCACAGAGAATGCAAGCAGTTGAATTCTGAGTTATTACCCACCACTATAACGCTAAAATTCGGACCCAAATCATATTTATTTCAATTTTTTGAAACAAGGCTTGGTAATTCAGACATTCCCGTCTACCTGCTTAAAAATAAATTTCTTTTTGATCGTCCAGGGATTTATGCCGATGAAAATGGGGATTACCTTGATAATCCGCTCCGTTGTTTTGCTCTCAGTAAAGCGGCATTATCCGTAGAAAAGGCGACCGGGTGGAAACCCGATATTTTTCATGCCCACGATTGGATGGCGGCACCTTTACCAGCCTACTTAAATGCTCAATCGTCCCCAAAAAGAAAATCTCGATCGGTACTGACTATTCATAATTTGGAACATCAGGGTTCATTTCCTGAAAAAACGTTTTCGCTTTCGGGCCTTCCGTCCCTATTTGGCGGAATGGAAGGTTTTAATCACTTTAATACAATGAACCTCTTAAAAGGAGGCATTCAGCATGCAGACAAGATTACTACTGTGAGTCCCAGTTATTCAGAAGAGATTCGTACTCCACATTATGGTCAGGGCCTTGAAACTGCTTTACAATACAGAGGTGCTGATCTGATCGGTATTTTAAACGGGATCGATGAAAATAGTTGGAATCCAGAAACTGATAGTACACTTAAACATACGATCAATCCAGCCGAACCAGAAGAGGGGAAACGAGCCAACAAAATCTCACTGCTTCAAAATATGAATTTACAATTTGACGAGAAAACCTCTGTATTTGGAGCAGTCTCTAGATTGTATCATCAAAAAGGTTTGGATTTATTAGCGGACTCTCTTCCCAAACTCTTCGCCACAGATAGAAACTTTCAGTTTATCTTGTTGGGTAGTGGAGATAAAAATGAAGAAAACAAATTCAAAAAACTAGCAGAACAATTCCCACAAAACATTAGCGTTTTTATTGGGTTTGATGATGGACTTGCCCGCAGGATATTTGCGGGGTCTGATTTCTTTTTGATGCCAAGCCGATTTGAGCCATGCGGATTAGCTCAACAATATGCAATGAAATATGGCACCATTCC
>JAQXBH010000139.1 GCA_029252505.1 Opitutales bacterium | reverse complement strand
AGATTTTAGAAGATATTCCTGAATTTGTCAGTCAATTTGGAAAGAATGCTATTGAAATTGGAAAGTGGGTTGAACAGGAATTTAATTTAAAATCTGAAGTCTGGGGTAGGATGGGTTTTTCTCTCCTTCTTTTTATGGATCCTGATCTTAACTTTCATGACGATGATAAAATTCGAAGGATCTTAGGTGATCTTACTAATTATCCTGTAAGCCTCGAAGAGGTTCGATCAATGAAGAACCTACCCAAAGGAAATGACATAATAAGTAGTTCAACCTCGGTCTGTGTATTGAGACATTCCTCAAGTAATACTCGAGACGAGGACCGCCGTCTTATTGCACTTTACGCTCTCTTTATCAAAACAGCTTACCGTCGTTTCTCCCAGAGGCTTGAGCCTCTGACTAAAAATGAAGATCTTAGCGATGCCTTGGATCAGATTCTTCAAATTCAAAGAGACTTTTCCCGTTTTCTTGCGTGCAATGATTTTTCGGGAACTGAAATCAGTTTGGATGGTGATATTACCAATTTTTTTGAATCTATTTCCAAATCTCTCGCATTAGAAGAGCAAAAACAAGAAACTAATCTAGAGATGCAATTGGTGGGTAATTTAGCCTCTTCCTTTGAAAACCGGGAACAGGCCAAGCGTACCAATCAACTGAGTCGTTTTGTAGTTATTTTATCACTCTTTGCAGTATGTGACTTTCTTTACGCATTTTCTTCAGATTATTTGAGTAGTCCATTTGATTCATTACCGAAGATGGGACTGACTCTTGGACTGGTATCACTTTTGGGTTTAGTTGCATCTTTCTCCTTTATTAGAAAAAAGAATAAAAAAAGAGACTAATTTTTAAACAATTTATATGCCGAGCTATTTCAGTTCAATTTAACATTAGCACCAAACGCTAAGTTTTCATCTGTCCCGTCGGGCGTGAGTACCCATAATAATTTACATGGAGGTTTAATTGTTGGGGTAGTTGCAAATCCATCTGTTAAATAGATACACCCGTCGAATTTTTTTTGTTTTCTTTCTTTCTGCAGGTATTCGAATGCTGGATTAAACTCAGTACCTCCGCGTCCACTTACTCCTTTGGGGAATTTGCCACGATAGGGGTAGGTTTGTCCCACTGCAGCATCACATTCGATAACCAGAATTTCAGCACGTTTCTTCCACATCGCATGTATCTCAGTAAAAAAAAGAGATAAAGATTCATCATCAATTGAGCCGGATGTATCGATAATAACCGCTATTTTTTGAAATGACTTTATTCGAATACCAGTGCTTGGTTCACCAAAACGCTTGCTGTATCGCTTCATTGTTCCGACCACCTTTGAATGTCTACTACTGTTGGCAAAGATACGCAGACTTCTTTTCCAGTCCACCTGAGGCTTTCTTTTTTCGAGGATTGCTTCAACAACTTGTTTTAAGAATTCAGGTGTTTTTTTGAGGTCGTACCAATCCTTCTCCTTCATTCTGTTTCTGGATGTAAGAATAGCATCATCAATTCTGTGTATTTCTGCTTCATCAGCAGCTTTATCAGACCATTTCCCATGATCGTCCAGCCATATCTTTGCTCCATCCGAGTGTCTGTTGTTTAAAAGGTCGTCAATTCTTTCCCAATCTTGGAGTTTTTTTTGAATTTCCTCTTTCTTATTTCCATCGTTTCCCTCCGATTCTAGTTCTTTTTTTATATCGGAGATTTTTTTGGGAGCACATTGCCGAGCATCGATTAATTTTGAGTAGTAATATTCTACGGTTTCTTCAGCTTCGAGATTTAATACGGAGAATTGTTCGAGAAGGATTGCACCTTCTGGTAGAGGCCAACGCCCAATATACTGATTAACCACAATATCTGCAGCAATGTTTGCCGTGTGTGCGTTCCAGTTCGATTTATGTCGATAAAGGTGCTTAAAAACTAAATGCAGAACTTCATGTTTGATAATAGCAACCCTTTCTTCAAGAGTTTTTAGTTTTGTTAGAAAAAACTCTGGATTTATAAATAGGTATATCGCGTTCTGTCTTAGTCCAACCGCAGCAGTTTCAGTTACATCTTTTGAAATAACACGGCTAACTTGACCTAAAAAATGAGCATAGAACGGCTCATCAATTAACAGCTTAATGATCCATCTCGATAGCTCGTCTTCTACATCATTATCCATTACATCGAATCAATTAACATCTTTGCTATCTGAGGATCGCTGGTCAAAATTTCTCTTACTTCTTTAGATCCTTCGTTACTAATATCCTTTGCCATGCTGAATCGTAGTTCTTTGTTTATCTTATTCGATTTCAGAAAAGTTATCAGATTCGAGCTTTCTCTTGTACCAGGAGCGAACTCCTGTTTAATAATTAAAATAAATAACCTCGCACATATTGTTGAAATGCGGTCAATTCTTTTGTTTCCGTCTTTATCAACACTCAACTTTTCAAGTTTTTCCTCAATTTTGGAGAAATTTTCGGTAGATAGAATTTCCTCAGGTTCGATTAATTCGGTCAAATCATCTCGAACGAAGCTCATAAATGCTGCAATTGTGACATCGTCTAAAGTGCCCATACCGAGCATTCTGACTAATTCTTCTTCCTTCTGGAGGTCTTCAATATTTTCAATCTGTCTAAAAAATTGTTCAAGTGTTCGAGGTGTAGTTCGTTTGAAAGTAACAGCTTCAGGGTGTGTTAAAACAAAACTAATTCCTCGTTTATCTAGTCCTGCTGAATCTGCCCAAATGGCCCAATCCTTAGCATCAAACTTAAGTGTAGCGTGAATCATTCGGGTAAGCATTGCGTCATCCAATGGAGTGACCGAATAATCTCCGCCCTCGGGATTTGCAGTAGCGACAATTTGCCATTTGGGAGGTAAGTGCCAAGAAGTAAGAGCGAAATTTTGAAGAAGTTGCATGATACCTCGAAGAATTCGATCATCCGCTCGGTTAAAATCGTCAAGCAATAGCAATCCTGGCCCATGCTCGTCTTTTTTGGGTACCCATTCTGGTGGATAAAAAATGGTCTCTTCATCTCCGCTTCTCGGGTCTTCTGGAGTAGGATCATATTTTTCAGGCATTCCATGCAGATCCCCCATTTCTTCAAATTGAGCGACGGGCACATCAACAAACTTCCATCCTCTATCTTTGGCAAATGCTTTAGCAATATGCGTTTTGCCTAGTCCGTGTGTTCCCCAGATGCAAACTGGGGTTCCAGGGCCTTTTCTTTTGTCATTTTCTGTAAAAATATGCTCGAGAAAGTTTTTCAGCTCCTCCGGATTCATTTTGGAGCCGTACATTGTAAGGTTTGATGTGTCCATAATTTTAATTTTTCTGAATACTGATTAATCTATCTGATGGCTTGCGTCCAATAGTCTATTTTGAAGACCGGTTGGATTGGGGGAAAATTGATTTATAGTAGATTCAATGATTTCTCTGGGTCCGAGCAAGGTGACTTTTTCTCGGGCCCTACTACAAGCGACATATAGCAAATCTCTGGATAGTAGTTCTGTATGATGATTTGGGAAAATGATCATTACCTGTTCATACTCAGAGCCTTGAGATCGGTGGACGGTCATTGCATAAGCAAGTTTATAAGGAGGAAGGCGGTGAGGGGAGACAGCTCGATAAGATCCATCACTTTCCATAAACCAGGCAACGAGTTGATTATTCTGTTTTTCATCAGGAAGAAAGACTCCAATATCACCGTTGAACAAATTAACTCCATAATCATTCTTTTCTATGATGATGGGCATTCCGCGATAGCGTAGAGAACCATGATTAGTTTCCAAATTTATTCCGAGAAGCCTTTGGGTTTTTTCATTCATTGAATTGACTCCGTTTTCTCCTTCATGAGTTGGGCAAAGGATCTGAAATTTAAGAAAAGCTTTATGAGCCTCCTCGGGAGTTTGAGCTTGGGCTAATTCCGAATAGCCATGTCTAATTTTTTCATCCTTTTCTCCGCTATTAGTATCCTCGTGAAATTCAAAATCCTGATGAGGGTTTTGCTCCATTAAGTTTAGGACATCCTTGGTTTTCCCCTGAGAAATAAAGTGGCACAATTTACTTATGGAACTATCTTCGCCAAATCTTCTATTTGTTGCAAGTTTTGCTACGAGTTGAGGTTGCTCGGGAAGTAAGAAAAATCTTACAATGGACGCAAGTGGAGCACCTGCCTCAACAGGTGCAAGCTGGTCAACATCACCTATCAAAAGGAGCCGGCTTGTTGGTTTTATAGCTT
>JAQXBH010000159.1 GCA_029252505.1 Opitutales bacterium | reverse complement strand
TTCTCTCCATCTGGTGCCATGTAAATAACAGTAGATGATTCTTCCGCAATATCTTCAATTGCAGAAAACAGGGGTTCAGGCTTCATTACCATTCCAGCACCACCACCAAATGGACGGTCATCTGTTTCACGATGCTTGCCATCAGCCCAACGACGTAAATCAAGAGAATTGACCTCGATCAAGGAATTCTCGATACCACGGGCGATTATACTTTCCCCTATAAAACCTTCTAATGTTTTAGGAAAGAGAGATAAAACATCGAAACGCAGAATTGGTTCCATCTTGCGAATCATCACAAAGTTTTAAAAACATACAGGAAGTGAGAGTGCCAGCTAATAATTAGCCTTACTTGGACTCTTCTTCCTTCGCTTTCGCTTTACTCGCAGGAGCTTTTTTTGCAGGCTTCGCTTCCTCTGCTTTCGCTTCCGCTTTGTCTGCAGGTGCTTCTTCCTTCTTTTCCTCTTTTACTTCTGCAGTAGCCTTCTTTTCAGATTTAGGTTCTTCCGCTTTTGCTTCAGGTTCAGCGGCAGGAGTTTCCTCTTTCTTTTCCTCCATCTCAGGAGTAACGTCACTTTTCTGTGCACGTGCTAAACGCTTTTCGGCTTCTCGCTCTGATCTTTTGAGCCATTCCTCTGGAGTAAGTCGACCTTGGCGAATCAAGCTTTTTGCTGTGTCAGTAGGTTGTGCACCAACGCCCAACCAATGATCAATACGATCCATCTTCAACTTAAGTTCTTCTGCACGAGCGTGAGCTTTCGGGTTATAAGTTCCAAGAACTTCAATAAACTTTCCGTCACGACGGGTGGTGGATGGAGTGACTACCATACGGTAAAATGGTGAATGGCGGGCTCCGTGTCTTTGCAAGCGAATCTTAATCATAATCTTCTAGTAAATGAAGGGGTGCGAAATAAGGAAAAAGCTAAAAGAAAAGAATATTATTCCCACTCTGTCAACGAAAAACCCCTAATTATCGGGCACATTCACACCTTGAACTTAATGAATTCCGATCCGATTTAATAAAGCAATCTTGTCTTTCTTCAAACGATTGTTTAAATAGTTTTGATTATGGTTAGTACCACCACTATCACTCGTGCCAACGGGCAAGAAACAAAAGCAAAGCTTTTACGGACCACTGAAACATTATTTGCGTCCAAGGGTGTCGCCGGCGTTACGATGAGGAGCGTTGCCGAGAAAGCCCAAACAAACCTAGCATCTGCTCATTACCATTTCGGTTCAAAAGAGGCCATGGTTCTAGAAATGATCAAATCCAAAATAGAACCAATAAATTTAAAAAGGAGGGAAAGACTAAAGGAAGCCAAAATAAAATTCTCTAATAAACCATTACCCAACATAGAAATTTTTCGTGCCCTAGTTCATCCCGTAGGCGAGGAAGTCGAGAAACAGATTACTAATAAAAATGGCATCATTGAAATTATTGCCCGTAGTTTTACTGAACCAGCAGAATTTCTTGATCAAATACAAAAGAGATTTTTCGGAGAATTGTCTCAGATTTTTATTACAGAATTGAAAAACTCCAATCCCAATGCAAAAGAAGAGGATTTATACTGGAATTACCATCTAGCCGTTTCTTCAATGCTTGGTACACTGGCACAACATCGTCGAATGATTGACTTTTCAGTTGGCAAATATAATGAGGGTACTGTTTCCGCTATGATCGATCGACTTATAATTTTTATATCCAATGGATTCGAGGCAGGCATTCAAATTAAAAAATGAAACTACATACCATTTGTTTACTCATTCCCCTCTTTTCTTTTCTGTCTTGTAAATCGACAAAAACTAGAATCTCAGAGCCAGAAGAAGTTTTAATTCCCGCCCAATGGAATTCAGAATTCAAAATTACAACTACCGACAGTAATGTAACCTATTGGACGGATTCTTTTAGGATTACGCCCCTCACTCGTTTGATTTCAAAAGCAAATCATAATAATCCAGAATTAGCATCTATGTATGAAAGAATGGTTGCCAAAGGGGAAGATGCCACAATTTTGGGTGCCAACCTTTTACCGACAGCTAACGCAAGTATTGCTGCAACGAGGAATAAACGAAATTTAATTGGTTTTAATTTTCCTAACAGTGAGACTTCATTTACCTCCAACAGCTTCAACTCAGGAATTAATTTAAGCTGGGAAATAGATTTATGGGGGAAAATTAAAGATTCACGCAATTCTGCAAAAAAGAGATTTGAATCAAGTTTATCAGACTACCAAGCAGCCCGTTTGTCACTAAATGGCCAAGTTGCGAAGGCGTGGTTCAATTTAGTGGAGAATTCCTTCCAGTTAAAACTGGTTAAAAAAACAATTGAAACCTATTCCAAAAACTTATCATTTATTAATGACAGATACCAAAAAGGACTGGCCACGGCACTCGAGCAAAAACTAGCGGAGGCCAGTTACCTGTCATCTCAGGCAAACTTAGCACAAAGAGAGCGCGTGGGAATGAACTTAACCCAAAGTCTACAAGAATTAATCGGTGAGTACCCGGATGGAAAACTAGATCTTAATTCTTCCATGTCTCTTCCTGACCTGGTACTCCCTCCCCTTCCCCCTACACCTGCGAAAGTGGTGGAATCTCGTCATGATTTGAACTCGGCGAGGTTAAAAGTTCAATCAACAGGCTTAGATTTAAAGGTAGCAAACAAAAACTTACTTCCCTCCTTTACCCTAACAGGCGGTCCAGGTAGCCGTTCGGATAGTTTCAATGATCTTGTCGATCAGAGATTTCGAGTTTGGGATATTTCTGGCGCAGTGAGTCAACCAATTTTTCAGGGAGGAAGACTGCGGGCGGGAATAAGGAAATCGGAAGCGTTGCAAAACTCTGCTCTTTTAGATTTAAAAGCGGTAATTCTTCGGGCATTTGTTGAAGTAGAAAATGCCCTCTCTGCTGAAATTCACCTTGCCAATGAAGAAACGAACTTACAACGCTCCTCCATCGCTTTTGCTAATGCCGCCGAGTTGAGTTGGAGGAGGTATCAGCGCGGAGTGGAGGGAATTTTTAATGCACTTGATACGCAAAGGCGTTCCTTTGAAGCAGAAAGTCGATACTTACAGCTGAAAAAAGAAAGAATCCTGAACCGAATAAACCTGTATCTAGCAATTGGCATGGAAGCCATCGCCACAGAATTATGAAGAAATTCAAAATGTTGATAATGTGCGGAGTGATAATTACTTCTGCAGTTTTGATTGCCAAATATTTGATTGAAAGTAAACCCCAATCAAAACCAAAAGAAATTGTTAAAGAACTTCCCTTTGTTGAAATTGTCGAAGCGAATTTGGTAACACAAAGGGCAACAGTAGACACATTTGGAACAGTGCAGGCACGAACCCTGACCAATCTGATTGCCGAGGTGCCAGGATTAATTGAAGGAGTCGCACCGTTTGAAAATGATTCAAACCAATCGATTTCATCTTTTCAAAATGGAGGTTTTTTCGAAAAAGGAGATTTATTGGTCAAAATTATCGATATTGATCTTCTCGCCAGAGAAGCAGAGACATTGGCAAACCTGAGACGGATGGAGTATCAATTAGCACAGGAAAGAGCACTTGCAGACCAAGCTAAAACAGAATGGGGAGACCGAGATTGGAAACTCGCCTCGGACTTAGTTAGAAGACAGCCTCAAATCTCAAAAGCGGAGGCTGAAGCAAAAGCTGCAGAAGCACTTCATAATCAAGCTAAAAAAAATGTTCTTAAGGCTAATGTACGCGCTCCTTTTAGGGGAAGAGTTTTAAATATTTTAGCCGATGTAGGTCAACAAGTTGGTTCAGGTTCACCCTCTGCACTCGCTAAAATTTATTCAATCAAACAAGGCGAAGTTCAACTCGCACTGAGTAGGAAAGAACTTTCATTTCTTAATTTTAATGAAGGATCTCCACATGGAGTAAATCAAATTGAAGCCGAAATTGTAAATGAAGAAGGAGTGACTGCTCATTTTGGTGTGATTGATCGGTCTCAGGGAATAATCGATCCGCGCACTCGTCTGCACAACTTAGTTGCCCGTTTTGAAAATTGTTTCACCGATCCTTTTAATCAAATTTCTAAAAATGAGAACCCGTTAAGCATTGGACAATTTGTTAAACTGAAACTCATTGGACCCAAAATTGATGTCTTTATCATTCCTATCTCTGCATTTAGAAAACAAAATACGATTCTTATTTTAGACAAAGATGATCGTCTGACTTTACGTGAGGTTAAAAGTGTAAAGAGAAACGGACTCGAAGCGTGGGTAGTAGCAGGGATTCAACAGGGTGAGAGAGTTTGCATCACTCCAATGGATATTATTGCGGAAGGGATGAAAGTTAAAATTTCTTCTTCCAAGGCAGAGTAATGATTGCCTGGTTTGCCAAGAATGGCGTTGCCGCCAATTTACTCGCAGGAATTATTCTACTCGCAGGAATTATTTCTATTCGAGGTTTGAAAATGGAACTATTTCCTGATTTCGATCTGGATATAGTGACAGTCTCTGTAATTTACCCAGGTGCTGCACCCCTTGAGGTCGAAGACGGAGTTTGCAAACAAATAGAGGAGAAAATTTGGGATCTTGTAGGCATAAAGGAAATGACTTCTTTTGCCCGGGAAAATACTGGAGTCATTAGCATTCAAGTTGAGAAAGGAAAAAGTGCCAAGGATCTTGCTGATGAGATTAAAGTTCGAGTAGATGCGATCAATAATTTCCCCGAAGAGGCGGAAAAACCAATTGTTGAAGTTATGACTGCAAAACGTAGAGTGCTCGCCCTCGCGATACATGGACAGACCGATATTCAGTCCATTCGAAAACTTGCCGAAAAAACGCAGGATGATCTAACCAATATTGCGGGAATTACTCAGGTTGAAATATCAGGAATCAGGAGTCCAGAAATTGGAATTGAACTCTCCGAACAGGCAATGCGTGAACATGGATTAAGCTTTGACTCCGTTGCCCAAGCTTTAAAGAGAAATTCAGTCGATATTCCAGGTGGAGTGGCTCGAACTACTGCCGGAGAAACCCTTCTTCGTACAACAGGAAAAGCAAGGGAGGGGCGACAATTTGAACAGATTGAAATTGTATCATCTCCCAATGGTTCTTCGGTTCAACTTCAAGATATTGCATGGGTAAAAGATGGTTTTGAAGATAAGGTATTATATACCACATTTAAAGGACAACCAGCAGTAACCTTGCGAATTTTCAGAGTAGGGAAACAGAGCCCGCTTGATATATCCGAAAAGGTGTCAAACTATGTCGAGAGCCAAAAAATTCAATTACCGGAAGGGATCAGCATGACGATTTGGCAGGACAGTTCCTATTACCTCCAAGGACGATTAGATATGATGATCAGAAATGCCCAACATGGTCTAATTTTAGTATTTCTTGTTTTATCACTTTTCCTTCGTCCCTCACTGGCCTTCTTTGTTGCTCTCGGCTTGCCCATTTCCTTTATGGGTGCATTTGCTACAATGGGAGTCATTGGTGCATCGATCAATTTAGTCTCTCTTTTTGCATTTATTGTGGTTCTTGGAATTCTTGTCGATGATGCCATTGTCGTGGGGGAATCTGTCTACACGCTAGGAAAGAAAGGACTCTCCCCCGTAGACGCCTCAATCAAAGGAACTCAATTAGTCGCAATGCCTGTGACCTTTGCCATTCTTACCAGTGTAGTAGCTTTCGTACCCCTGCTTTTTTTACCAGGTTGGTTAGGAAAACTGATGAAAGATATCCCGCTCGTTGTAATCCCTGCGTTGTTGTTTTCACTCGTGGAATCGAAGTTTATTTTGCCTTACCATCTCACCTTTTGCCGATTTAACCGAGGTGGAAAAAATTGGTTTTCACGAATCCAAGAATCAATTGCTGATGGTCTTGAGCGCTTTATAGAAAAAGTCTATTCCCCGTTTCTCTTTAAATGCCTCCGTTTGCGCTGGCCTGTAGTGGCAGGATTCTTAGGCATATTGATAATAACATTTGCCCTTATCATAGGTGGGCATGTTAAGTCTGTGCGTGGGGTACCACCAGTACCCTCTGACTATATATCGGTCAAATTAACGATGCAGGATGGAGTCCCTGCGGCGACAACCGAGCACTCCATAAAACTGGTAGAGAATGCAAGGCTTGAAGTAATCCAGTATTTAAAGTCGGTCGGAGAACCCAACCCATTTCGATACGATATGATTACAATGGGTGCACAGCCGTTTTCAGGTGGACCGAAAAGTTCCTCCAATATTGTAAGCGGTTCCAATATCGGTGAAATTAGTGTGGAACTTATTAAATCAGAGGACCGCACCCGGAGCGCTCCACAGATTTCCGCTTTATGGCGAGAAAGGATTAGCCCACTTCCAGGAGTTAAACAAATTTATTTTGGTGATGTGGCAGCAGGAGGAAGTAAAACTGCATTGGATATTGAAATTTCCGGGCAAGACCTAGAAACCATGAAAAAAGCGGCCCACCAGCTCAAAGAACATTTTAAAAAATATCAAGGGCTGTTTGATATTTCTGATTCCTATGCCGGTGGAAAAAGAGAATTAAAATTAAAACTCAATTCAGCAGGTCGAGCTCTAGGCTTAACCGAATCTGACCTTGGTAGACAAATCAGGCAAGCTTACTACGGAGAAGAGATTCAAAGACTTCAACGAGAACGCGAAGAGTTGAAAGTAATGCTACGCTATCCGCTTCAGGACAGAAAAAGTCTAAGTGCGCTGGAAAGCCTTCGAATTAGAACTCCTGAGGGCATTGAAGTTCCTTTGGAAGAAATTGCCCTCGTATCGTATGGTCAGGGTTATCCCACAATTAAAAGATCAGATCGAACCCGTATCATTAATGTGCAATCATCGGCAGACAAATTAATCGCTGATATACCCAGTATAGAGAGGGATTTGGATGAATCTTTTCTGCCGTTGATCCGGAAGGATTTCCCCACATTACGTTTCTCATTCGTGGGAGAAAGAAAAGAGCAAAATGAAAGCGACTCAAGCCTTGCTCAGTCCGGATGGATTGCACTTTTTATAATATACGCTCTATTAGCTATTCCATTTCGCTCATACTTCCAGCCTCTATTAGTAATGTCTGTGATTCCATTTGGATTAATTGGGGCAGTACTGGGACATTTACTTTTCTCAATCCCCCTGAGTCAGTTGTCTATGTTTGGAATCGTTGCATTAACTGGAGTAGTGATAAACGACAGTTTAGTACTAGTTCATTATGTAAACCAAAAAAGCAAAAGTTCAACTTTGCTGGAGGCCGCTAAAAGTGCCGGCATGGCAAGATTTCGCCCCATTCTTCTAACCTCGCTGACAACTTTTGTTGGATTACTACCAATTCTTTTTGAACGTAGCCTGCAGGCACAATTCTTAAAACCAATGGCAATTGCAATCGGGTTTGGCGTACTGTTTGCCACATTTATCACTCTCATTATGGTTCCCTGTTTATATCTAATTTTAGAGGACATTTTACGGGCACTAAGAAGATCACTCCGATGGTTTGGTGTATCTCAACACACCCAGAACGATAAAATTATGCAAACTGAAGATGCTGCTTAATTGCCCTTTTCGCCTGTAGCAAGTAGGGTCTCAAAAAATGGCTCGCTATTTTCCTTCGCAACAATTTCAACCTTAGCCTTTTGAAATCCTGACTCCTTGATTAAAGAATAAAGTTCATTTTCCGCAAAGCCCAACCATCGATCGCCATACAATTGTCGTGCTTTTTCAAATTGATGCTGCTTCAGATCAATTACAATTAATTGCCCACCAGGTTTCAAAATTCTAAGTGCCTCTTGTAGTGCCACATTTGGACGTTCTGCATGGTGCAATGATTGACTCATTAAGGCCAAATCAACGGTATTATCCTTAAGCGGTACTTTCTCTAAATCACCGAGTTTGTAATTCAAATTGGACAGGCCATTTTTCTTTGCCATTTCAAAACCGAACCTCACCATGCTTTTAGAGCGATCAATACAATACACTTTTTTTGCTCTCTCGGCTAATAATTGAGAGATCATTCCTTCTCCAGCGCCCAAGTCAGCAATAATAATTTTAGGTACTAAACGAAGTAGAAAATGTCCGATCGCATCCCAGGACCGTCCAGGGACATAATTTTTTCCTAATCGCCCAGCAACTTCATCAAAATATTGCTCGCTTGCCCGCATTCTTCTTTCGATAATTCGTTGCAATGCTGATTGATCGGTTTTCCAAAATTCTTCATCTGAATCTACTGCTAAGGCAATTCTCACAAGTTCAAATTGCTTCGAATCTCCCAAAATCAATGTATAATAGGTTTTTTTCCCTTCCTTCCGATCATTTACCATCTCATACCGTCTCAGTAATGAAAGATGGCTGGAAATACGAGATTGCCCCATCTCTAGAACCTCTTGTAGTTCCGCAACCGAGAGTTCCTCATCTTCTAAAAGTCTTAATATACGTAGTCGAGTGCTGTCGGACAGTACCTGCAGTAACTCAGTAACCTTCATTGTCATGAACTACCAAAATTCGCTGAAGAGAATTGGTTTTGCAAACCTAAAACTTGCGGTTTTGAATATCAAGACAAACCACAAGTCAGAAAATAATTACTTCCTATCCAACCAACGAGATAATCCTTTGACCTTCCAGGTTTGAATGTTACCTGCCACATCGGTTTCGACAATATCACTAATTTTCTTACCAAGCAACATTTGCCCCAAAGGAGTGAGGTAAGACAGGACATTGTTTTCAGGATCACTATCCCAAGCACCCAAGACCGTGTAAGTCTGAGACTTGGAATCAGATTGATCTTCCAATTCAACGATCGAGCCAATTCCGATTGAATCTGTAGGAGCATCGGAAAAATCCGTGGGTTTAGCCCGCATTATATCAGCCTGTAACTCAGATTGTCTCGCAAGAAGAACCTTTTGTTCATCCTTCGCCATATGATATTCGGCATTTTCACGCAAATCACCGTGTTCCCGTGCAGCTTCAATCGCCAGAGAATTTTCTGGAATTTTAACTTTCGTTAATTCATCAAGATCGCCCAACTTTTTGTCATAACTTGGCTGGGACACAATTAACGAATCATCCGTCACCGTAGCACGATTTGAAGAACCTGAATTCGCACTTCCATCAATAAGGCTCTGTATATCTGGAAACATTTTAATAAAACGAGCTAACAACGAGCGCTTGCTCAAATCCTCAAAACCTGGGTTTAGTAAAAGAGCTTGCGCTAAATCTTGGGCATTTTCAGCACTTCCCTTGCTTAGGATATCAGGTAAAAGTTCCTTATCATCCGACAAAATTTCAGCAAGTGGGATTCTTCGAGTTGTTGCATTTTGCAAAGACTCATAATCAATAGCTGAAAACACCGCGGTAAGGAGCCTAGGATTAATTAATCCTTTAAGTATATCTTTAAATTTTACCAATTCACGAAATTTCAACATCCATAATAATACAGGTGCCTTCAAAGTCTGCTCGTCTAACCAGTTGGATAAAGATTTGATTAAAAGCTTTGTTTCATCACGATCGATGAGGAAGTGTGCACATTCTCCGGAAAACTTCACCGAGGAATGTTGCAATAAATTCACCACGACTGCCTTCCAATTGTCTGGATAGACACGAGTTACGAGGTCGAGAAAGCGGGAGTGGAATTTGGTGGGAAGCAAATTGGCGAGTCTCGGGAGGTCTGCTTCACATTCATGCAGTATAGACGCCGAAGTAGGTTCTAACTTTTCCACATCCTCTTCGACATCACGTGCTAAGTTATTCCTGACCCAAATACCATATAAACGATCCGCTTCACTGAGATTACGGGCTTCGAGAATCGCATTAGTTAAGTCCTCTAAAACTTGGGGCAAATCGGCCTGAAGGTCTTCTTTTTCGGAAGCTAAATCATAAAGCTTTTCCGCGAGAGCTATTTTTTCTTTTGATCTTTTCTCGTCAAAAAAGTCTTGTAGTATTTCTTGCTCAGGCTTGACTGGTTCGTCACGCAAGACATAAGGCTCTGTTTTTTTATTGGGAACCGCAACACGGGGGTCTTTCACCAGAAGTTTCTTCGTAGCGGTCCACCACTTTTTGCCCTTAGCGGGACCAAACAAATAACCCAATATTCTCTCAATGTCACGACTCGCGGCACAACCATCTTCGAACTTTACTAAAATTTCAATTATTAAATTTACCGGTTCTTTTTTGGCCAATGTATCAATTTCAGCAGGGCTTGCGCGATGACGCGAAATGATGTGGTCGTCTTCTAAAAATTCTATTTTACCAAGGCAGAAAACTGGATCCATCGCATGGCTTTTTCTATCGTCCTCTTCAAAGTCGATTAATAACATTCCACGATCAGTGTCAAAGCCGGTTATTTTCCCAAGGCCCCAACTCTTGTGGATGCAAGAGGCACCTTCATTCATAGCCTCAAGGGCTGGGCGTGAAGATTCAAGGGAAGGATCTTGTTCAATCAATTGATCGATTATTTCAACATTCATTCTAGTTTGAAGTGTAAGGTATAAACTGGCAATTATTAGCTAACAGAAAAAGTCCGTCATAATAAGGCAAATCGATCGAATAGCGAGATAAAAGGTGAGCAAGTTCGCAGGATTTCTATTGATTCGTTTTGGGTTGAGGTACACGGAACAATATGTACGCAGGAAGGAGCAAAAACAATGCACCCGCTAAGTACGCGATTGAGGAACCGTATTTAAAATAAATCAAACCTGCAATTAATGGACCAACTGCACGCGCCATTGAACCCGAAGACCGAAATACTCCCAAGTGAAACCCCTGATCCTGATCACTCGAATAAAGGGATGTAAGTGAAGTTAAGGTCGGACTAATAAATGCAACTCCCGTTGACATTAAAAACAGGGCAAAGTAAAACCAATTTTCTCCCTTGATACTGGACAGCATCGCGAAGGCAAAAAGGCCGATAAAAATTCCAAGTAATGCCATTCTTTTCTCCCCAATTTTACCCACAAATCGTCTCACAAAAAATCCTTGTGCGAAAATTAAAGTAATTCCGATAAGAAGAAACATTTTTGCGATTTGAATGGGATCATAAGAGAATCGTTCAACCGCTAAAAAGGTAAGAGTGAATTCCATTCCAGAGAACGAAATCATATAGCAAAGGTAAGCAAGGCAGGTATTGGTTACCGCGGAACTTTTGACACTCCTCAATTGAAAGATTGCCGGCCTTGGTTCATTTCCACTTTCCCGTTTTTCCATAGGCAGGGTTTCTTTAAAAGAAAAAACAAGCCAAAGCCAATTAACCAATGCTAAACAGAAACTTATCAAAGCGGCTAAAGAAAATGGATTCAAGCCAAACACCGCCCCCTCTCCATTTCCCCATGACCATTGAGAGGCAAATCCACCTAAAGCAGGACCAATTATAAAACCCAACCCAAAAGCAACCCCTACAAATGCCATGCCTTTAGAGCGGGACTCTCTAGATGTAACATCGGCGATCGAAGCAGTGGCCACTGAAAGATTCCCGCTAGCCATACCACCGAGGATTCGAGAAAGTACCAAAATCCAAAATCCCCCAGCAAAGATCCATAACCCATACCCTAAACATGTACCGGCTAAGGTAAACATCAATACCGGCCTTCTTCCAATTTTATCCGACAACCTACCCCATATTGGTGCAAAGAAGAATTGTAAAATCGCGTACAATGAACCCAATGCACCTCCGAAAATAACTGTTTCAAAACGAAAAGCATCATTTTTGCTATCCCCCTCAAATGCAAGTCCCTGAAGTGACATAACAAAATCAGTTAACATTCCCCCTCCTAATGCAGTCTCCCGGACCAAATAATGATCGAGCATTGCCGGAAAAAGAGGAAAGATGACAGAAAATCCAACCATATCTAAAAATATGGTCAGAAAAACCACCCCGAAAGTTGCCCGTTTTCTTTTTGCTGCTGCTTTGTCTGTTTCGCTCATTTTAAACGCCCTCCTTCGATCGGTTTTTGAGTGAAAGCTGGCGCAATGCGATCGAAACATTTTCAGGAACTAACTTTGTATCACGATTCCCAAAAAGGTGAACCTGCTTAATTAGGCTAGAGCTGGTGTAAAAGTATTTTTCGTTAGGCATTAGGAAAATAGTCTCAAGTTCACAATCTAAATGGCGATTCATTTGGGCCATTTGAAATTCGTATTCAAAATCGGATACAGCTCTTAGTCCCCGAACCAATGCACTCGCACCGCAATCTTTCGCGTAATCTACTAGTAAGCCACTAAATGGCTCGATACGTACATTTGAATAATTAGTACTATTTTCCAATAAAAGTTTTACTCTGGTATTACAATCAAATGCAGTTTTTTTATCTGAGTTATCAGCAGAAACAGCAACAATTACTTCGTCAAAGATCTTAGATGCACGTTCTAAAACATCCAAATGTCCGTTTGTAACCGGATCAAAAGTACCTGGGTAAATCGCTATGCTCATATAGTAATTTATTAGTATAGCTAAGAATCGAAACAAGTCCACAACCAAGGATGCCGTTGAGATTGCAAAAAAGTTAAAATTATGAAACGATTAATGCTTATTAAATGAATCTGCCAAACCTTCTCACTCTCTCAAGAATCCCTTTAATGCTTATAGTTATTGCATTATTATACCCGACATCCGAGACATCTCTGCCGTGGATAAGAACTGGTGCACTTGTTGTTTTTCTCTTTGCCGCACTTACTGATTGGCTTGACGGGTGGCTTGCCCGAAAATTTGGACAAGTATCTGAATTTGGGAAATTTATGGATGCACTTTCAGATAAGGTTCTCACCTTGGGCATGTTTATTAGCTTATTGGCACTAGATGAAATTGCACTTTGGGCACTTTTCCCAATTTTACTGATTCTTTCACGGGAATTTCTTATTACTGGCTTGAGATTAGTTGCTGCAGGTCGGGGAAAAACTTTAGCCGCAGAAAAAATCGGAAAATTAAAAACAGTCATTCAACTTACTTGCATTTGCTTATTCCTTGGAAAAATTGCGGTGGAAGATGATTTTACTGGAATTTTTGCTCCTGAGTTCCAAGAAAATCTGATTCAAATTCTATTGCTCTCTGGCCGAATTACTCTAATTGCCGCCACTCTTATTACCGTTATTTCTGGTATTATTTATCTATCCAAGTATTGGAGATTTTTTATCGAAGAAGATCAATAATGGATTTTTTTATCCGAAATCTATCCACCCTTGGCCCCATAGGTAAGAACTTACCTGCACCCGGGACATTTGGTTCGCTGGCAGGCCTATTTTTCTTCTGTTTATTATTTTGGTTCTCCACTCTTTCTCCTATGGGAATTATGATACTTTTTTCTGTTCTTTTTATTGTAGGAATCCCCCTTTGTACACGAGCTGAAGTTCTTTTGGAAAAAGAAGATCCACCAGAAGTGATATGGGACGAATTTACCGCAATTCCTTTAGTGTTTGTTTTCTGCCTAGATGAATTAAATTCCTGCTCGAATACTAAAATTTTATTTTTTTTAACGATGGGATTTATTCTTTTTCGTATTTTTGACATCGCAAAACCGGTTGGAATTAAAAAACTTCAAAAATTACCGAAAGGAATGGGAGTGATGATCGATGACTTAGCGGCCGCACTTGTTTCCGCCTTGCTTCTTTATGTGCTTAAAACTTTTCCTTTGTCTTTTTTGTAATTTCCTCTTCTAATTTATTTTGAAATGAGCAACTCGGATGACAGCAGTTCGGAAGAAAACTTCTCTTTTACCCTTGAAGTTTCAAACAAAATGGGGATTCATGCCCGCCCGGCGGCCATGATCGTTCGGATTGCGTCACGATTCAATGGAGATATCTGGGTCGAAAAAGAAGGTGAAAAAGTAAACGCTAAAAGTATTATGGGCATTATGATGCTCGCCGCAGCAAAAGGCACAGTCCTTACATTTATTACTAATCCAACTAGTGGAGTTGAGTTTCAGAAAGAAATGTCTGAGCTATTTTCTTCTAAGTTTCAAGACGAGTAAACTAGACGCTATGTTACTAGATCGGAAATCCGATCGTCATAGAAGTCTTTTAAACAAACCTTAATCTCAGAAGGCCGTTTCATCAGCTTGATTCTTTCAGTCAAACCTTGTGCTTCTTTTAATGTAAATCTTCGAGCATAAAACTTAAGTTCAGGTAGTAGGATTCCCGCAGCACTTAAAGTATCCAAACCCAAACCGATTAATAAAGGTAGAAAATGGGGATCACCTGCAATTTCCCCACATAAAGTAACTTCCACATTCTTCTCCTTTGATACATCAAAAATATGCTTCAATGAACGAATAACTGCGGGATGATGGGGCTCGTAAAGATAAGCAATTTCATTATTAATCCGATCTACTGCTAGTAAGTATTGAACGAGATCATTGGTACCGACGCTAAAAAAATCAACTTCATCGGCCAACATATCACAAATGGTAACTGCAGATGGAGTCTCAATCATGCAGCCAACCTTGATCTCATTATCAAAACTTACTCCCTTTTCACTCAATTGTCTTTTTGCGGTGAACAAGAATTCTTTTGCACGTACAAGCTCCCCCACCCCACTAATCATGGGAAACATTATTTTCACGGAACCAAAAGCACTCACCCGTAAAATTGCACGTAGTTGATCCAAAAAGATCGATGGATTACGAAGGCAATAACGAATTGCTCGAAATCCCATAAATGGATTTTCCTCTTTTTCACGCCCAATTGAATCTAAAATCTTATCTCCCCCCAAATCGAGGGTCCGAATAGTCACTGGTGCTCCATCCGCTGCTGCAACAAGTTTTTGATATTCTTCAAACTGTTGATCTTCACTGGGAATTTGATTTCTGCTTAGGAATATTGATTCAGTACGGAAAAGCCCCACCCCGATACACCCGTTTTCAATTCCACTTGTTACTTCTTCTGAACTATCGGCATTAGCTAAGAAATGAATTTTTAGACCATCTTGAGTCTCAGGGGCTAAGGAAATTTCTTCAGCAAATAAATCTTTTATTTTATTTCTCTGTAATCCCACCTTTCCATACCGAAAAAGAGTGCTTTCAGAAGGATTGATAATCGCAATACCTTCAAATCCATCAATTAATATGGTATCTCCTTCCCCAAGTTTTTCGGTAAGTCCTCTTACTCCAACCACTGCAGGAACACCGCTCGCACGCGCCATTATTACTGCGTGACTAGTACGACCGCCCGTATCTGTGGCTATACCTAGGATTTTAGATCGATCTAAAGAAGCAGTATCTGATGGACTTAAATCCTCAGAGACTAAAATTCTCGGCTCACCTAAAAAAGCAGTACCTGCCGCAGTTTCACCAATCAAATTTCGAAGTAGTCTTTTCGATATATCTTTTAAATCAGCCGCCCGCTCGCGAAGATATTCATCCTCAAGCTGGTTAAAATAATCATGGTATCTCTGAGTTACCCGGTAAACACATTGTTCAATATTATCGCCTGTTTTTTTAATTTCTTTTTCGATATCGACAAAAAGTGCTTTATCTTCAAGTACAAGGATATGTGCGTCAAAGATACCTGCCTCTTTTTCACCTAAATTTTTGGCAACTTCATTTCTAATTCCTTCAATTTGTGTACGAGTAATCGCGACTGAATCTTTGAAACGTTCAAGTTCAGACTCCTGTTCGGACACACTTACTTGGTATTGAGGAACTTCTACATCTCCATGCAAAAACCGAAATACCGGTCCATGCGAAACCCCCGGAGAACCAGGAATTCCGTAAAGAGCGATCTCTTGATTTAACTGAGTCATACAAATAGTAACTTCTTAAATAATTTCAAAAGAGCATATTATGACTCAAACTGAGCAAAATTGGAAACAAAAACCAATGCCCTAGTTCAGCCTGATCCGGGATACCCAAAAGCGAGTTCCAAGACCAAGAGATCGATAAATAAAATCCCGGACTGGTTTCTCGTCTACGCTTTCGGACACTAAACTAAAGCACGAAGATCCACTCCCAGAAACCTGAAAAGATAACCCAAAAGAATTCCTTAATTCTTCGAAAATTGGCTTAAGGAATAAATACTTGGAAAAAAGTACTGATTCAAAATCATTACCACAAAAGTCAGAAACACTTCGTTTGCCAGCTTCCCACTCTTCTACAATTTTCTTGGCTATAAAAGGATCTGAATAAGACTTATTTTTTGCTAAGGCTTTGTACATTAACTGCGTAGAAAAACCAATCGGAGGTTGGAATAAAAATATTCTATGACCATTTATTTCATTTAGTGCCGACCCCGAGAGAATCCTTACTTTCTCACCTCGACCAGTTCCTTGACCGATTCCATCGTAAAGGAAAAACGGACAATCCGAACCTAATTTTTCAGCCACGCCGAGTAAATCCTCGTTCGTATAATGTTGTCCATGGTATAGATTAAGTGCACGAAGTGTTGCAACGGCATCACTACTTCCTCCACCAAGCCCTGCCATTGTGGGGATTCGCTTATCTATAGTTACCTTCATTCCCGTTCGGTCACCGGTAAAATTACGCCACTCTTCAATTGCTTTGTAGGCAAGGTTATTGCGACCGGATAGTATCTCTTTTCCAGTACAAACACATTGGATATCATCTAACTTGTCCGTTTTTTCTAATATGACTCGGTCGCTTAGCTCGAGTTTGGCAAGAACTGTATTAATTTCATGAAAGCCATCATTTCTTTTACCGGTAACTGCAAGAAAAAGATTTATCTTCGCAGGCGCAGGAACTGTAATTTGACTGATCGCGTTTTTAGCTTTCATCTGATTGAATTAGATTAATTAACAAACAAAATTATAAGAGGCGATTCGAAAGAATAGTATTGGCTCAACGAATCCTCCAAACATGATGTCATTACATGGATGATTCAAAAACAAAAGTTATTCTCGCACTCGATGTTGAAAGCCGGGCAAAGGCAGAGTCTATACTAAATGCAACCGGAGAGAATCTCCAATGGGTTAAAATTGGATTACAAACTTATCTAAGAGACGGACCTGAATTCCTCCATGATATTGCATCAAGTGGAAAGTCAATTTTTTTGGATTTAAAATTGCATGATATTCCAAATACTATGGCAAAGGCAATTGAAAGTCTCGCCTCACTACCAATTAAAATGCTCACTCTCCATTCAACTGCGGGACCAGAAGCACTTGCTAGGTGTGCAGAAACCTCTGCTGAATTTCTTCCTAATACCCAATTACTTGCCGTTACTGTTTTAACTTCGATGAATCAAGAAAACCTCCACTCCATTGGAGTGGAATATAAAATTACAGACCAAGTGAATAAACTGGCAAAAATGTCATCCAACTCTGGGATTAGCGGAATTGTATGCTCACCTCATGAACTGATCAGGCTAAGTGAAGTCCTACCTCATTCCACTACATTTGTTACACCAGGAATTCGGCCAAGGGGTTCTGCGACTGGTGATCAAAAAAGAATTATGACACCAAGCCAGGCAAGTCAGGCAGGGGCAAACTTTATTGTCATCGGAAGGCCAATTCTTGCTGCGGAAAATCCACAAGAAGCACTTGCTGAAATTCAACAAGAATTAGCAGAATGAAAAATTGTGCAATCCTACTAGCAGGAGGTAGTGGGTCCAGGATGAACTCGCCGGGAGAGGACAAACTTCTTTACCCTATCCATTCTACAAATTCCTTTCGTTCATGTTATGAAGCATTTTTAAATGCAAATAAAATTGATTACGTAGTAATAATTTACCGAGATAGCGAACAACTTAAATTATTAAAAAAAGAAATTGATATTGCCCACCAAACAGGAAATAGAAAATTGAATCCAATTTTAGTAAAAGGAGGAAGAGAGAGAAGAGATTCCGTTTTCAATGGTTTAACGAATTGCCCATTAGCTAGTGAATTTGTTTATATCCATGATTGTGCCAGACCAATGATCCAAGCACAGACAATTAACCAACTTCATGAAATCGTCTCTCAAACTGGAGCAGTTGCAGTTGCAAGACCGCTACGTGATACCATAAAGATAATCGAAGAGAAAGATCCTGAAGATTGGAGAATACCCTGCAGTACAAAGTCAATTGAACGATCTAATATTTGGATTATGGAAACCCCGCAAGTTGCACGAAAAGACTGGCTTCAAGAAGGTATGAACTTTGCCTTAAATCAAAATATTATTACTACCGATGAAGTTTCTGTGCTAGAATTAATTCAAAAAAAAGTTACGATTCTCGAAATTAAATATCCAAATCCAAAAATTACTTCGCAGGCTGACTTGCCGTACCTTTCTTTCTTACTGTCTTCAAAATGATTGAACCATTACCCATTCGAATTGGCCATGGCTATGACTTGCATCGCTTAGTTGCGGGAAGAAAGCTAATATTAGGGGGTGTAGAACTTCCTTTCCACTTGGGATTACTCGGACATTCAGATGCAGACTGCCTAACACATGCTTTGGCAGATGCTATTTTTGGAGCACTCTCACTTCCTGATATCGGTCATTATTTTCCAGATAATAACTCTGCAAATAAAGACTTGGACTCGAAGGTTATTCTAATAAAGGCAGTGTCCGAAGCAGACAGAATAGGATACCAAGTTGGAAACATAGATCTCACTATAGTGGCAGAGAAACCTAAAATCTTACATTATATCGAAAAAATAAAAATATCACTTTCCTCGACAATGGACCTTCCAAAAGAAAGAATCGGGATTAAAGCAACCACCAATGAACAAATTGGCGCAATCGGAAGAATGGAAGGGATTGCGACATTTGCAGTCTGCACCCTGATTAAAAAGTAAAATCTAGCCTACAATCTGATCGGCTTCAAAAAAACGATTAATTTCAGCCAATGCAGAATCAGGGCTGTCCGATGCATGAACTACATTTTTCATTCTGTCAGTACCAAGATCGCCGCGAATGGTTCCTTTGGGAGCAGCAGTTGAATCAGTCGGACCGATAAGATCACGAACGCCCTGAATTACATTTTCTCCTTCTAACACAAGTGCCATCACAGGACACGAACTCATGAATTCAGCGATTTCCGGGAAAAATGG
>JAQXBH010000151.1 GCA_029252505.1 Opitutales bacterium | reverse complement strand
GGAATTGATTTTCCATCAATCAAATCATAAAATGGATAATTTAGCATGGATGGATGGGAATGAACTTCCTGGACACCATAAAAATGTTCCCATACCTGCTGGGTGAAGAATTGAAAATCGTCCCGGATACGACCACGTGTCCATCCATCCAGCTTGCGCTTTCTTTTCTTCTTCCACTTTATGGTGTGAAAATTTGGATTACCCCGGTTTTCCAGCAGGGCAAGTCTTTGTAGGATGGAAAGGTACCATACAATTCGATCGTCTTTGCATAGATATTCCATGGCCCATTTAACAGCATCTTGAAACACAACTTTTTGATCACCCAATCGGACTGAGGTTCCCAAATCCCGAAACATGGATAAATATCTCTTTCTACGACTCAACTTCTAAGTATAGCGCAAAAAATTAGATTCCACCAAAAATTTTCGATTCGATTCGTCCGATAGATTTTCAAATAAAAACTGGCTCCGCACTCCTTACTCTTCAATCATACAATCCAATTAAATAAATTCACTCATTTTGAAAGGGAGCAAGAAAAAGCTTCTTAATCGATCAGTCGGGGAGTGAAATCGTACTGACCCGGGTATTATTGTCCGGGTTAATATCAGTCTGTCCACCCAGACGAAGCTGCGAGGAAATCCTCACCCCTTTGCCGGGTTCCCCACTTCCATCCAAAAATAATTTTTCACTCCTCGTTTCCCCGGGATTTAAATTGTTGAAAATATAATTTTTCACCACTCCTCGATATTCCACTTCCAAGCTTATATTATTAAGCCAGGCAGTTCCCTGATTCTGAATCGATACCAAAAAAGGTGTGGTACCTCCCTCCATTTCCTGAGGATCAAAATAGTACCCCACAATCGCACCATCATGCAAATTGGGGATATTCCGATTTTCAATCCGGCCGACATTTAAAATGCCATTCCCAGTAAATTTATCAAAACCCGGTTTCTCGGATTCATTGGAATATTTATAGAGCAAATCGACTACCTGATCATTGGAAAGATTAGGATTTCTGGAAATTTCCGATGCCAGTGCACCACTTATAAAAGCAGTGGCAGAGGATGTGCCACTGAATGATACTAGGGCCTCGTCTTCCCAGGCCGCAAACACTCCGACTCCGGGGGCGGCAATATCAACGCCTTCACCGTAATTAGCGAAGGAAGATTGCCTGCCATTGGCATCCACTGAGGTCACTCCGATCACATGGTCAAACTTGGCCGGATAGGAGACTCCACTTACTCCCTCATTCCCAACTGCCGCAACTACCAAAGAACCCTGTGCCCTAGCATAATCAACTGCATTTTTAAGAACTATGCTTTCCCCCGTGCCGCCAAGGCTAAGGTTGATCACTTGAGCCCCCCGGTTGGCCGCCTCCACAATTCCCTTCGCAACGGTGAAGGAGTCTCCCTGGCCTTCCCCGTCCAGTACCCGGATGGAAAGAAGAGAAGCGGAGGGTGCAATCCCCATAATACCAGTATCATTTCCAGAAATGATCGATGCAATCGCAGTACCATGACCCCGTGATCTCGACCCTCCGCCAACCAGGTCGATCTCCTCAATGGAAACCCCATCCAGATTGGAGTGACTTAAATCGATGCCTGAATCGAGAATGGCCACCTTGACCCCGCGTCCCCACTCGTTTCGTTCCTCGGGTATACCAATCCATTGGTCCGCATTCGCTCCAAAGCTTTTCTCCCCTTCAAGAAATTCGGCACGGGGTAATTCGGGTGCACGCACTCGGTAGTTATAATGGGGTACTTCCTCATTCTCCGTTTTATCAAAATATCGCGATGCTTTATCCAAGTCCGATACCCTTAATCGAACCGTTCTCAATTCTGATGAATGATCTCTCACCCTAAATCCATTCGATTCTGCCTGAGCCAAGAATGTTTGCATGGACTGGGTAGTCGCAAAACCAAGGGTCAAGTCTTCGAGTATTGGTGAATCCACTAGCATTTCCAAATCAAGCGCCCGCTCAGCCTCGACTGGAAAAGGCATTTCCTCATTGAGAAATGTTGTTGGTTTCGAAAGAGGAACGATTTGCTCGGGAGGTTCGGTTACTTCTTCAAGGTTGAGAGTTTGCACAAACTCACTAGATTCTTTAGTAAAAGAATCCCACACTTTAAAACCCAGTAATACAAAAAGTAAGAGACTGAATCCAATTAACATTCGATTGAACATAAAACTTAATTTTGTCATTCCCCGACTGGGTCGCAAGGAGATTTATGAATTGATTTCCTTTCTTTCATGACTGACTACATTATAATAGGTCATGGACTGGCAGGCTCCGTCATGGCACATCACCTGATTGCCCGTGGGCAAAAAGTCGAGGTATTCGAGGCCGAGCTCCCCCATTCTGCAAGTGCTGTGTCTGTGGGATTGGTGAACCCATTAATCGGCCCCAAGCTTAATCCGCCATTTATGATTACGGAATGTCTGATTGAAAATGAATTGTTTTTTCGACAATGCGAACGGGCTTGGGGTAGAAAATTTTACCAGACTATTCCGCTTCATCGACTTTTCATGTCCGAGAAACAAAAAAAAGCATGGAATGAAATGGAAAAAAATTCCGATTTTATTTCCTTTCAAAATGGGCAATGGAATTCGGTTCAATATCAAAAAATAGGAATACTGGCAGAGCACGGTGGAGGGATTACAAAGAATGCTTGGCAACTCGATGTACCCAGTTTTCTCGGAGCAAGTAAAGAGTATTTAATTGCAAACAATTCATGGAGAAATTCAGCATTTGAAAAGGGAAGTAAAAAAGAGGGACAAAAAATTATTTTTTGCGAAGGCTTTCGTGTGCAGGAAAATCCATGGTTTAAAGATCTTCCCTTTGCACCGGCCAGGGGAGAAGTTCTTACCGTTCAATCTAAAATTAATCTGGCACTGAGTAATGGATCATGGCATTTACCGGGCTTCGCAGATTATGCCTACCTTGGTTCCACATGGGATCATCAAAATCTATTCTCTGGTCCGACTGAAAATGGAAAAAAGGAAATATTACGGAAATGTAATTTTGTAGATTTCAGTAAGAAAGATTTCCCCCAACACTTAAGTGGTGTTCGATCCGGGACAAAAGATAGACAACCTATTATTGGAGTTCACCCGGACCATGGAAATTTATTTCTCTTTAATGGCTTTGGATCAAGAGGAACTTCAACCATTCCACACTACGCAAAAAAAATGACCGATTTTCTTTTGAAAAATAAACCTCTTCCAACCGAGTCTAATTTAAACCGTTTTATATAATTTACAATCGATGAGAGTAACTGAAAAGGCACACTTGGAACTAGACAAAATCCTTCAGCACGGTGATCTCGCAATAGATGCCACATTGGGCAATGGGTACGACTCTCAATTTCTTGCTCAAAAAGTCGGGACATCAGGACATGTGTATGCTTTTGATATTCAAAAAGAATCGATTGAGCAAAGCATTCAATTACTGGAAAAAAACCAACTCGTAAACCGGGTTACTTTTAATCAATCCTGCCATAGTAATATCATTAAAAATATACCGATTAACCACCAGGGTAAAGTAAAGTCAGTCACCTTTAACTTGGGATATTTACCGGGGGGAGATAAAAAAATCATCACAAAACCCGAGTCCACATTGTCTGCCATTAAACAGGCACATTTTTGTTTATCTGATGATGGAATAATATCCCTGATCGCCTATCGGGGACACGAGGGAGGGAGGAGTGAATACGAAGAAATCGAAAAACTGATTAAGCAGGAAGATTGGCAGGTCCAAAAAATACCTGGCAGTGAAGCACCCGACTCACCCGTGCTCTTTATTGTTGGCAAAGCTTAAAGTGGGGCCGATGGATCGACATCTAATTCGTAATCCACATCTTCACGACCAAAGCCAAATAATTTATGAAATTCTTTCTGGTATAACTCGAAACTGGTTTTTTCATACAGGTTTTCTGTATTCACAGTCGGCCAAATATCAATGATCTTTTGTTGAACAGATGGCTCCATTTCCCAATCATCTAAACGAATGCGGTTTTCTTGATCGACTTGGATTGGTTCCTCTCCATAAAGACGATCCTTGAAAAGTCGGCAGGTTTGCTCGATGCAACCCTCATGGGTTCCTAATTCCTGCATGATCTTGTATAGGATCGACACATAGAGCGGAACTACTGGAATTGCTGAACTTGCCTGCGTCACCAATGCTTTATTAACTGAAACATAGGCCTTTCCAGAACCTGCATTTTTCATCTTTTCGGTAATCCGGGCCGCGGTATTTTCAAGATGTAATTTAGCACGACCGATCGTCCCATTTCTGTAAATAGGTTGAGTGACTTGTGGACCGATATAAGAATAAGCGATATTGAGACAATCAGCAGAAAGTACCCCTGCATCGAGAAGTGCATCTGTCCAGGCTTCCCAATCTTCCCCCCCCATGACTTTTTCTGTTTGAAAAATTTCATCATCATTTGCGGGATCAATTGTTACTTCCTTCACCTCCTTGCGATCAGTATCTAAAGTTTTGTTCTTATAAATTGCACCGATTGGTTTTAAACAGGCACGGTAATTTACACCATCAACCGGATCCGTCCGACGGGGAGAAGCCAGGCTGTAAATAACGAGGTCGAAAGTACCGCCAAATTCCTTCGCTTTTGCGATCACCTCTTCTTTAATCTCATTCGAAAAAGCATCTCCATTCACATCTTCTGCTTTTAAACCTGATTCACGGGCTAACTTGCAAAAAGCCTCAGAATTGTAGTGCCCAGCACTCGCCGTGCGTTCACCTGCAGGTGGTCTCTCAAAGTAAACTCCAAGAGTATCCGCACCACATGAAAAAGCGGCCGATATGCGGGAAGATAATCCGTACCCAGTCGACGAGCCAATCACTAACACACGCTTTGGTTTTTGGTCATCGGACACTGGTTGTGACTTAGCATAATTTGCTTGTTCACGAATATTCTCCAAACAACCAATGGGGTGAGAGGTAATGCAGACAAAGCCTTTAATTCTTGGTTTTATAATCATTAAATTAAATGTAAAAGTATTTTAAAAAGTATGCTATGTTAAAAGGGAGTATTTACATACCATTGTTTGATCGATAGTAGAAGATCAATATTTCCCTCATTCATGGCTTATCAAAAATCCAATTACAAAAAACTAACCTCTTTCAACGAAAGAAGGCTGCTTTCCGAATTTCTCGAACTACCTCTTGGCGAAGATCTATCGAAGCATCGCGAGCCTTTAAGCATGAAAGATTTAGTCGAAAAAACCTGGTCTAATTGGGGATTGGGTGAAGAGAAAACTCCCGAGCAGTCAATATCTGAAAATTGGTACAAAATCGTGGGAAGAAAATTAGCAATGAAGTGTGCACCAGAAAGTTTAAACAGTGCCAGCGGTATTCTTTACATCAAGACTTCAGGGGGACCCGTTAAACAGGAACTTTCTTTTTCTAAAAAACAACTGTTGATCAAGATTAGAAAACTAGAGGGTTGCACCGTGGTTTCCGATTTAAAATTTACCTAAGTTATTTAATCAAGCCTCTTGTAAATACTCTTTTACAACATAATTTTTAGAAACTCTGATAAAAATTAATGCGGCAATAAAAACCAAAACAGTCCAAAACCAAAATTCAGAGGAACCCGGTAATTTGGATGAACCGTCCTCATTTATAATAAAAAATTTTACTGCCGATGTGAAATAATTCCCTAACGATACAGTTAGTAAAAATATCGCCATTACAAAAGATTTCATTTCCTTGGGTGCTTGAGTATAGGCAAATTCAAGACAGGTAATAGATACCAACACCTCCGATCCAGTCAATAGCAGGCAGGCCAATATTTGCCACCCCATATTAGGGCTTTCTCCCATGTCAATTCGTTCCTGCAAAAGAGCCACAAGGGTGAAGGAAAAGCCCATTACCCATAATCCAAAACCTATTTTACGAAGAGGTGTCACTGCAAAGAATCTGGAAAGGAATGGATAAATGATATACGAAAATACGGGAATTAATAGTAATATAAATAACGGATTCCAAATAGCGGAGACTTGTGCGGCAAGCATTTCGCTGCCACCAATTAAGGGAATCCAATTGGGTAATACTCGATCCAAGCTTCGAGCCTGTATCTGCCACAGTGTCCCAATCTGGTCAAACAGTGCCCAAAAAATAACTACAAATGCAAAAATGGAACAAAGGCGAAATATCGCATGTAAATTCTCACCAGAAAAAGTTTCCCTAAAATAAATCATTCCACGCGGTGGAATGTGGGCAAATTGTTTTCGACCAAGCCAAAAAATAAAAGTCGCAATTGCCATCAAAATCCCTGGCAAACCAAAAGCGTAATGGGGGCCAAAGATTGGCTCACCTTCTAATTTCTCTCCTACCCAGGGCTCAACAATAGGATAAATTCTTTCGCCTAGTGAACCGGCTTCTCGAGTTGCTTCAAGAAGAAAAGGGGTTAGTAGTCCGGATAAAAATGCACCCACATTAATTGAAAAGTAGAACCAACCAAAAACTTGGGTAAGTAAATGATTATTTCGTATATTGAACTGATCCCCAACATGAGCGGAAACACAGGGTTTGATTCCACCCGACCCTACTGCTATTAAAACCAGTCCAGCAAATAACAAAGTTCGTGTATCCCCAAGGATTCCCATCATGGCAAGGCAACCATGACCAAGACAATAGAAGAGTGAAAGTGAAAGAATGGTACGATATTTCCCCCAGAATACATCCGCTATAATTCCACCAATCAAAGGGAAAAAATAAGCAGATCCAACAAATAAATGAACCCACGCTTCCGCTTCTTTTTCATTAAAAATTGCAGAATCTCCGTTTGGTTGAACTAAGTAAATTGTCATGTAAGCCAACAAAACACTCCGCATTCCATAAAAAGAAAATCTTTCGGCGACCTCATTTCCAATTATAAATCCAATTCCTGATGGAAGCTTGGATGTTTTTTGGGGAGTAACTCGATAAAGACTCATCAATTAATTCTGTTGAATTCGATCCTGCTGTTTTCTTCTTTTTGCCTCTTCTTCAAGGTCGTCCATCAGTTTATTTTTTTCGTCATCAGAAACGGGGGGCTCCTCTGTGGTATGAACTGTGCATTCACTTCTATTTATGAAATAGCAGACGATTAAATTGATACACGCTCCAATTATGCAAAGAAGAAATAACCATGAATTTAACATCGAGGTTACTAATAATTGACAAACCGCCAAAGCTGAAAAAAGTGAAAAATTAATCACTAAAAGTAATTTCAAGCGATTCGCATTTGGTTGGAATATGTTCATTGGTGCATTTTAAAAATTATGATCACTATTCTTACAACTGACATAAAACCTTGCCAATATCACTACTTTTTAATCAAAGTTACCAATGCGATTCTTTAAAGCACTTATTATTCCATGCATTCTCCTCCTTCAATCCTGTGAACTTTTGGAACAAAGTACTGAAATTGAGGACCAAAACAAGACTGTAGTCGATGCGAGCAGCAATAAAGAAAACTTAACTCAGAAAAAGCCCGCAGAAACGAGTAAGAAAGTATTGCCAGAAGCAAAAAAAACGGAACCGGTAGAGAAAAAAGTGGAACCAAAGGCGTTGTCGGCTGTAAAGGTACCAACTAAGCCACAAAAAGCGAAATTTACTCCAGAATTGCTCTCGGCAGTGAAGAATTGGAACTTAATCCCGAAATCAGTTTTTCCTCTTGCTCATGTAACGATTAAAAAAGAAGTTAAATTTACCGCCTACTCTTCAAGTGGGCAAGCGATTGGATCCTCTCTGTTACCCGCGGGGAAAGAAGTATTTGCAATAGGCCACAAAGGGAATCTCCTTGCAGTGTCTCCCTCCAAGAATGGATCAATGCGAGGTGCGATTTCGATGGATTCAACTGATTTTAAAGACGGTGTGGCCTACTTGTTCGAAATGCGAAAAAGGCAAAGAATGGCCTACGCGGAAAGAAAAGCAGAAAAAACTAATCCAAAAATAACGAAATCTTCTACTCCCTCCAAACCGAAGTTAGTTTCAACTCCCAAACAGAGCACCCCTCTATTTGAAGATCTACCGACTCCGGGAGATTATGGTCACGGGAAATTTTGTATCTGTTCGGATTGCCGAACTAAAAGACTCGCACAAACAGGCTCTATTAAATAAACAAAAATTATGTCAATTGGATCAAATAAGAAAAAGAAGAAAAAAGAAATCGAGATTGGTGACTTTGTACGCGAAACCGTATCCTCAAAAGGAAAAAAAAGATGTGGCGAGGTACTGATGATCCTGCAGGATAACCCTGGCGATCCAACGCTTGAATGCGTGGAAGTTCATCCCGATGAACTCACTCCCTTGGTCAAGGGTTCTGATGGAATGAAAACTTTTAAAACAAAAAGGTCCAAGCTCAAACACTACACACCTAGGAAACAGCTTTTTTCTAAAAAAGTTTTCGAAAAAGGAGATGTGATTCGCCACAAAAGAGGTGCAACGATTCGGTATGGCAGGATAGTTTGTTTTGTTCACCCCGATGGTTTGTATTCAACATCTCATGAAGAAGGATACAATGGAAAAGATCTATTGGAATGCGTCCAAATTGATAAGAAACCGGGTCTGTTACAAGTTATTGGTCCAGATGGTGAACCCAAGCGCTTTGAAGCACAGGGGAAAGATTGCAAAATAATGAAAGTGATCACCGTTGATTCAAAGGGGGAAGAGACCACCATGCACAAGTTAGATATTCCAGACGAAGAAGAATTTTAGGAATTAACCTTCTTTTGAAAAATATTCATCTAATTCATACTTCCTGATACGCACCGTCTTACTTTTTTTTAATTTGTAAGCTCGGAGTAATATTCGATCCCTGCTCCCCGACTTTGTTTCAAAGGAAAATGCGACTTCATCTCGGCTCCAGCGGGCAAAACACCATTTGGCATGATACCCTTGAAGCACATATGACACTGCTTCTGCACGGGTAAGGAAATACTCTCCGTCTACCTTTAAAACCATTTAATTCATAGTTATTTGTATCCCAAAAAAAACCACAACTCGAGAGCTGTGGTCTAATCTAAAAATTAATAGTTTTCAGGAATCATAATCCCCTTTTTTGATCTTTTGACATGTCGCTGGTGATACTCCAACCTCATCCGCAATGGCTTGTAATGTCATCTTTTCTTTTAACAATTCTTTGACACGCTGAACGATTTCATGAGTGATCTTGGTTCGTTTCCCTTGAATTCCAAACCTTTCATAAAAACTTGCCTTCGCAATTGGCGGCAAACCATTGATGTAACATTCTAAATAATCCACTACTCCGCGAAAAACCTTTCTTCCATCTTCCCTCCTGTGACGGGCATGATCATTTTTGATTGTGTCGTAGAACTTACTTAAATCTTCTTTTCCCGACTGCTTAGTCGAAATCTTCTTTTCTATCTTACGCTTGAGAGCTTCTAATTCTTTAATACTGGCATTATCGTCTATTTTCATATTA
>JAQXBH010000148.1 GCA_029252505.1 Opitutales bacterium | reverse complement strand
GGCATTTGGGAAACCCGCTCACTTCCGTGTAAGCCAATAGAAGCAAAAACAAAGATGGAAAGAATTGAGGCAGGAAGGAAAAGATTGATTTTCATAATAGTATGATGTCTATTGTAATTATAATCTTATGATTTTGGAAAGAAATTTTGGTTTAAAATTTAGCCGCCGTTAAATTCGTAATTTTAAATCTTGTTTCTTTACATCATTATTGATTGACATTTTGACGTCATTATATAATGATTGATCCATGTCTTCTAAAACCCCAAGTAAGAAGTCGAAACGTAAAAATACTTCTTTGCGTCTTGAAGAGTCAGTTTTAAAAAAGCTGAAAATATATGCGGTGAAGAAGGATACAAGCGTTCAGCAAATTATTGAGGATCTTGTGGTGGGATTTCTCAAAAACAAAAAGTAATTATGCTAAAAATACAAAAACATGATGAAGGATTGGCAACCGTAGGGAATGATGATTATCAAGTGGGCGTTTTTGCTTACACCGGATTAGGAAAAGTTGTCTTGGTAACCAGTCGCAAAGGAGAGTCTTGGATCTTACCGAAGGGGAATCGTGCCAAAAAACGGTCAGACCGTTTACAGGCAAAAAGAGAAGCATTTGAAGAAGCGGGACTTCAGGGTTCGTTGAATTGCAAGTATTACGATTTCAATTTTTCAGGAAAATCTAAAAATCTCAGAATTTACACTATGAAAGTGAAGACGATGCTGAATGACTTTCCAGAGATGAGGCAGCGTAAGCGAATGGTCACCACATTCGATCGTGCTGAAAAGATGGTCAAGCAAGAGTACTTGGAGATAATCCGGGAATTGCGAAAGAGGATATTCTAAAAATCAATTTTCTTTTGCGGGAGTCATAGTCCTGAGCAACTTGTTGAGTTCCATAACCGATTGATGCAACCCGGGGCGTGGCGAGAGTCCATTATTAAAAAAACCCTGCTTAACTCCTTCTTTTCCAAATCCTTTTTGTGAATCCATTGGGTTACACCAAAAAGTACCCAAGATGTAATCAGTTTTAAATGCCGCTTCAATATATTCAGCGTAGGCTTTACCAGCGGTTACCGAATTTGCTTCGGGTTTCCAATTGCGAATGTCTTTTTTTCCATCTTTGAAGCGAACGGCAAAGTCGCAAATAAGAATGGGCTTACCGGTAAGCTTGTAAATTTCATCGAATTTTTCTTTTGGAAATTTAGATTGAAAGGGGGGTTGAATTGCAATTGCGTCGACATAAGGAAGCATTTCTTCCATGACCTCTGGCACAAGGGTGGTAAATGAAAACCTTTCGCCAAAAACCAAGTGATTGGGGGCGAATTTCCTTTGAGCTTCACCCACTACTCGAAAATATTCGTGGGCAATGAGTCGAAGAAAAGCGAGATCACGTACCTTTTCATCATTCCCCTCCCAGGAAGAGAGAAATTTGCTATATGCCTTTCTTCCAAGAGTGTGCTCTTGCAGATTACGAATATAGTCTACCCAATTTTTACCAGCGGGGTTTTGGAGGGGCCATGAACCGAGATCCGTCCAGCAATATCCAATCGTGTTTGGATTATTCCTACTTCGTTGACAAATAAACTTTACTCCATTCTCAAGTTTTGTCTGCTCTTTGGTATCGAAGATATCGATAAACCGAACCGAGTTCTTCCCCCGATAATAGGAAATCGGTACCAAGTGATTCCAGCTTTCAATAAAAGGCATGTCTTTGCGAAGACTCTCCGGGCAGCCATAACCGTAAGCATTAAACCCAATTTCTTTACAGGCTTTGGAGAACTTATCCAAGTCAGCATTAGTTTTTAAATTTCGTGCATGGGTAATGCCGTGAGCGAAGAATGGCTTGCCGTCGTGCTTTGTAAGCCATGGTCTGCCCCCAATTTTTTGGATGGTTATTACTTCAGGTTGATTAGCAAGAATGGAGGGGGTGAAAACAATTAACAGAATAAAGGAAACCACTGTTTTCGTTTTCATAAATTGAGGTGAGAATTTATTGTTTATTGGGTGCACAACCTTTTCCATCAAGATAGCTTTGGAGAAGAGAACGCATTTTTGTAACTTTTGCAGGATGCTGGGTGTAAAGATTGTTAGACTGTTGGGGATCTTCTTTCAAATTGAAGAGAAGTCCTTGGTCTCCTTTCCCGTAAGGCTCCAGCCCAAAGTGGTCAAGGTAGCTCTTCTGTTCCTTTTTCGCGGCACCGGTAGGTGCATCAATGAGTACCCAGTCGCCTTGACGTATGGCGAATTTCTTGGGTGATGTATTTTGCACGGTGGCGACCCGTAATGGCTTCTGGTATTTTTCTCCCCGGAGTACAGGAAGTAAATTATAGCTGTCGATTGCCTCTTTTTTGCGGAGAGAGTGATCGATAATTTTGGCGAAGGTTGCAGCCAGATCAACTTGGCTCACGACTTCACCGGAAATGCTACCTGGCTTTACTTTACCAGGCCATTTCACGATGAAGGGAACCCGATGTCCGCCTTCGTAAATATCCCGTTTAACTCCGCGGTATTTACCGGAGCTCCATTGATCGAATTTCTCCAACCTTTCAAAGGCGTGGGTCTCCGGACCGTTGTCAGCGGAGAAAATAACCAATGTGTTCTCAGCGAATCCATGCTTTTTCAGAGCCTTCAATACTTTGCCGATCATTGCATCGGTTTCGATGACAAAGTCACCATAATACCCGGCTTTGGATTTTCCATGAAATTCTTGATTGGGGACGATCGGGTAGTGGGGCGAGTTAAAGGCAAGGTAGGCAAAGAAAGGTTGATCTTTTTTCTGCTTCGAAATCCACTCTACAGTCTTTTGGGTAATGGTGGGCAGAATGTCGTAGGGGTTCCAGCTTTCGGCCATCGGACCGGGACGAAAGGATCCTCCACCCGCAAGAGGCTCAGATTTTATAACCGGTTTACTGGGAATGGTAACGAATCGATCACCTTCGATCCAGCAGTAGGGAGGAAAATTGATGGTCCCGTCCCCGAAATAATAATCAAAGCCCTGATCGAGGGGGCCATGGGGAAATCTCTTGGTCCAGTCATAGGACTCGGCCCGTGGATCTCCCTTTTTTGCTCCCGGTTTACGAATGGCATCAAAGTCCCAGCCAAGGTGCCACTTACCAAAACAGCCAGTACTGTATCCCTTTTGCTTAAACATTTTAGCGATGGTAAAGTCATCGGGTTCAAAGACTGTACCACCGAAGGCACCGACGATACCGTGAAAGCGTCGCCAGTGGTGTTGTCCGGTCAAGAGGGCGAATCTGCTTGGGGTGCAGACCCCGGAGGAACTATGCCCGTCGGTGAAGGTCATACCCTGGGATGCTAACCTGTCCAGATGTGGTGTCTGGATCTTGGCTTTTGGATTGCCGTAGGAAACATCGGCCACTCCCATATCGTCGGCGTAGAGGATTACAATATTTGGTCTGTCTTCAGCTCGACAGAAAATGGAAAAACAAAAGAAGGAGGTAACGAGGAATCTAATCATTTTATTTTGTAGGGTTTGGTCAGTCTATCAGTGCCATCTGTTAATTCTGCGAGTGTGACACGAACAAAAGTCATGTTAACACCGTTTTCGAAGAAAATCCCAATGTCACCATTTTTGCAGGCCGTAATCGCGGAGTAAGCAGCAGGGCCTTTTTCAATACATTTTTTATGAGCCCATGATTCGCCATTATCGTAACTCATCGAAAGGACCAAGTTCCTACGACCTTTTTGGCTGTGGGAGTTGACGAATAAAAGACGGTCCTTTGCATAGCCGTCTTTCTTTGATGTGTAGACGAGGGGTTCGCCATTACACCCGGGGTCGGGGAGGTTGGTTTCTTTTTTGCTTACCCATGTTTTCCCTTGGTCGTTCGAACGGTGAACATATCGATAACCCGAACCATTGACTCTCGCGTTAATCATCCAAGTTCCATCACTTAGTTCAACGAATTTGCATTCGTTTGCAGGTAAGAATGGGGATACTTTCTTTAATGCTCCCCAAGTCTTGCCCTGATCAGAACTTCCAAATAAGTAACCTGCTTTCCCAACATGAACTACTGTGTGGATGATCAGCCCTGAACTAGTCTGAGTCCCTCGTCCGGAGGTGATGAAGACGAAATCCCGCTTGGTTATGTGACCGGGTAATACCTCGTCTCGTATATCCTTCGGTTGCGACCAGGTCTTTCCATGGTCATCGCTTGTCTGTAGAAAATAACGATAGTTAACCGCTGTCTTAGAGGGGCTGGACTTATTGAACTCCGTGTCGTGGTCCAGGTAGTTGTAAAAGCAAAAAATTCGTCCCGTTTTTCGATCCACGATCAAGGAGGCATCGGATCCAACCTTTCCGTCTGGGAACTTGGTAATGAAATCAATTTCTGACCAAGTATCGCCATTGTCTGAGCTTACCTTGAACGCGATGTCGATATTGCGGGTGTGCTGCAGGTCCCGAGTGGTGTTTCTCCGGGCATCGATCACAGCGAGTAAATCACCATTCTTTGCCGTGATGATGGCAGGAATCCGGAAATAGTTGGATCCGCCGTCCCCCTGAGGAAAAATGACCTTTCGGAGAACCTCCGAAATCATTGGAAACTCAAAAGATTCTTCGGCAATTACCGGGTGTAGGAAAATAAAGCAAGCTATGATCCATGATAGTTTCCTTAGGAGCAGGTTGTAGAACATAGAGCGAAAGGAGGTTGGGTTGTGTTAGGGTCTTTTTTTACACTCTTGGTTCCAATCTTCCCACATCTTCGCGAGTTCAGAGGTTTTCTTTGGTCTTTCTTTGGCCAGGTTATTTGTCTCGGTCGGGTCTGCCTTGAGGTCATAGAGTTCCCA
>JAQXBH010000146.1 GCA_029252505.1 Opitutales bacterium | reverse complement strand
TGCATCTGGGCGTAAGATTTGATTTTGTCGCGCACTCCTGTCAGTCCGTTTCTTCGGTTGGGGGAGAGGTGTTGGGTAATGCCCACATCGGCGAGAAAGTCGGGCTCCATACGGACGATATCCTCGGGAGTTTCATTGCTGTAGAGTTCGCAAAGTAATCCGGCAGTTCCCTTTGTAATCGAGGCCTCGGAGTCGGCCTGGAACTGGCAACGACCGTCCTTAAATTGTGGGAATACCCAAAGCTGGGATACACATCCTTTTATTAGAAAGGTTTCAATCTTGCAGTCCTCGGGAAGAGGGTCTGTTGATTTGGCCCGGTCGATAATATAGGTAAATCGTTCCAGGTGATCCTCAAAGGGCATGAGTTCCTCTAATAATTGATCGCGTTTTTCCTCGATGCTCATTCTTGCTCTGCTTTTGTATTCCCGAGAAAATTAATTTCCACATTTTCATAAGGGGAATTCATAACATCGATTCTGTTTATCACTCCAGTGAGTGGGAGTAATTTATCGATGCGTTCGGTGGAGGTGAAGAGTGCGGTATTGCCAACAGTTTCACCGGTAATGGGATCAGCTATTGGTTCGCAGGTTATTATTTTGGTGGTGCCGTTTTGCTCAGTGACTTCGATATCAATGGAATTGGCGGATATGCGGACAAAATTTTGAACATGAGCATCGAATACATAGATTTGTAAAAAGCCCTGCTCGTGAAGAACGAGTTCTAGGTTAAATCCGGCTCCATGCACGCCTAGTTCAACCAATTGACCACCGTGTGGTGCCGCGTGAATGTGGGCACCGTGACCAACTTGATGTTGCTCTTCTCCGCAGGAGAAAAAAAAGAAGATAGAAGGGATAAGGAATAAATATTGAATCGCTTTCATGGTGTTCTTACTAGCAGGAATAGGACGAATGGGCAAGTGCAAGCGCTCAAAATGAAAATGAAAAAAAATAGATTTATGAGTGGTCAAGAGGTTTATATTTGGATAGCAAAAGGGACAGACTTATTATTCCATAATCCTATCATGAAAAATTCCCACCTCCTTTTCTCCTTTCTCTCTTTTTGCATTATTACCGGTTTATTCGGAAAAAAGCCCAATATCGTAATCGTGATCACCGATGATCAGGGCTATGGAGATTTGGGATGTACCGGGAATCCGATAATTAAAACTCCCCATACCGATCAGTTGGCAAACGAATCGGTCTGGTTGACGGATTATCATGTGGCTCCGACTTGTTCTCCGACCCGGGCGGCTCTGATGTCCGGTCATTGGACAAACCGTACGGGTGTGTGGCATACGATAATGGGGCGTTCCATGTTACGGGAAAATGAGGGTACATTGGGACAGTTTTTTAAGGAAAATGGATATGAGACGGGAATGTTTGGAAAGTGGCATATGGGGGATAATTACCCCTATCGACCGGAAGATCGTGGATTTACTGAAGTCTATCGTCACGGAGGCGGTGGGGTAGGACAAACTCCAGATGTTTGGGATAATGCCTATTTTGACGGTGGGTACTTCCATAATGGAAAGATTGAAAAGGCGAGTGGGTTCTGCACGGATGTATTTTTTGAAAATGGCAACCGGTTTATCCGGGAGAGTGTAGAGCAGAAGAAACCATTTCTTGCCTACATTTCCACCAATGCACCTCATGGTCCTTTGCATGCACCTCAAAAATATTTGGATATGTACAAGGAACAAAGCCCGAAAATCGCGGCGTTTTTTGGCATGATTACCAATATTGATGATAATGTCGGGAAGACCCGGAAATTACTGAAGGAATTGGGTGTTTATGAAAATACCATCTTTATCTTTACCACCGATAACGGAACCGCGAGTGGACGCACTGTATTCAATGCGGAAATGCGCGGGCAAAAGGGGAGTGAGTATGATGGAGGGCACCGAGTTCCCTTTTTTATGCACTGGCCAAAGGGGGGAATGAACAAGCTGAAAAAAATAAATACTCTTTGCCATGCAATCGATGTGGCTCCGACTTTGCTCGACCTAACGGGCGGAAAGAAACCAAAGGGGTATCAATTTGACGGGATTTCCATACGGAAAGTTTTGCAGGCCAAGGGTAAGGTCGACTGGCCTGAGCGGATGTTAATTACCGATTCGCAAAGAGTGAAGGATCCGATTAAGTGGAGAAAATCATCGGTGATGAGCCAGGGGTGGAGACTGGTGAATCAGAAGGAACTCTACCATATCGATAAGGATCCGGGGCAGACCCAAAATGTGGCGGGTCAGCACCCTGAGCGAGTCGCAAAAATGCAGGCATTTTATGATCAATGGTGGGCGGAGTTGGAGCCCACTTTTGCAGAGACCACGGAATTGCAAGTGGGGCACAAGGAGCACCCGGTGGTCAGTTTGACCAGCCACGATTGGATAGGCGGACCCACGCCATGGAATCAGGGGCATAACCGAAGTAAGTTTCCAGTACAGAATAAAAAAAATGCTGTGCATGAAGGGCATTGGGCATTGAAAGTTTTGAAGACTGGAAAGTATAAAATTGAAGTATTGCGCTGGCCGGCGGAATCGGGAAAAGCAATTAATGAGGAACTGGTTGCCGGGGGAGATGTGCCTGGTGCAAGCAAAGCATTCCGAGCACAGATTGGGCGGGGCATCAGTGCTAAAACCGCCACTCTTCGCCTCAATGGGAAAAATTTACAGACAAAACCGGTTGGAAAAGGTGCAAAAAAGGTTGTGTTCGAAGCAAAGCTGACCAAGGGGAAACATGAACTTTCTCCGTATTTTGCGGTGCCTGAAGGCGAGCTCGGGTGTTACTACACCGTAATTACCAGAATGTGATTTGATGAGAGCCCAAGCTGTTTTTACTACATTACTAGTTTGTGCAGTCGGGCTTTTTTCCAAAACCAATGTAGTTGTTTTTTTAACGGATGATCAGGGCTGGGGCGATTTAAGCCTGAATGGAAATACCAATCTTTCGACCCCGAATATCGACTCCTTGGCGAGGGAAGGTGCTTCCTTTGACCGCTTTTATGTTTGCCCGGTTTGTTCACCCACGCGGGCAGAATTCCTGACTGGTCGGCATCATGTGCGTAGTGGGGTATACAGTACCTCGGCAGGGGGCGAGCGAATGGATTTGGATGAGACCACCATTGCCGATCTGTTCCAGCAGGAAGGGTATGCCACGGGGGCATTTGGGAAGTGGCATAATGGAATGCAGTATCCCTACCATCCACTGGGACGTGGATTTGATTACTTCTATGGATTTTGTTCCGGACACTGGGGGCACTACTATGATGCACTGATGGAGAGAAATGGAAAACTGGTACAGGGAAAAGGGTTTTGTGTGGACGACTTCACCACCGAGGCGATGGGCTTCATTGAGCGATCTGTAAAGAAGGATAAACCATTCTTTGCCTATGTTCCTTACAACACTCCGCACAGTCCGATGCAGGTACCGGATCGATGGTGGAAGAAATTCAAGGATCTGAATTTGGAGGAGATGATGAGGAACCGGATACCAAAGAAAGAAGACAGGCTACATTTGCTCGCGGCACTGGCAATGTGTGAAAATATTGACTGGAATGTGGGTCGCTTGTTGAAAAAATTAGATGAGTTACAGGTGACCGACGATACGATTGTGGTTTTTTTCCATGATAACGGACCGAATGGTACCCGTTGGAATGGAGATATGGAGGGCAGAAAAGGATCCACCGAAGAGGGTGGTACCCGTTCTCCACTTTTGATTAAATGGCCCAATGGAATCAAGCCGGGTACAAAAGTAATGCCCATTTCCTCGGTTCGTGATTTACTTCCCACTTTAATCGAATTGGCTGGGGTGAAGGAGAGATCGAAGAAAGCGATTGATGGTAGGAGCTTAAAGCCTCTTTTATCCGGAAAGACAAAAAGGTGGAAATCGAGAACACTTGTCTCTACCTGGAAGGGAAAACTGGGAGTACGCGATCAGCACTTTCGACTGGGGTACAAGGGAAGGCTTTTTGACATGGAGAAAGATCCCGGACAACGGGTGGATGTGAGCAAGCAATTTCCCGATGTTGCCGAGCGATTAAATCAAAGAAAGCAATCGTTTCAAAAAAAGGTATTGGAGCAAGCCGGTCCAGACACGCGACCCTTTATTATTGGACATCCTGAAGTTTCCTGGACCCAGATTCCTGCTCGGGACGGCACGGCACACGGCACTATTAAAAGATCGAATAAATTTCCGAACTGCAGTTATTTTACGAACTGGACGAGTAAGGAGGATTTTATCACCTGGGATGTGGAGGTTGGGGAATCCGGAAATTATGAAGTGGAATTATGGTACGCTTGTCCTGAGAGGGACCTCGGTGCAGAAATTGAGCTTTCTTGTAATGGTAAATCTGTCGTCACCATAATTGCGACCCCTCATGATCCACCTTTAGTGGGTAAACAAGAAGATCGTTCACCCAGAATGGAATCCTATGTTAAGGACTTTACACCCATGAAAATGGGTGTAATCGAGCTTACAAAGGGGAAGGGGGAACTGAAGTTACAGGCGATCGAGATACCAAAGTCTCAAGCGATGGAATTTCGACTGATACAACTTAATCGAGTGAAGGAAAAGGAAACAGACTAATTGCGACCCTAATGCTCCTCCTTTAGTGCGTAAATACGAAGATCGTTCACCCAGGATGGAATCCTATGTTAAGGACTTTACACCCATGAAAATGGGTGTAATCGAGCTCACATAGGGGAAGGGGAAACTGAAGTTACAAACGATAGAGATGCCAAAGTCTCAAGCGATGGAGTTTCGACTAGTACAACTTAATCGAGTGAAAGAAAAGGAAACAGACTAAGCTGCTTCCTTTTGATTTTCCTGCCAGTTAAGAGATTGGAGTTGTTTCTTCAGTTGGCGAAAACCAATCATTTTGTTGGAATCTTCATCCCAAAGTCGATAATTGATACTCTTCAAACTGGTTAAGATGTTCATGGGAGGAACGCTTTCAAAAAACGGATCTGAGCAATGACACCTTTCCAAGTTATAATTGGGAATCATTGGATTAAGGTGGTGAACATGGTGAAATCCGATATTTCCTGAAAACCACTGAAGGATCTTGGGAAGTTTGTAGAATGAACTACCTTCCATTGCCGCAGTGGTAAAGTCCCATTCATCTCCCTGTACCCAATAGGCATCCTCAAACTGGTGTTGTACATAGAAAAGCCAAACTCCGCAGGTACTGGCAACAGTCATCATGATCGATTGAACGACTAACCATTCCCAAAAACCAAAGATTGAAATCAGCCCGGCAGACATCAGTACAATTGCTAGGTTCATCATGTGAACGGAGCGCTTTTCTTTGGGTTTTGCTTTGCCAGCGGGGATCCTTTGAATGACTAAGAAAAGAAAAAGAGGTGCGAATACAAACAGGACAAAAGGATTACGGACCAGTCGATATGAAAATTTTCTCCACCTGGAACTCTCCAAATATTCTTTCACAGTTAATGTCCAAATATCTCCCATTCCACGACGGGAAAGATCGCCCGTAGTCGCATGGTGGACGGAATGTTCCCATCTCCAATGATGAAAGGGGGTGAAGGTAAGCAGTCCGGTAATGAAGCCCAATTTTTGATTGGCTTTTCGGGACTTAAAGAACGATCCATGTCCACAATCATGGAATATAATGAATGCCCGCACCAGTATTAGTCCGGCAAGAACGGCCAGTGTACAGGTAAGCAACCATGAAATTGGGAGCGTGAAATAAATCGCGACCCATAGAAGAATAACAGATCCAACAGTGTTAATTACTTGCCACCAAGCCCTCCCGCGATGGGGCTTTTGAAATTCGGCAACAAGTGCTTTCCACTCGGATACAGATTTTTTAATTTTAGTATTTTCCATCCTATGACAATAAAATCAGTAAATAGTAGAGGAGGCAAGTCAAGAGATGTTTACTGGTAAATGGATGATAAAATGAGCAGTTAATGTGCTTTGTTTATCAATTGTTAGAAAAAAATCCTTTCTTTAAAAAAGACTGAACGAGTTCCTTTACTTTTTTCTTCGACATAAAAAAGGAATGAGAACAGGGAACAATTCTGAAATCATTCATCCCTTCAATTTTTGTTCTTTCCACGGTAACTTTTCCATCGTCTTCTCCAGGGAGAAGAAGGGAAAGGAGTGGGTTGATGCTTTTATTCCCGGCAATTACTCCTAGATCAAACTCTACTTTTCCAAGGTTGTGGATAAATCCTTTATCTTCTGTGCCCAGTTGTAGGCAGGCGGGACCGTTGAGTTGTTTGAGTATTTTGAAGCGTCGAAGTCTGTCCACCACCTCGCTCCCCTGATTGGGGGGGCCGAGCATTACCACTCGCCCGAGGTTGGTGAGGGGATGTTTTTTCATAATTTGTCGAAGGATAATTCCTCCCATTGAATGAGTTACAAAGTCCAACTGCACGGCTGAGTGTTTACCGAGTTCCTCGTCCAGTTTGTCACGGACCCATTTACTCAGTTCTTCAATTGGTTTTTTGCGGGATGGATAATTAATGTTGAGTACGGTGAAACCGTTTTTCTTGAGATATTTTTCCATCGGTCGCATCGACCTCGAGGTACGAGCCAAACCATGAAGAAGAACCACCCGTCTATTTTCCATTTACCGAATCAGGGATCTGAGTGATTTAGTTTTTGGAAAGTAACCTTGTTGGCGCTTCCTCTTTTAAGTCCAAAGCAAGTGCGATATTAAGAAAAGTGATCTCGCCCATGGTCTCACACTTTGAAAAACGAGTGTCACTGTATAAGCGACCCAATTCAGTTCTTAAACGCCTGACTTTTTCGTCGCTTGAAATTCTGTCCTGACACATGGATTGCCTTAATTTTTTGATTCGGGTGGGTGAGAAATTAAATCTCCTTTTAATAAGGGTACGTTCTTCCCTTTGATACTGACTACTTGTTTCCGGATTGATGAGTCGGGTACATAAATTAACCACGGGTAGATTATTTTTAAAAAATTGCGGCAGGTAAAACGAGCGTCGGCCTTCGTAGGATTGCTGATCGAAATCAATTGCCCGAACACGATATTGATTCTGCTCGAAATCGGGAGTCATTTCCACCACGTAATTGTATGCCCTCATGTCGCCCAAGAGCCGAACGAAGCACCGTTCATTAAATTTGATAAACTCTTTGGCCAGTCGAACCTCATTCAGATCACTGTGATCGAGGAAGTTCTGTATGAAGTCATCACCGGGAACTCCAATGATGTGCTCTTCGATCAAGGTGTCCCCGTCGATTTGAAAGTTTATTTCGTTGGGGGATAGGATTTGTTCCAGCTCGAGCCCATACAGCCTGGAGGCATCTGCTTTTTTTACATAAAAATAATCGTGGTTATCATTGTATTGATTTACGATGCGAATGCGAAAAGGCTTGGTGTTTCCAAAGGTACAATAATCTACCCGGTCGACATACAGATTGGGTAAAATATTGACATCTCCCCCCGATCGAAGGAGGACATAAATCTTTTTTAAACCTTCAAAGATTTCGCGGCCGTAATGCTGGTCGTAAACCATAGTCTGCCATAAAGTATCCTCATTTTTGGCATTCATCAGTGGGTAGGAGTCCACACTTTGGAGGAGGTTTTCGTAATGAACAGGAAGGTCGGCGGATCGTTTGTAATTGGTTAGATATTCGCGAAATTCTTCACTAATTGGATAAAATGTCTTTTTTTGTTGAACGCTTCCTTTTTTCATTATGTAGAGTGACCCTTACTATGGAAGAGAATGATTGGAGTAAACAAGTTTAAAAAGATCTTAGTTTTCCTGGAGTATTGATAAGGGTTTTTCCATCAGAACTTTTTTGGTGGCCCATTCTGCAGTGAGAACTGAAAGAGCGACCACTCCCACTATTATTCCAATTGGAAGTGAAAGTTGGAATGCCCAAACTTTATCAAAAATATATTCCGCAAAAATAAAACTAACGAAGGAAGAAAAGGTAACTCCAAGCAGAGACGCGGAAAAACCGAGGAGTCCAAACTCTATTCGCACCTGCATTCTAAGGTCATTGAAGGAGGCACCTAATATTTTAAGTAAATTTAAGTCTCTCTTTTGTCGCCGAGCTTTTTCTCGGGCAAGGGAATAGAGAACCACTACACCGGCAAGAATAGAAAGAAGTGCCATGATTTGAAGTGCCCATGTCATTTGGGATACGATTTCGAGAATTTTTCTGCCTGTACGTTCCACATCAAGAATGGAGATAGTGGGGAATTTCTGAACTAGTAAATCCTGTACTGTATTTTTTTCATCCGGATTTAATTGATTAAGGGTACCGATAAAAGTTTTGGGTGCATCTTCAAGAACGCCCGGTTGCATTTGGACGAAAAAATTGGGTTGAAAGCTAGTCCACTTTACCCGGCGTACATTAACCACTTCTGCCGTTATCGGGACTCCACTCACTTCAATTTTAATTCGATCCCCTAAGTCCAATCCAAGAGACTCCGCATATTTTTGTTCGATTGAAATCTCTGCGGGCCGACTCGAGTTTTGATCATAATTCATTGCTACCATACGACCCCGCAATATTTCTTCGCTGGAAAGGAGGTGGTTTCGATAACTGAGATTAAAACTGCGATTGCGGAAATTATTTCTTCTTTGATCTCCGGGATTTTCAAAATCCCGGTCCTGTTTGACAAAATTTTCGTATTTTTCGCCTTTCACCTCGATTAGTTTACCTCGAATCCAAGGGGTTATGTTTTCGAGGGGTTTTCCATTGATTTGCAGGGTCTCTTTTAATTCCTCGAGTTGATTTTCCTGGATGTCAAAGAGGAACAGTTTGGGGAGTTTACTCTCGGCGGTGTTAGATCCGATCTCCTGTTCCAGGCTGTATTGAAACTGTGGAATTAAGTTGAGTAACAGTACGCCTAAGCCAAGCGTTAAAAAGCCAGTAATGGTACTATTTTTATTACGGGTGAGTGACCGGGTAGCCAGTCGTAGGTTCAGGCTTGATTTCCGAAAAAAGCGATCGAGTAGCCACAGACTGCAATGTCCAATACCATACAATACCACAATGCTAACCAGGAGAGAGAGGAAAAAGATATTGGCTAGTTTGGACGAATCAGATTGGAGTAGGCATAAGCCCCAAAAAGCGAAAATTCCAGGCAGTGCAAATAAGAGTGAGGACTTGGATGAAAAAGTCGATGGATTGGCTGATTCCTGAAATAATTCAGAGGGTTTTAGTTGCCTAATTTTGTGTAGGCTGGGAAGCGCTAAAAACCAACCGCCAAAGATGGCGACTCCGAAGGCTAATGGTATACTGGGGAAGTGAAGAGATGCATCCAACTCAATGGGTATAAATCCACTTAATGCCTGGGAGAGTAGCGGAATGGATATCAGGCAAATCACGATAGCTGGAATTGCAGCAGCGATTCCTAAAAGTGATAACTGAACAAGGTAGGTCCGGAGTGCGTTGGCTTTCTTTGCTCCCAGGCAAACAAGGATGGCAACATCTTTAATGCGATTATTAACAAATCCTTGGTAGAGGTATCCAATTCCTAAGGTTGCCAAAAAGAGGGCCACCAGGGAAACTAAACCGAGGAAGTCGGACAGATAGCGAAGAAGGCGACCTGCACGATGACCCACTCGTTGATGAGAGTATACTCGGATTTCGGGGGAGCGCAGTGCAGCTGTGATGTCGTTGGTGATCTGCCCTAAATCCGCATCGGTAGGAAGTTTAAAAAGATGGTTGCGAAATGCCGTATTACCGGTGGTTAACAGTTTAGTTTTTTCCAGGAAATTTTTACTAATAAATACCTTGGGTGCTAATTCTGCCGGTTGAAAACTTAAGCCGGTTTCTTCTTTGATCAGATCGGAAACAATAAATTTAGTTTCTCCAATCTTGAGTTCTTCGCCTAAGTCAATATTGAGTTGTCCCCTTAATTCTGGGTATATCCATACGAATGGACGATCATGTATGAGGTTTTTTTCTTCTCCTGTAATGGGACCCCGTAAATTCGTTTCTATTTTTCCATAGAAAGGGAAGCCCTGATCGAATGCGATTATTTTTACTAACCTGCTATTTCCGGTAGGTCCTGCTGCCATGGAGAAAAAATCTACCGCTTCAATTTCCTTGCTGTTAGAAGGCAGGACATTACGAACAGAGGCGAGTTCTTCAGCAGTTATTTCTCTGCGTGCACGAATTGCCAAATCTGCACCCAGTAATTCCTTTGATTCCGCTTCCACTTTTTGATCCAGTGTCTGTTTGAAAGAATCTACACTGATAAACCCGATCAAGCCGAGGGCAAGGTTGACGATGTAAAAGATACAAAATGGGCGATTATTACGAATCTCCCGCCAGGCATTACGAAAAGCGAACCCCATTACTTGATGGCTTGAAATTTGCCCCCTTTAAGAACCAAAGTTCGGTCGCAGGCTTTGGCCAGTTCATGATTATGAGTTACGAGAATTAATGTCTGACCCCGGTCCCGGCAGAGTCGGAAGAGCAAATCCATTATTTCTTTGCCAGTATTATCATCCAAATTTCCCGATGGTTCATCGGCGAGTATGAGTTTAGGTTCGCTTATTATTGCCCGGGCAATTGCCACTCGTTGACATTCTCCTCCCGATAATTGAGCGGGGAAATGAGCCAGTCGATGGGATAGTCCCACCATTTTTAAGGCTTCGCGAGCAGCTGATTCGAAGTGATTGACATTCTGCAGCTCAAGTGGAATTCCTACATTCTCGAGGGTGGTGAGGTTGTTCATTAGGTGATACTGTTGGAATACAATACCTATATTTTTAGAACGAAACTGACTGAGTTCATCTTGGGAAAGCTTGGCTAAATCTTGCCCGCCAATTGAAACGGTTCCCTGTTCTGGATTGTCCAAACCGGCGAGGAGGGAGAGTAAAGTCGACTTCCCACTTCCACTTTGTCCTAGAATCGCGACGCATTCGTTCGATTCGACTTCGAGATTGAGTTGTTTTAAAACTTCTATCCTTTGACTGCCCTGGAAGTAATTTTTCGAGATTTTGTGGAGTGAAATAATGGAGTTCATTGAATAGTGGAAAGTTCTTTCAGCAGATGTTCGTGGACAATTTTTGCAATGATTTCGTGCCCTTTGGGGTTGGGGTGAATTCGATCGGGGAGATTCATGCTTGGTTCTCCTCCCACGCCTTCTAGCAAGAAAGGAATCAATGAAATATTGTACTCCCTCGAAACCTGAGAATATAAATTTGTAAATGAATCACTGTATTCGAGGCCATAATTAGGTGGGATTTTCATTCCTGCCAATAGAATGGGAATATTATTTTTTTGAGCGGCAACTACAATCTCGGACAAGTTTTCCTTAATTTTTTCAATTGGAATTCCGCGCAATCCATCATTTCCACCCAATGCCAGTATAAGGTAGTCAGGGTTGGATCGTAAAAGCCAATTAATTCGGGATACCCCCCCACTTGTTGTGGCACCACTTATTCCGCCGTTAATAACCTGGAAATTCTTGTTAAGCCCCCCTTTTGATTCGAGATTTAACTTTTTTTCTAGAATAAATGGATATGCTTCACTCTCACTGACCCCGTAACCCTCGGTGAGGGAATCTCCTACAATCAAAATCTTAAAACTTTTATTCTGCGTATTCGTTCCTTGGGATGGAAGTTGATTATCTACAGTAATTCCTTCACCACAGGATGCCATGGCGATTAAGGGGATCACGAAAAGATATATTCTGAATCGAAATACTGAATGTAGATTTGTCATTGGAAAGCTTATCGGTCTAATTATATTTCATACATATGACAAAACCATTTAGTCTTTATCGTAACATTTAATGAATTTAATTCTCGAATTTATTCACGAACATATTTTAGCAATTGATTTTGCGATGTGTATTTTAATTTGGCTTGTCCAGGTAATCATTTATCCGGTATTGAGAGTAGTTTCGATCGATGCCTTTCCTCGCTGGCATGCAATTTACTGTAAGCGAATTGCGTATTTTGTATTGCCGTTAATGATTGCACAACTTTTTGAATCGGCTGCTGCGTGCTTTTTCATTGGAAATGCTGCGGTGTGGCTTAAATTTTTCTGTGTGTTATCAGTTTGGATATTCACATTTTTAGTTTCTGCTCCCTGCCATCAAAAATTATCCAAGTTGGGAAAGGATGTTGCTTTGATCGACCGCCTTGTTTCCACAAATTGGTATCGAACTATATTTTGGACATCGATTGTATTTCTTTCTTACTATCAGTATTGATGAAACCTTGGCGATTACGTCTCACAAAAATTTGCCCCGTTTGTAACCGGTTATTTGAGAACCGTAAAAAATGGGAATCCAGGAACATCTGGGATCAAATCGTTTATTGTTCCGATAAATGCCGAAAAGCATCCAAGACTAAATTAGACCAATGAATTCGGTTTGGTGGGTAAAGCGGGATTTCAGAGTTTCTGATAATGAATGTCTTTCTCGGGCCACTCTAAATGGGGGAGCGGTGACCCCTTTTTTTTGCTGGGAGCCAAAAATTGTGGATTCAGGAGATTATTCAATTTTTCATTTTCAAGCACAATGGCAGGCATTGGAGGGACTGACTGAAGAACTTAATCAAAGAGGATCCAATATATGGGTGGCCTGCGGCGAAGTGACAGTGGAGTTAGACAATTTGTTAAGAAAATATTCGTTTACCCATCTTTATTCGCATGAAGAAACAGGAAACTTGATTAGTTTTCAACGAGATCGTGAAGTCGCCCGTTGGTGTAAAATGCGGGGTATTATTTGGACTGAAATTAGCCAGAATTCAGTTTTGCGGGGTGGAAATGCCCAAACGCGCCGAAAGAATTCCACCTCCATGGATTTGAGAAAAACGCAACCAATTCCGAGTCCGAAACAAATTCGTGGCCCATTGACTATGAGTTTACCAATTCGAAGTTGGAGTTGGAATGAAATTTGTGCTCGATTGCCCAAATTTTCCGGTTGTTCGATGCTGCCGGCTCTTCAAAAGGTGAATGAAAAAAATGCCTGGGCCACATTGGAAAGTTTTTTTACCTCTCGTGCCTATTATTATTCGGGTGGTATTTCATCTCCCAATAAGGCTTTTAAAAATGGTTCGAGGCTCTCTGTTCATTTGGCATGGGGTACGATTAGCTTGCGTAGGGTATTTTACCAGTTGGAGCTGAGGAGGAATGAATTAGACGAAGAGAATGGCCGTACTTCATGGAAGCGCAGTCTCCGTGCATTTGAATCACGGCTTTATTGGAGAGATCACTTTATTCAACGATTAGAATCGGCTTCTGATATGGAGGTGCGTGTGCTCAATCGTGCTTATGAGAATTTAGAATATGAAGATAACCCTGACCTCTTGGAATCCTGGTTGGCTGGACAAACGGGGTATCCCATGGTGGATGCATGTATGCGTTGTTTGAATGAAACTGGCTTTATGAATTTCCGCATGAGGGCAATGTTAGTAAGCTTCGCCTGCTTTGGACTTCATTTGTCTTGGCGTACCATTCATCAACCATTAGCTCGCTTATTTACTGATTATGAACCTGGTATTCATCTTTCTCAAATTCAAATGCAGGCCGGTGTGATTGGAATTAATGCCTTGCGGGTTTACAGCCCGTCGAAACAATTTCTTGATCACGACCCAGCAGCACAATTTGTAAAAAGGTGGGTTCCCGAATTAACAAACCGAACTTCTGCGGAAATTGCTCACGCGGAAGAATGTAATATCCCCGAGTATGTTCGACCTATCGTGAACCAATCAATCCGGTCCAAGAAAATGAAAGATCAAATCTACCTCATTCGAAAGAGTGATGAGGGAAGGATTCAGTCGAGTAAGACTTTACAGACTCACGGTTCACAAAGAAAGATTTCCCGAAAAAGAAAACCAAAAAATAACGGACAGCTCGAATTATTCTGAAGCGCGTAAAAAGGGGCGGGCACTAAGAGTGATCGCAGCGTAATTCATCCATACATTTTAAATTCCGTAACCATTTCTCTGGAATCCCGGTTTGCATTGCCACAATTGATCCGACCACCACGCCCCGGTGACAATTATCTCCGCCCACTTTTGCATTGGCAAGAACTGCGAGAGAGAAATCATCGGAGTATTTCCAGGCAAAGTAAAGTGCGGCAGTGAAAGACTCCGGTAAATAACATGCAGTGCTCAGAGTTTCTCCCACTACTCTACGGTCGGGCATATTTTCCCATGCTTTTATTTTATTGAGAGGCACTTCGGACATTCGAAAGGTGTTCAGAACATTACGAATTTCTGCTCTCTTGGATAGTTCAATTAAAATTTGGGTAAAATTACGGGCAGATGTGAGTGTGTGGGGATGGGAGTGAGTATGTACTACCAAGTTGTGCACCGATTGAAAAAGATGTTCCTCGTCAATCTGGTCCACTGCTTCTAGTCCGGCAAGTAGGGCAGGGATTAGGCTGAGCCCACCAATATGAATATCTTCAATTCCACAATTGGATAGCTTTTTACCCCTAGCATAATTGGTAAAAAAAGCACGGTGGTATTCTTCCGCATAGGTATCTAAATGCCAGTCGGGGGTAAGCATAACCTCGGCATAGCGTTCGAGCCAGGTCTGCGGATCGTATTCTCCATTCTTGATGATAGTGCGATAGAGTTCGCAGGCTAATTTTAAATTTAGGGTGTTCTCTCCCGGTCTGAGAAATTGATGATAATGAACACCTCGTTTTCCCCAATACTTTGATTGTTCGCGTAAGATATCGTCTTTTTCTCCAATCGGTTGATAGCGAGATCGCCAAAGAATACTGTCAGGGTGTGGGTTTTTGGGGGCAATGTAATGGTCGAAATCTGGATAATCCTCGTCAATTCCCCGTGTGTTGTAATACCAATGAACCGGCATAGAAACCGCATCTGCAACTAAAGACCCTAGGAACGCATTTTGAAAACTCATCCAAGTGATACTACTTCTAATACCAATGATGGACAAATAGCAGAACGGGAATACAATTTACTTCAACATGTCTACCTTTTCACTTTATTACCATCCGTTATATTCCGACGGTTTAGATCGAACTGCTCGTTTTCCTGTCGATCGATATCGATTACTTGCAGAAAAAATATCATTACTCAATAGAGAGAATAATATTCGAATAAAGGAGCCTAGATTGGCGAGTAGAGATGAACTTTTATTAGTCCATGAAGAAAGTTTTATCGATCGATTTATCGAAGGAAACCTGAGTGAAAAAGAGGTGCGTAGAATTGGACTAAAACCATGGAAGCCTGAAATTATACCAAGAACTTTGCGATTAGTGGGGGGTGCATTGGATGGATTGGATGAATTGTTAAACGGGGCAGTTCTTGCCGGGAATATGGCAGGTGGAACACACCATGCTTTTAGAGGTGAAGGGGCAGGGTATTGTATTTTTAACGACCTTGCCATTGCTGCGGAGGTTGCATTACAAAAAAAGAATATAGATCGGGTTCTAATTTTGGATCTGGATGTACATCAAGGTGATGGAACGGCAGATATTTTTGCCGGGGATGACCGAGTGATCACAGTTTCTCTTCATGGACAGAACAATTTTCCATTTCGTAAAAAAACAAGCGATTTAGATCATGGCTTTATGGATGGGACTGAAGATGAGGAATATCTCGAAGTTCTCGACTCAGTTTTAAAGCAATTGGAAGGAGAACATTTCGACCTTATTTTCTTCCAGGCGGGGGTCGATGGATTGGCCTCAGATGCTCTTGGACTTCTCAACTTAACCCGTGGAGGAATGAGTATACGTAATCAACGAGTCTTTGAATGGCGGCGCAAAATGGGAAAAGGAATGCTTCTTTTTATGGGGGGTGGATATGCCAAACCGATCGAGGATACAGTCAATGCATTTGCCGATTTATTCATGACGGCAGCGAAAGAAGTTGCACAAAATAAAAAATAATTTGCCGTTAGTTAATTATTTTACTGATAGAAAATGATCAAAATTACTTAGTTTATAAAAGAATTAATTAAAGTTTAACCCATTTGTGACGATTTTTCTTTTTATGGATAACTTTAATCTAAGCAATTTAACTAATTCGATGATCAATCAATTAAATAGCAGTTTAGCAATTGCTAAGAAATCGAATACCCATTTGCAGACGGGTAAAAGAGTGATGACACCATCAGATGATTTAGGTGATTTTTCGGTTATTTCTAAAGTAAAAGCAAAAGTGAAACAGAATGCCGCAAATCTTCAAAATCTTCAAAATGCCTTGTCATTTTCTCAAGTTCAGGATGGAGCATTAAAAGTAGTTTCAAAAATGATTGACCGTTCAAGTGAATTAAAAGTTGGATTTGAATCAGCCATTTCTAACGCATCTGACAAATCATTATACGACGAGGAATTCAAAGAACTACAATTAGAAATTAAAAGTATCAGGAAATCAAAGTTTAATGGAATAAGCTTGTTTTCTAGTGCTAGTGGCAGTGTTCTTTTTGAAAAATCTCAAAATAAGAACAATGTTTTTTTGGG
>JAQXBH010000137.1 GCA_029252505.1 Opitutales bacterium | reverse complement strand
TTTGGTTGCCAACGAATGGAAAATTCCACCTATTTATGGTTTGCCTGGCCGGCAATTGAGAATGCCCATGACGGGGCGGAAGCGTGAACCTTCAGTCCTTTACAATAATGTCCCAAAGTTGCTTCCTGAGTGGGCTCGGCAATTCCCTGGGAACTGAATAATTCTCCTTTGTAATGGATGTCCTGGGCACGAACTGCCTGGTATGGAGTATGGCGAACCTGTGCTAATGTCGACACGGCACCCCACTTTCGTCTCGACCAAAAGCGGTACCTTTCCAGTAAAAAATGATCCAAGGTACTGCCGGAAAATTCGGTATCTGATTGAATGGGTGCGAAGGTTGCTCCGAATTCCGATCTTGCTCTTGCATGAGGTAACTTTCGACGGGAACGAAAAGTAATCCGCTTCGAACTAACGCTGCCTTCGGTCACGGAAAGATTATAGGGTAATCCATACATTAGCCGGGCACCTAGAACGGCAAAAATATCTGAAGAATCCAGCGAATAAAACCATACGCCCTTTTTACCCTGCTTATCTTTCACATAGGTTCGCAGGTTAATCTCCCAAAAAGAAGGCCAAGGGATCCAGCTAACCGGCTTTATCCGCAACCCGCTCAGCCTAAATCCAACCACGCTTAACCACGCCTGTCCCTCAAAGGTATCAATTTCTAAGTCATCGGGGATCGTTTGACCCAGATCGATTTTATCAACCGGCCAATGCAAAAGAAGTAAATCCTCCCAGTTTTGAAGCATGAAGGATTGAAGAAAGCGATCAGTCATGAAATACCCCGTTGATTAATGAGGATAAAGTTCGTCTAGTTTTTCTCTCCGGTATTGAAATATTTGTTGTAAAGTACGCTTCACAAAAAGAAAATGGGCAATCGTTCCGAATATCCCAAATGGCATTTGATATCGAATTTCATCAGTCATCTTGGTTCCACCTTCAACATCCTCAAGGGTGTGAGTGTGAAGCCAGAGTTTATACGGACCGACCCGTTGTTCATCCATAAAAGAAAATCCATCTGTTACATATTTGATCTCGGTTAACCAACTTGTCCAACCAAGAACGGGGATTTTAACCTTATACTCCAATAGTAACCCGGCATAGGCAGAATCGGGTTGTTCACCCACGATTTTAAATGCCATTTTGGGCGGAGTAATTTGGTTGAGGTTCTGGGGAACGGATACAAAATCCCATAGAACTTTTCTAGAGACGGGAAGAATTTGAGACTGTCTTAAGGTGTGCATTTCAAAACATCATAAGCCGAACTTTAAAAATGTCCAACCCCTCCCTTGACCAAATATAAATCTACAGATAGAACAATTCCATGAAAATTCTCCTATTACCTTTGATTGCATTCATATGCTGCCTCCAATTGAACGGACAGGGTGCCATGTCTGAAATGGCGGCCATTCGTGCCACTTATTCTTCCGTACCCGACAGAAAGATTGACGGGTTAACTACTGAAATAGGTTACGACCAGTGGGAAATCCAAGCTCCCTTTTTTTACAAGAAACTGGATTCATGGACTCTTGCCGCCGGGTTACGCTATCAAAGCACAGGTTTAGACTTCTCCGATGCCACATTACTCAATGAAGACCGTCTTCACTCGATAGATTTGGCATTTTTTATTAGTAAAAAACAATCGGAAACCCTCGACTGGATTTTTCTCTTTAATCCAAACCTAGCCGGTGACCTTGAGGACATTGATGCGGATGCAATGAATTATATGACCATTGTGGGTGCAAAATGGAAAACAAGTGAAACATTTGAATGGATATTTGGAGCGGTTTACACCACTGGTTTAGGAGACGATTTATTTGTACCTGCAATTGGGTTCACATGGAAACCTTCAGAAAATTCCAGCCTCCTTTTTGCTGGCCCCATCATTCGCTATAAGTATGGAATTTCAGAATCATTAGATTTAACTTTAGGCGGTCAATTCACAGGAAATCGTTGGAATACTCAGTCAAATTCTTACACCGGATCCAAGCAAGAGCGGAATTTCCGACTTCGGTCTTACCGTGTTTCAGCAACCCTTCAATGGAACTTGGATAAAAACCACGCCCTTTTTACCTCGGGTGGCATTGACTTTGCCAGAAAATCAGAAATTGAACTTCTCAACGGAACCGAATTATTGGACCGTGATGTTAAATCCGCTCCATCCTTTGAGATTGGATACGCGTATCAATTCTAAATTTTTGTTCCTTCTGGTAAACTTGGAAGTCCAAATCCAAGTATTGCATCTGCGGCATCCCATCCAGACATAGCAGCACTCTCTATTCTTTCCCCTCCAAAACTGTCTCCCGCTAGGCTCAACCGATCCCAGGCGGAAGTGTATTGAGTGGCCCCAAAAGTAACCAATGGCTTGGCAAAGCCCCAACGGTGACATGTCCAATCAGTAATCTTGGCATGGAGGCACTCTTCTGCTGCTTTCACTAACAAAGGTCCCCGTTCTTCATCAGGAGCATCCCAAAATTGTTGGGAATAAGAGTCGACTGCATGAACAGTACAGGCAGGAATCGGAGAAGTTCCTTTGACTTGGTTATCTGAAATCCAATCGATTTCAGGAATCGGGTGAGTTATCGTTCCAGGGGAAGAAAGGGAGGAGGGACGATCCAAAATTCCCAACAGGGCAAGACAGCGGGTGTACCGTACTGCTTCTAATTGATCCATTACCTTTGATTCTAATTCAAATTGGCTTCTTTGAAAAAGTTCAAGCATTTGAGGTACGGGAAGAGTGAGTACTAAATGATCCGCAAAAAGTTTTCGGTTCCCCCCACCCTTTTCATTAATCTGCCATTCTTCATCGAAGAAAATAGAATCAACAAAAAATTCCTTTTGAAAGGAAAAAGACTTTGCCAAAACCTTCGCAGGAGCAGTCATACCATTTACACCACGGTATCGAATACTTTTGGGAATATCGTCCCTCCCTGCAATTGAATCATACCACGGAACCACGGCATCCATGGATTGCCATTTTGTAAGTAATTCCTGCATTCTCGAATCCCGCACCGTAAAAAATTGTGCACCATGATCAATTCGGGCCCCGGCCATCCT
>JAQXBH010000131.1 GCA_029252505.1 Opitutales bacterium | reverse complement strand
CAAGGGCCAGCTTCAATTATCGTTACAGGGACAAGATTATTGTCCGCATCATACACTTGGCTCATGCCAAGTTTTTTTCCTAGTAGTTCAAGTTTCATTTCTTTAAGCGGCAGGCGGTTTTAACCATTTGAAACCTGCTTTAAAGGTTTAATTTATAAAATAACCTATATTATACGTTAATGTTAATTTCCACACCGGCGGGTAAATTTAGTTTTTTGAGTTCATCCACCGTTTGAACGGTAGGCTCAATTATATCAATGAGTCTTTTGTGAGTTCTTAACTCAAATTGATCCATTGATTTCTTATCGACATGGGGTGAGCGGTTGACTGTGTACCTTTCAATACGAGTAGGCATAGGAATTGGTCCGGCAACCCGTGCACCAGTTCTTTTAGCCGTATCAACAATGTCTATGGCAGACTGATCGATTACTCGATAGTCAAATCCGCGAAGTTTTATGCGTATGCGCTGTCCGTTCATCTATAAATTGAGTATGTTAAGTTCTTGCAGGTTCTCTGCTTAAAGTTTCGACGATTGATTGCACAAGACTTTGGGGTACTTGCTCAAAATGGGATGGTGTCATGGAGTAATCTGCTCTACCTGAAGAAAGGGATCGCATATCAGTAGAATATCCGAACATGTTTTCGAGTGGCACAAATGCTTGAATGATACAAGCATTTCCTCGAGATTCCATCCCCTGAATTTGGCCTCGCCTACGATTCAAATCTCCCATTAGTTCACCTTGGTATTCTTCCGGTGTGGATACTTCAACCTGCATAATTGGCTCTAATAAAATGGGATTAGCATTTTTCATGGCATCTTTGAATGCGAAAATTCCAGCCATTTTAAACGCCATTTCAGAAGAATCAACATCATGAAAAGAACCATCTACGAGAGTAATTTTAAAGTCAATAACCGGGTATCCAGCAACTACACCTGATAGTGCTGCTTCCTTAATGCCGTCAAAGGTAGGTTTAATAAATTCTTTTGGAATAGAGCCACCAACAATTTTGTTTTCGAGTTCTACCCCTTTACCCTTCTCAAGGGGCTCCATTTTGATAACCGCATGACCATACTGACCACGACCACCAGACTGTCTAATAAACTTACCATTACCTTCTGATGCATTGAGCATCGTTTCACGGTAAGCAATTTGTGGCTTACCAGCGTTTGCATCCACCTTAAACTCGCGAAAAAGTCGATCACGAATGATTTCAAGGTGAAGCTCACCCATACCAGAAATAATAGTTTGACCTGTTTCTTCGTTTGTAGAAAGACCAAAAGTTGGATCCTCCTCAGCAAGTCTCTGCAACCCAATACCCATTCTTTCCTGATCGGCTTTAGTAGCAGGTTCAATCGACATTGAGATAACTGGCTCTGGAAAACTGGGTGGTTCTAAACGTAAATCTAAATCCTTGTCAGCAAGAGTGTCACCCGTAACTACATCTTTAACACCAATTAGGGCACAAATATCACCTGAATATGCAACATCGATATCCTCACGATCATTAGCCTTCATGACCATGAGTCGAGAAACACGTTCACTTTTACGAGTCCTTGGGTTGTACAGACTAGAACCCTTTTTCAATGTACCTTGATAAATTCTGTAAAACACTAACTTACCAACATATGGGTCTGACATCAACTTGAAGGCAAGTCCAGCAACCTTGGCACTATCATCAGGCGAAACTTCAACTGCATTCTCATCTGAATCCTCACCCTTCATTGGAGGTAAGTCAAGTGGGCTAGGTAAATAGTCAACAACCGCGTCCATTAACATTTGAACGCCTTTGTTCTTGAAAGCACTACCAGGGATAACGCCAATAAATTTGAGAGAGAGTGTAGCTTTACGGATACCTAACTTAAACTCAGCTTCAGTAATTTCTTGACCGTCTAAATATTTGTTAGCGATATCATCATCAAAATCCGAAACAGCCTCGAGTAGACCTTCACGATACTCGTCCGCTAAATCTTTTAAATCAGCGGGAATCTCTTCTACAGTAAAGCGTACGCCGGACTCGTCAGTCTCGTCATAAATATATGCAACCATTTTGACTAAATCAACAAGACCACGAAAATTTTCCTCCGCACCAATAGCTAAATATAATGGGTGAGCGTTTGCACCTAACTTATCTCTCATGCTACCGACAGCCGCCAAGAAATTGGAACCCATGCGATCCATTTTATTAATGAAGCCTAGACGAGGTACGTTGTACTTATCCATTTGCCTCCAAACTGTCTCAGACTGCGGTTGTACTCCCTCGACTGAAGTAAATACTCCTACTGCACCATCAAGAACACGCAAAGACCTTTCAACCTCAGCGGTGAAATCAACATGGCCGGGGGTATCGATAATGTTGATACGATGCGGTATTGCAGCAAAGGGACCCTCAGAAGTTGTCCAACCGCATGAAATTGCCGCGGATGTAATTGTAATACCACGCTCACGCTCTTGCTCCATCCAGTCAGTAGTAGCACCACCGTCGTGAACTTCACCAATTTTATGAACAACGCCCGAATAAAACAAAACACGTTCAGTACAGGTTGTTTTGCCTGCATCGATATGAGCTGCTATGCCAATGTTTCGTGTGTGCTCTAAAACAGTTGGGCGGTTTTCAGAATTTGCTGAAGAAAAATTTTCGTTATTACTCATTGAGAAAAAATGCTTACCAGCGTAAGTGGGCAAAAGCACGATTTGCTTGTGCCATTTTGTGAGTTTCCTCACGCTTTTTCACAACTGATCCAGTGTTGTTGTAGGCGTCTATCAACTCATTCGCTAGTGAATCAGACATAGGAGCACCTTTTTTGGCACTAGCGGCTTTAACTACCCAACGAAAAGCGAGGCTTTGCTGACGTTCAAAAGGGACTTCAATCGGTACCTGATAAGTAGCACCTCCGACTCGGCGACTTTTAACTTCGATCTTGGGACGAATATTTTCCAAAGCTCCAAGAACTAAATCAACTGGATTACCTTTCTCAAGTTTCTCTGCCATTTTCTCGATCGCACCATAAACTATACGCTGGGCAACCGATTTTTTACCACTCTGCATTACTGCATTAACAAGTGTACTTACAAGAGGACTTCCGTGCCTAGGATCGGGACGGGTTGGTCTTTTAACTGCTTTTCGTCTACGTGACATAATAAAATTCCTACTTTCTTGGGCGCTTTACGCCGTATTTAGAACGACTGCGTCGTCTTTTTTCAACACCTTGGCAATCTAGCGTTCCTCTTACAATGTGATATCTCACACCGTTCAAATCTTTAACACGACCACCTCGAAGCAACACAATACTGTGTTCCTGCAAATTATGGCCTTCATCAGGTATGTATGCGATGACCTCATGCCCAGTGGTAAGTCTTACCTTTGCAACTTTACGTATTGCGGAATTCGGTTTCTTGGGAGTTCTTGTAGTAACCTGAACACATACGCCTCTTCTGAAGGGACATGCTTTGAGTGCTGGAGACTTGGTCTTTGCTTTTTGGGGGCGACGACCTTTTCGAACTAATTGATTTATAGTGGGCATGGAGTAGATTTTTGGGGAAAAGTTGGTTAAAGTAACAGGTTTTTCTATTTTCTCAAGTTTTATTTATTATTGTGAAGAAATAATTATGCAATCTTATCTTCCGTCTTAGCCGAACCGAGAGTATCTATCTTAAGTCTACGCCATTTTGGTAAACCAGTTCCTGCCGGAATTAAATGACCCATAATGACATTTTCCTTAAATCCTTTCAGGTCATCAATTTTACCAAGAGTTGCTGCATTTGTAAGTACTCGAGTAGTTTCTTGGAACGAAGCTGCAGAAATAAAACTATCTGTTTCAAGTGAAGCTTTTGTAATTCCTAAAAGAATTGGTTCTCCTTCAGCTGGCTTACCACCTTTTTCAGAAATATCTTCATTGGAATTCATAAAGGCAAATCGGTCTACTTGATCTCCCCAGAAGAATTCGGTATCGCCTGGATCCGTTATGCGAACCTTGAAGAGCATTCTTGATATAATTACCTCAAGGTGCTTATCGTTGATCGTAACACCTTGGAGTCGGTATACCTTTTGAATCTCCTCAATCAAGTATTCCTGAACAGCTGATGGTCCTAGGATTTCTAGAATTTCGTGGGGATCTTTGGCGCCCTCTGTAATTAACTGTCCTTTTTGAGCAAAATCACCAGGTTGAACCAACACATGTTTACCGTGTGGAATTAAGTGTTCTTCGACTTGGCCAGATTCCTCGTTCGTTACAAGAAGTCTCTTCTTCGATCGTAATGTACCAGCTTCGGATACAATCCCATCTATTTTTGCCATTTGTCCAACATTACCTTCTTTGGGACGACGGGCTTCAAAAAGTTCTGCTACGCGAGGAAGTCCACCCGTAATATCTTGTGTCTTTGAAGCTTGTCGTGGTGTCTTGGCAATAATTGAACCAGCGTCAATTCGAGTTCCTTCATCTACCGCAACTTGTGCTCCCGTTGGTACAGAATAAGTTGCAATCGGATTGCCTTTAGAATCTTTAACAATCACTTGAGGATTCAAATCTTCCTTATGTTCAATCACAACCATCGAGCGTCCTCCAGATGCGTCTCTTTCAACTTTAGTAGTCACACCAGGAAGCATATCCTCGAAGGAAATAACGCCTTTTTTCTCGGAGAGAATAGGTATATTATACGGGTCCCATTGAGCCAACAATGCTTCGTCCTCAACTGGGTCGTTATCTTTAAAGTGTAATAGTGCGCCTGCGGGTATTGGGTAGTCATCCACAATACGGTCGTCTTCATCCAAAACTTGAATAGATCCTGTTTTGTTTAAAGTCACCTGCTGGTCATTGGCGAGAGTTACCAATCGTAACCCCTTGAAGCGAAGTTTTCCTGCCTTCCTAACATTGATGACCGGATCTTCTCTTCCTGCACTTGCGATACCCCCAATATGGAATGTTCTCATTGTAAGCTGAGTACCAGGCTCACCAATAGATTGAGCTGCAATAATACCAACGGATGAACCTTCCTTCACTAAACTATTAGTAGATGGATCTGTACCGTACTCAAGTGCAGTTAAACCATTTTTGATTCGACTGGAGAGCGGTGACATTACCTTTACTCGTGTGATACCAAGGGCATCTATATTGGAAGCAATATCTTCGGTAATTAAGGACCCAGATGGAATTACAATTTCACTAGGATTAGATGGGTTATTAATATCATCAGTAGAATACCTACCAATTATACGATCTCTGAGAGGAACAATCTCATTATCTCCCTCCATGATCGCTTTTTTAACCACACCATCTCTACGGTCATCGTCGTCACAAACGATAATACAATCCATAGCAACATCACATAATTTACGTGTCAAATAACCTGCGTCTGCCGTTTTTAAAGCTGTATCTGCTAACCCCTTACGTGCACCGTGAGTGGACATAAAGTATTCTAAGACCGATAATCCTTCCCTAAAAGATGCTAAAATGGGTTGTTCTATGATCTCACCAGAGGGCTTTGCCATTAAGCCACGCATTCCACACAATTGGCGAACTTGTTGGCGATTTCCCCGTGCACCCGAATCCATCATTAGATATACTGGATTGATCGTATCTTTGCCGAGATTTTCGTCCAAACAGGTGAACACTTCCTTGGCAATATCGTCCGTTGCGGTAGTCCACACATCGATAATCTTATTGTGTCTCTCACCTCGGGTAATAATGCCCTTTTTAAATTGGTCTTCAACTTTGTCGATTTCCTTTCGAGCAACAGCAATTCTTTGCTTTTTCTCGGGTGGAATAATCATATCAAAAATTCCAATCGAGATACCGGCTTTTGTAGCCATGTCAAATCCCATTTCCTTCAATCGGTCAAGTGATTCGATTGTCTCTTCTTTTCCTCGATTACGAAATGTTTCTAGAATAAGATTACCTAAGTCACCTTTTAAAGCTGGTTGATTAAAAAAGCCTAACTCATCGGGCCAAATAGTATTAAATAAAACACGACCTACCGTTGTACGAACAACACTTTTTTTGGTTATACCAAATAAAGATTCTTTGCCTTTATCCGGATTCTTCATGTCAATCCAGTCATGTAGACTTAGAACTCCTTCATGCAATGCACTTAGTGCTTCCTCCAAGCAACCGATAAGAGGTACCCGTTGACCTTCCTTAGGTTCTGTCTTGGGATTCATTGTCAGGAAATAGGATCCCAAAACAATATCCTGCGAAGGAGTTAGTATCGGTTTACCACTCGAAGGAGAGAAGATGTTGTGAGTCGCCATCATCAACAGTTTGGCCTCCATGATCGCCTCAACTGAAAGTGGCACATGAACAGCCATTTGATCACCATCAAAGTCTGCATTATATGCGGTACAAACTAATGGATGCACACGGATCGCATTTCCTTCAATTAAAACTGGTTCAAAAGCTTGGATAGATAATCGGTGAAGAGTAGGGGCACGGTTCAAAAGAACGGGATGGCCTTTAGTCACTTCTTCCAGAATGTCCCAAACTTCAGGAGAACGACTTTCAATCATCTTCCTCGCTCCTCGAACAGTGTGGACAAAACCAAGCTCTTTCAATCTACGAATGATAAAGGGCTCAAATAAAATTAATGCCATTTTCTTAGGAAGACCGCATTGATGCAATTTCAAATCAGG
>JAQXBH010000118.1 GCA_029252505.1 Opitutales bacterium | reverse complement strand
GGTCGTCTACTTAAGGCCGAGGGCTTTGAGTTTGATATGGCGTACTGTTCCGTCCTGACCCGTGCAATTCGCACGCTCTGGCTAGCCCTTACGGAAATGGATCAGGTCTGGATTCCTGTGCAACGGGAATGGCGTTTGAATGAACGGCACTATGGATCATTGCAGGGATTAAACAAGGCCGAAACTGCTCAGCAGTACGGGGATGAACAAGTCCTGGTTTGGCGCCGGAGTTACGATATTCCACCACCACCAATGAGTAAGGACGATGATGGTTATGCCGGGAAAGACCGTCGTTATGCCCATTTAAGTGAGGATGATTTACCCCTGTCTGAATGCTTGAAGGACACAGTTGATCGCTTTCTTCCCCTCTGGGAAAATACCATCGCTCCCCAGATTAAGGCGGGTAAGCAGATTATGATTGCCGCTCACGGGAATTCCCTTCGGGCACTAATTAAGTATCTCGACGGGGTAACTGATGAGGATATTCTCGGCATGAATGTTCCCACGGGTATGCCTTTGGTCTACGAGTTGGATGAAGATTTAAAACCAATCTCCCGTCAGTACCTGGGTGATCCGGAAAAAGTGGCCAAGGCCATGGAGGCAGTGGCAAACCAAGGCAAGGCAAAGTAGAGCATTCTTTATTCCTGCGATTTGCTTTCACTTAAATACTGAACAAATTTTCTTTTATGGAAACGAAACCTAATTCCTCCGACAATTTAATCCGTACTTACGACCCAAATTTTCAGGTCACTCCGGAGTACCGCGATTCTCTGCCCGATGTCCAAAATTCCGGTTGTGCAGAGCTTGATGGTGCCCGTGTACCCATTTTGCAAGTCGGAATATCCGGTTTCCGTCTTCCCCTCGGTTATGTGGGACCAGACGGGGAAAATCTCAATATCGAAACGGCGGTGACTGGCACAGTAAGTTTGGATGCGGACAAAAAGGGAATTAATATGTCCCGTATCATACGGATCTTTTACGAGTATAAAGACGAGACTTTCTCAGCGGAAATTTTTGCTCGGATATTAAAAGAGTATAAGGAAAGGCTTGATTCGCGGGAAGCCCGCTTGAAGGCACAATTTTCCTACCCCATGTTACAGGAAAGTTTACGGAGTGGATTGCAGGGTTTTCAATTCTATGATTGTTGCTTTGAAGGAATCATCGACCGGGCGGACAGGATCCGTAAAATTATCCATTTTGACTTCGTCTATTCATCGGCCTGTCCCTGCGCTTCCGAATTGTCTGAACATGCCCGGGAAAAACGCAACCTGCTTGCGATTCCCCATTCCCAGAGAAGTAAGGCACGGATCAGCGTGGAGGTGCATCCGGAAAAGGAAATCTCCCTGCTTGAATTACGTGATTTATGCATTAATGGATTGAGTACGGAGACTCAGGTCATGGTCCGCCGGGAGGATGAACAGGCATTTGCAGAATTAAATGGTGCCAATGTTAAGTTTGTCGAGGATGCCGCCCGTTTGCTTTACAAACAGTTAAACGAGGAGCCCAAGATTATTGATTTTCGGGTGGTTTGTTCGCACTTTGAATCCTTGCATTCCCACGATGCGGTGGCTGTACTGTGCCGAGGAGTGGATGGTGGATTCCGGGCAGAGTTTGAAGATTTTTCAAACTTAAACAGCTAATCTGACTGCGATGGCTAAAGTTCCAATTCGCGAAGATTCCGCGAGTTGCGATCCTTCATCGTACCAAATTATTGGAGATACAAAAGAACTCCCTCATTTGTTAATTGAAGTGGAGGAGTTACTTTCCCGGGCCACGATTCGAAATCCATATTTTAGTCCTGAATGGATTGAATGCTGGTGGAAAAGAGTGGATCCGGGAACCAAACCATTAGTCGTCTTATCCCGTTGTGCAAGTGGGCGGTTAGAGGGTTTCTGGCCTTTTGTGGAACGACCCGCAGTTTTATGGTCGAAAGGGCTTTGGCCGATGGTCTACGACGAGGCAAATTACTTTGTCCCGATTGCGACCAATGCTGGAATGCCCGCTTTGATTATTGGCTTACAAGCACAGCTTAAGAAATATCAGTTTTGCTGGATTCCATTGATGAATAATTCTTTTTGGGAAGAGTATTGGGAAAAAGAGATCGCACAATCGCGATTCCTTACTCTTGCCCGTTCACCAAGAAAGACATCGATTGTAGATGTAGGAGCGTGTGGGTTTGATGAATTTTGGTCGGGTAAGATGGGTACGAAGAGCCGAAAGTCATTGCGTTATGACCAAAAATCCCTTGGCGAAAAGGGGAAGGTTGAAGTTGAAGTGGCAACCAATGAAAAAGAGGTGCGGGCAATGTTACCCGCATCCTGCCTGGTCGAGGTAAATTCCTGGAAGTCGGAGCAGGTAGCCGGATTATATTCGATTCGGGGAAAAAGGGCATTTTTTTTCGAACTGCTTCCTAAATTGGCCAGGAATGGGCGCGTACGTCTAACGATGATTCGAGTCGAGGATGAACCGATTGCTTGGGAGCTTGATTTGTTGGACAATGACTTTTGTGGAATCCATAATTTATCTTTTGATCAGAGTTGGAAAAAATACTCTCCTGGGAAGCAATTAATGGAAAAGAATCTTCGTCTTGCATGGGAAGAGGGGAGGCGAGTGGATTTTTTACCCAGTAATTTAGAATACAAAAAAAAGATTGCCACCCGGATTGAACCTGTTCGGGAGTTGCATCTTTTTAAAAAGTCACTTCGTGGATTTCTAGCTCGTCGATTAATACAATGGAATATGAAAGCTCGAAAGAAGATCAACGTCCGGGCATCGCCTTCAAAAGCGAGGGACTTTTTACGCCAAGCAGGCGAAATCAATAGTTGAGCTCTTTTTAATTGCTAATATGATTGCACCTAAAGAAAACTAAACCGTGACCGATTTAACAAAACAACTTCAAGATATGCGGGAAGAGTACGAGGGTACACCTTTACGAAAAAACGATTTGAACTCCTGTCCGTTTGCGCAGTTTTCCAACTGGTTACTGGATGCTCAAAAGGAAAAGATTCCTGATCCCAATGCCTGCAGTTTATGCACCGTGGATTCGGATTCCAAGCCAATGAGTCGGGCAGTTTTGCTCAAGGGTATCGAGGAGCAAAAATTTGTTTTTTATACCAACTACAATAGTCGAAAAGCAAAGCACCTAATGGAAAACCCTTATGCCACAATGCACTTTCCCTGGTTTTCACTCGAACGTCAGGTAGTGGTATCCGGCCGGGTGAGTAAAGTGGCGGAGGACAAGTCGGAAGAGTATTTTAATTCTCGCCCCAAAATGAGCAAGTTGGGGGCCTGGGCATCCCTACAAAGCAAACCATTAGAGTCAAGGGAGGCATTAGAAGAGTCATTTCTAAAAGCACAGGAAAAATGGGGAGATCAACCACCGAAGCCTCCTCATTGGGGAGGTTTTGCTTTGGATGCAGAATCAATCGAGTTTTGGCAAGGTGGGCCTGCTCGATTACATGATCGGTTTATTTACAGTAAGAATGCAGGACAAGAATGGTCGATCAATCGATTTTATCCCTAATGAATAAAGATAAAGAAAAACCACTGGATGATTTGCTTTCGCTTCGAGGAAAGCCATTTTCTGATTGGAAAGAAGAGCGGAAATATTTACGCGAAAAATGGGGTATGCAGGGCAGGCAGGTATCACCGGATTTTTCTGAGTTGAACAAGAAAACTAAACCGAAAAACACGAAAGAAAAATGACTTGGCAGAAAAGGGGGGATTTTGAGGATATTATCTACGAGAAACGAAAAGGCGTGGCCAAGGTTACGATTAACCGTCCAGAGAAAAGGAATGCATTTCGGCCTAAAACTGTCAGCGAGATGTACCAAGCCTTTCTGGATGCCAGAGAAGATTCAACTATTGGAGTTGTTCTTCTGACTGGAGCGGGACCCCATACTGACGGGAAATATGCTTTTTGTTCGGGGGGGGACCAAAGCGTGCGTGGAGACGCTGGGTATGTAGGGGAAGACGGAGTTCCCCGGCTCAATGTTCTCGATTTACAAAAGTTAATTCGTTCGATGCCTAAAGTAGTGATTGCCCTAGTTGCGGGATTTGCAATCGGGGGAGGGCATGTTTTGCATGTGGTCTGTGACCTTACGATTGCAGCGGATAATGCAATTTTTGGACAGACCGGACCCAAGGTGGGCAGTTTTGATGGCGGGTTTGGTTCCGGCTATCTTGCCCGGATTGTAGGGCACAAGAAGGCCCGTGAAATTTGGTACCTTTGTCGGCAGTACAATGCACAGGAAGCATTGGATATGGGGCTCGTTAATAAGGTGGTACCGATTGATGAACTGGAAAAGGAGGGCTTGCAGTGGGCAAGTGAAGTGATGGAGAAAAGTCCTTTGGCGATTCGTTGCCTAAAGTCTGCATTTAATGCCGAGTGTGACGGGCAGGCCGGTATTCAGGAACTGGCGGGAAATGCCACATTGTTGTATTATTTATCCGAGGAGGGATCGGAAGGAAAAAAATCCTTTCTTGAAAAAAGACCGCCCAACTTTTCTCAGTATCCTTGGCTACCTTAATTTTTTAAATCTATGCAAGTCTACCTTCATCAAAACAACCAGCAGGAAGGCCCGTTTACGCTGCCTCGTATTTCCGCTCGAATAGTTTCCGGAGATCTCGACTCGGCCACTCTTGCTTGGCATGAGGGTTTAGATAATTGGTATCCGTTAAATCATGAAAAATGGCAGGCCCTTGGGATAGTGGCTCCACCCCCCAGAGAAAAGGTCCCACTTCAACAAAGTGCTCCGGTGGAGGAGACTCAAAAAGAAGGACCCACTTTTGATTCTACATCTGAGGAGGAAACTGACGATGAGGCCTCCATTGTTCAATCTGCTGAGCAATTAAGCGAATTGGAGCCTGTTGTGGAGGAGGGACCTAGTAGTCCTTCTTTTGCCTCTTACACGGAGGAGGATTTCAAACCGCCTTCATTTGAGGAGATGGAAAAGCAAATGATTGAATTACGGGTAAAGAGGGCAGGGTTTCCGGAGGCGATCGGACGACGCGCCCATGAAATTAATTTTCGGGATGAGGAAATTGAGAATGCCTGGGGAGTTGTAGAAAATGCATTGGAATCAGGCAAGGGCGAGGAACAGGCTTTTGCCTCATTGGGGCAGGCCATTTTATCTGCCGGATTGAATGATCCCGGATTGGATGTGCTGCGGGATGAGGAGCGCGATGTGGCCGACCGGATGTTAAACCTTCAAATGCAGCTTCGCAGGATGGGCGGAGCGAAGCAAGTTAAAGGTCCAGCATCTTGGAAAAAATGGGTCATATTAGGTTTAACCGCACTATTTATAGGTGGAACGATTGTTGGGGTTTTATTAGCCAGTTGATTTCTAGGTGACCCTCCTTTCTCATTCATAAAAAAAAGCATCCCCCGTAAGACCAGAGGATGCTTTTTTGAAAAGCTGTAACTGGTTTACTTTACCACTTTCATATTTCCACGCATAATGATGTGGTGCCCCGGAAAGGTACAAACATAGGGGTAATCACCTGGTTTGGAAGGTGCGTTAAATTTAATCTCCTGTTCCGCACCATGATCGATCAGTTTACTGGCCCAGATTACATCCTTACTGGCTGGAACAAATCCGACCGCAAATCCATTGGCTCCCAGTTTTAATGCTTCCATGGCAACTGAATCCGCTTTGTTAGGGCTTACCAGTACGATATTGTGAGGCATAAAGTCGGGATTGGAAAAGATAATATTAATTTTCTTCCCTGCTTTTACTGTAAGATTAGGTGTGTCATATTTCATTTTTTCAACCACTGTAGAAATTCGTATTGTGGTTAATTCATTGGTATCTGAAATAATCCCGGATTTTTGTGAAACCTCGATCTCTTCTTCCTCCATCACTTGTGATCCTTTTGCCGGATCTGCATTGTACCAATGGTGCTGGACAGTCAGTGCGGCCATTCTTGCATGTGGATTAGGAGACTTTAACAGATCATTAAGTAACCGGCCATTTCGTCGATTATGCTGCTGGTGGACCCAAAGTGCTTCCAACAGATGATGGGCATCCTCTTTCTTTTTTGGATCGAATTGTTTCATCCACTTTTGGGTGGCTGGAATGACTTTATCCGTTTCTCTTTCGCTTAATTCCACACGGGTGCGGTGGCGAACTCCATCCGTTGAATGCTTCAAGTTTTCGAGCAATACGTCAATGGTCTGACCGTCAATCGCTACTTTCTTTTGTAATGGTTTCTTGGAGTGGGTTACGCGGAATATTCGGCCGTGTTTATGATCCCGGTTGGGGTCACGTACATTATGTTGCATATGCCCGATGATTACATTTTGCCAATCGGAGATATAAAGTCCACCGTCCTGGCCAAAAATGGCGTCGGTGGGACGGAAGTTTTTATCCCCGCTAAGCAGAAATCCTTGAGACTGCTCTTTAATTTTAGTCCCGTCTGACATTTGCTTGGTAACCGAAAGATTTTCTCCGTTGGGAGTTCCCCAGACTTCCCCTAGTTTTGTTTTTTCAATTACTTTCTTTGCATCCTTGCCTCGGCCAATTGTTTTGGTAAGGCCATAGTTTCCATCCCGGTGTAGTTTGTATTGTTTTACCCCGAGGAAACCAATCGAATTACAAATCAAAAAGTCGCCCTGCATATCTTCCGGGAAATTATCGCTTGATAGAATTTCGCAGGCCGGAACCGGGCGAACTTCCTTGCTGAGTAACGAGTGCATTTTCCAGGATTTGCCATCCGGGCGAACCTGATACGCACGACCACCGGTTCCATCAGTCGCATAGTGATAACCCCAATTATCAAAGGCAATTCCGTGTGGATTGGGACTGTTGCTTCCATGAAATGCGATGGTATGGCGACGGGGGTCAAAGCGGTACATCGCGGAAGAACCAGTCGCCAAAGAAGGCCCCCATGGGTGTTCGTGGTTGTGTTGAAGAAAGACTCCACTCTGCCAGTAAATTCCCCCACCGGGGCCAAAGATTAAATTATTTGCCGCATGGTGAGTGTCCGAAGTACCCAATCCCTGAAGAATAACATATCGTTCATCTGCTTTATCATCGCCGTCATTATCCCGTAAAAAAAGAAGATCCGGTCCGGATGTTACCAGTACGCCTCCGTTCCAAAATTCAAAGCCCAATGGATTATGTACTTTTGCAAATTCAATTACGCGGTCTGCTTTTCCATCGTAATCATCATCGGGAAGAATGAGTAGGGCGTCATTCATCTCTTTCTTTGGTTCCCACATTGGATAAGTAGGCCAGACTGCAGCCCAAAGCCGGCCCTTTGTGTCGACCTGCATTTGTACGGGGTTTATTAACTCAGGGAAACGGTCTTCGTCTGCGAAAAGATTGACCTTGAAGCCATCACGAACATCAAAGCGCTTTATGCTTTCCTCCGCACTAAAGTAGTTTGCATTTCCTTCTTTTCCTAAATTTGAGCTTCGGCTTTTACCTCCAATGTTTGAGACTACTGAGATAGGTTTGGGCACATTACTATCCTCTACACTCGCATTTTTGCCTTCGGCATTTAGCCAAATAGCTTGGTCGCGATTTGCGGTCATAACATCGAGCATGACCAATTCATGTTGAAGCACTTCCGCGTTGGACTGGTCGTCCACGAAACGAAGCTTGGAGCGACCGCCCCAGATGTCGTTTCCATCTGTGGCACGATAACGATTGTGCCAGGTCCAATTCTTATCCCGTATGGATTGCCTAATTTTCTGAAGTGAAGGGGAGGCTAGCACCTCTTTATTAAGCAGTGCCTTTGCTATGATTTCTGCAACGAGACGGTTTCCTTCCTCATTTAAATGTGCACCATTAATAGTGAGCTGGGTTTTATTCTCCTGGAAAATTGTAAGTGTGGGATTAAACAGATCCACATATTCAACACCAATCTCTTGAGCCGCGTTTTCGGTTGCCTTGGAATAGGCAGCAAGGTTGCGGTTATGGGCTTTTCCATTTGGCAGATTACGATCTCTCAAATTTTGAAAAGCAATCGGGCTAAAGAGAACAATTCTTGGGAAATTTACTCCGTTTGGTTTGTAACTTCTTATTTTTCCAACAAAGTCAACGAGCAGCTTTTTATGGTTTTCCGCATTTTGTGGACCGTCAAAAGATTCATTATATCCAAACATCGCAAAGACGACATCCGCTTTCACATGCTGTAAGTATTGATCCATTGGAGTAAATCCCTTACTTCTTGGGTATTTGTTTGGGCGATCTCCGGATAGTGACATATTTCGAAAAGAGATCTGCTGTCCTTTCAGGGCGCTTTGTAATACAGTTTCCATCCATGCATCGTGCTGCATCCGGTCGGCCAGTCCGTTGCCGAGAATGGCTACGGTATCACCTTTTTTGAAAGTGAATGGAAGTTCGTCTCTGTAACCGCTTGGCACTTCTGCTGGAGATAAGGAAGTCTCCACAACTTTTGGTTCCGGTTTTCCGCTGTAAAGCATGTAGTCAATAATAGCTCTGCTTTTAAGCGTGAATTTTATCCGCTGGGCTCCTTTGGTTTTTCCGCTTTTATATAATTGTTTCCGGTTGGAGTCGAGTAACTGAAGGGTAAATCCATCCAGTCTTTTTTCAAAGTCTTTACGATTCCATACTTCTATTTTGTCGACCACAAATTCTTTACCTAAATCAACTTCCCACCAGGGGTTAGTCGTGCCAAATCCATCGGTGTGAGTCTGTCCGCCTCCCCCCCAATCCGGGTTTTTATTTCCATCAATTGCACGCTCCGGTACACCGCCGGATCCGATACTGGATTGTTTTACTTTTCCCTGCTGGGCGATATTTTTTCCACCGCTGTAAATTTCAACTTCGTTCAAGGTAAGAATTCGATTATCTGCAGGAATTTCAATTCTAAGAAAACGAGAGCCTGTAGGTGTTTCTTTTGATTCTGGGGTTTTCTGTGCTTGGGGATTCGCAGGAATGGGGCTGTCCAACTTTGCATACATGGAAGGTTTTACACCTTTTACCTCCCCTTTGTTCTTGAATGTGGTTGGCTTGTAGCTACCGACAAAGTCGATCTTAGAATTAGGTTTGATTTGATTATCTAGACTCAATATCCAGTATACTCCATTGATAATCATTCGGCGATAACCGGGATTTAAAATATCTTCTGAAGCTCCGTAGAGAGAGGTAAAAACTCTGCCTTTTTTTCCGTCCTTACCTTTGTAGTGACGGGTCCATTCACTGGCCATAGGGGGTTTTGTTTTGTCGGGTACCCCATCTGCATTCATGGACATAAGTGGTTGGGCCATGGTAAGAATATTCCAGTCTTTTTGAGCCTCTGCATTATAACCACCGGCCTGTACATGAATATCTTTTACCCCACGAAGGATTGGATTGTCTTTTTGCTTAGGAATAATCGAGATTCGGGTGCTTTGCGTGTGGTTTTTGCCGTAATGTCCAACCCAACTTTGTCCTAGAACCTGATGGCCAAATCCTGCTTGGTACTCTTTTCCATCGTAGCGGAAATGGTACTTATAATAGGGGTCTTTAGTGTCCTTATAATTGAATCCGTGAGTGGAGGTACGCAGTCCCAAGACTGGACCGGCCCGGTTGAGGTAGTCGTCAATATGTTTCATCTGCTCAGGGGGTAGAGCAAGGAAGCGTGTGAAGATAACCATTCCGTCGGCTTTCTTTAATGCTTCCAGTCCTGGTATGTTGGAAATACCGGCCTGAATTTCTCCCTTTTGATCCACCCCAAACAGTACCGTGCAGTCAAAGCCGTGATGGACAGAAAGAATTCGAGCGAGTGCTGGAATGGTTTCTTCTGCACGATATTCATGGTCGCTGGCAATCAGGACTACATGTTTTCCTTTTTTGTCTTTTCCTGCTGCGGAGTATTTGACGGGACTCCCAAGAAGGGCATTACAGAATCCAATAAGGACCAGGAGGATGGAGAACAGGATGGGCACTTTATTCATATATTTATTTGAGGACTACGAGAATTGAAAGGAAAGGAAATTAAAGAAGCAATCTTAACTAAATTAATCCTACTAAAAACATTATAATTAATAAATTCGGAAAATTTATTTTTAGGCTTTAACACCCACTTTGGTAATAAGTTATAAAAAAAGCGATAAATAGAACAAGTAGGTGGATTACTTTTAAATGGTGATGTTTTTTGTGCAAATGCACAACCCGTTGTTACCTACAAAGTCTTATTTTAGGTTTCGATTAAAAAATGGACCCACTTGATTGGGTCCATTTTTTTAAATTTTAACCCTATTTAGTTTAACCTAATCCAAACATTATTCGCATAGTTGAACATTACTTCGCTTTTGCCAATCGATTCGTCGGGGTAATACATCCAGCTATTTCCTAATTCTCCAATCAGGTATGCCATGTTGGGAAGTTCGTCTCGAAGCCAGAACCAGCCAGTAGTTTGGTTGTATATCCATACTGAGCATCCATCCTTGCAAACTGTTGAGAAACACCATCCCATTTCTGGCTGGTATATCCATCCATTGCCGGCATCAAAGAAACTACCCAATCCGGGCAATGAATACCAATTGGGAGCAGATTCCATTTTTTCAACTCTGCTTAAGACCCTGAGAGTTAAAACTGGAACTGCTTTGTTATCTTCGGAATATTCAGGTTTTGTGTCATTTCTGTTTGGTGTGGAAGAACTCTTATTGTTTAGTTCTGTACTTGCACCAGATACTGAATTCAAAGGAATGTCACTTTGCTCGCCCGATTCATGATTGGTTGAATTATCAATGTGGGTTTCATTATTATCTAAGCCGACATTTGTACTAGGTTTCGGTGCCGAGGAGGGTTCAATTTGCCAGGTTACAGATCCGTTTTCATTAATTGGGCAAAATATGAAACTGGTTTCTGGGTTCATGTCAGGAAGTTGGTTTTTCCATTCCTCTAGAGTCATTACATTTTGGTCATTTACTTGATCTGAAATAGAACCCTGGAAATTGTTATTCGTTTTTCTTTGGTCCATTCTCAGTATATGTTTGGAAGTTTCTTTCAGTTTTTCGTTTAATTCATAAATCATATTGACGAAAGCCTGCTCTTTATCCCCAGCGTTTTCTAGGTTTACGAAAATACCAATTGAATTAGCATGTTCTTGAATGGGGAGGGTTAAGACAGTTCGACCAGATAGTTTACCATCACTTACTTCCAAATTGATTTCTTCCATTCCAGTGAAACCTGGGTCAGGAAGATAAAGTAATTCAGTACCATTGATGAAGCATCTTCCTTGCTTGGGTTGATTTTTGACTTGAATAGTCAAGTTCTCACTATCTGGGTCCGTAACTTTAAGTTGCATTCTGTATGGAGTTTCTCTGTATCCCACAGATAGTGCTTTTAGGGTCGAAACAAAACTGGGCGCGTCGTTTTTTCCTGTTACATTCAAGTATATTATTGCAGTCTTACTCTTTAACTTACCATCAGATGCCGAGACCGCAAAGGAATCGGTGCCATGGTAGTTTACTTTCGGAGTATATGTGTAAGACGGCCCAGAACCTGAAATTGTACCATTTTTTGGCTTTTCCAAAATGGAGAAGGTGATTGAATCTCCATCCGGATCAGAAGCAATTAATTTGATTGGTAACTTGCCATCCTCTTCGAGGGCGAATGTGGAGTCCATTACCTGTGGTGCTTCGTTTTTAGGAGTCACTTCAATATTTACTAGGGCAAGGTTCCCCTCCGAGTTTTGATCGGATGCCCGGTAAGAAAACGAGTCTGTACCATTGTAATTCTCAAATGGAGTGTAGTTGTATTTACCATTCTTTTCCATTAGGATTTTACCATGTTTCGGATTTGAAACTACTCTATAGGTTATGGAGTCATTTTCTGGATCTGTGGCGTTTAATTCAATAGTAACTCCTGTTCCCTCAACCGTTTTAATTGTAGAATCAGAAGCAATCGGTGCATCATTTACAGCAGTAATTTCAACGGTAATTAATCCTTCAACTTTGAGTATTCCGTCGCTTGCTGAGAAGCGGAGGGAATCTTTTCCATTGTAATGAGTGTCGGGGAAGAAAAGCCATTGCTCACCTTGCTTTAGGGCAATTCCATTTTTTGGTTCTTCAACTAATTGAACTTTAACTTGATCTCCTTCAGGGTCACCATATTTGGGTTTAATAACAATCAATTCGTCTTCTTTTGCTTTGATCGTTTCTGACTCAATCCATGGTGCATCATTTACTGGATTAATAATAAAAGTAACCGTGGCTGTGTTTCCTTCCTTTTTTCCATCTGTCACCTTGAATAACAACTCATCTTTTCCCGAGAAGTTTTCATTTGGAAGGTAGGTCAGTGTTTTACCATTTTCCCTTACTTTACCATTCTTGGGATGGCTAGTTATGTTGTACTGGATGGGATCGCCATCAGGATCAATCGCACTTAAAGTAAAGCTTTTTTGAGTATCCTCTAAAAGGTTCACTGTCGTAGAGCGAGCTATGGGTGCTTGGTTGTTTTGAACTACAAGTGTTACTGGAACAGGAAAGTAGGGGGTAGTTGGGTCGTTAGTTTCAAACCTAACTTCAGCCGTGTAGTTTCCTTCCGACAGGTTTTCTGTATTCAATGAAAGTATTAGGCTTTGTGCCTTGCCACCCATTACAGAACCTTGCAGAGGGGTTCCTGTTATCCAGTTTGATGAACCTCCTTCTGCTGCCCATTTAAGTGAATTTGCCATTAATATCCATCCGTCCGTGTTCTTATCCCACCCCTTACTGGATACTGGATAGAAATTAAGACCAACAACAGAGACCACATCATTACGGCAGGCCACAAGTGGGATTCCATCCTTCCACTTGGCAATAAGAGAAGATCCATTTACCGCTGATTTTTTGTTCAGCCTGTAATATCCCTTAAATGAATTGAAGCCTCTTACGATTGGGTGATTTTTTTGTAATACATCACCAAGGGAATTCCAGTTTCGTGTGTCGGTTGAGCTTGGGTTAAATACTCCGTACTTCTTTGTGATCCAGCGACCCTGTAAGGGTCTTGTGGAGCCCATTCTTGTTGAAGACTCAAAGGTCATGGTGACTACTCCACCGCCTTGTTCTGCATAGTCAGCAAGATTGTTTCCCAGTTTTATGGTGTCCCTATACTTGTAATTATTGTAAATAAGAACCGAATCAAATTTCTTTAATTCATTGACGCTTGGAGTAACAACACGAGCGTCTATTATGGTGACTCCACTGAAGTTCTTTGTTGCGAGTAATCCATTGGCAATATCCTTATTTCTTGAACTCGTATTCGCACCGATCACGGCCACCTCAAGTCCATTGTTTGAAGTTTGCGATTCAATCCTGAGAGCAGGGTTTTGGGACAGGTTAATAAAAGCAGAGCCCTCGCCGTCGGCAGGAAGACCTGGGTCAATGAATTCTGGAATACGACCCTCTGCGTTTAACGCTGTTAGTAAGCTGGCAAAATCTCTCGTCTTTGAACGGTTCCGATTCGTTTCAACTATGGAAGCTTTCCAAACGGCGGTGGCATCTCCTTGATTACTCAGGACAATAGTATCCTTTGCTTCCTTATCCTGCTCCATGGTTTTTGAAATTTGAGTCGGATTAAAAGTCAAACTTGGAGGCATGATTGCATCCAGTCTCATGGCGAGCTCGACAGATGGTTTTTTAGGGTCATTTGAAGAGATGGTTAATTTCTCTATTGTTTTTCCTCTTTTATTAGGCGTCACCTTAATTTGAAAAACCGATTTTGTTTCCGGGGCAAGGTTCAGGCTCGAGGGCATGGATATGAAATCCTTATTTGATACAATAATTTTGCTTACTTTTAAAAGGTCAGTGCCTTGATTAGAAATTTCTAAGCCAAGAGTTTTTTCTTTGCCGACCCATACTTTTCCAAAATCTAAAGTCTTTTGATTGAGTACTATTTTAGGTTCCCCGGTAATGGTTACTTTTACTGGAATTTCAAGAGTATTTGCCTTGGGGTCGTTCGTTGAGAAATAGACAACGACCTCCTTATTGCCGGCCTTTAATTCAGTGGCATCAATTGTGAAGTTAAGGTTGCTTGAGGATCCCGCTGATACCGTTCCTTTATTGGGAGAAACGCTTAGCCATGAGGAGCTCACCACTCCAAGAGATTGTGCAACATTGAGCCTGCCGGCGGCCAACATTTTTCCATCAAATGCCTTAATAGGATCGACAGAAGACATGATGGCTTCTTTCACCTCTGCATGCCCGGCATTTGCATTAATCGAAAAGATCAATGCCGCAGCACCAGCAACATGTGGGGTTGCCATGGAAGTTCCGCTCCAGCTAGCTGTTCGATTATTTGGAAGAAGGCTTAAGATGCGAACACCAGGAGCTGCTAAATCTACGCTGTTTTTTCCATAGCATGAGAAGCTGGCAAGTCGATCAGAACTATCGGAGGCGGCTACCGAAATGATATTTTCGCAATCGTAACTTGATGGGTAATGTGGCGAGCGATCATTATCCTTTCGGGAATTTCCCGCTGCTGCACAGAATATTTGACCGTTTTGACCCGCTTTTTCAATAGCTGCTTTGAGTGCCTGGCTATTTCCGCCGCCTCCCCAGCTATTGTTGCTTACTTTGAATCCCATAGCTGCGGAATAGGCGACCGCGTCAATTGCATCCGATGTACTTCCGGATCCTTTATCTGAAAGGAATTTCAGGCCAGCCATTTTGGTGTGCCACGCAACACCGGCAATTAACTTTCCATTGTTGGTAGATGCGGCAATAGTTCCTGCAACATGGGTGCCATGTCCATGACCGTCCATTGGGTCATTATCTTTGTTACAAAAGTCCCATCCGTACACATCATCGATATATCCATTTTGGTCATCATCTTTTCCATTGTCTGCAATTTCGCCTGGATTTTTCCAGAGATTGTCCTGTAAATCAGGATGCATGTAATCGATCCCGGTATCAATTATGGCAACAGTTACCGAGGAGGAACCCTTGGTCATTTTCCACGCCTCGGCCGCTTTTATCTTCGGCAAAGCCCACTGTTTTGAAAGAAGTGGGTCGTTTGTGTTACCAGTTCGACTTACGATGTAATCAGGTTCAACATATGCAACTGCAGAGTCGGACAGGAGCTTTTCTCTAACGCTTTTTAAGCTTTCATTTCCGCTTGCTTTTACTAAGGCAATGTTCATCCCTGAAAGTGCCAATTTTCCAGTTCCTGGTGCACGGGCTTTTCCGAGTTTTCTTTCAACACTTACATTGGCATTTAATCCGACAAGATTGGCAAAAGTAGTGTGCCCCAATTTGAAACCAACGATTAATCGGTCCGGGCGATGGTTTGCAAGGAAAGGGTCAACCGTTTTCTCCGTGGATTCGGATGGATTTATCTTAATTGAAGAGAATTTTGCTTTGATTCCGCGATACTCGAAAGCTCCTGCTGCTTTACCTTTTACATTACCCATTTGTACCACCTTGGTTATTTTTTGTCCTGCTGGAACGGTAACTACTAATTGATCAGGGTTAAGAGTAAGAGCAGGACTTGCCAATCCCCTTCCTTTCAGAATAAAGGGGGTAGGGGAGTTTTCTGCATTTGATAAAAGCTTGGCATTAACTTGGAGCGTACCTGCTGTTTGTGGTGCAAATTCAACTTTTAATTCAACTGATTTTCCCGCCTCGATTTTTTGGGAAGAAAGAGTTCCTGTGAAAATATTCAAAGAGGATTCAATCTTTGTTATATCAGTGGTTGTATTTCCTTGGTTTTTTACCGTAACAATTTTTGACCGTTTCTCTCCCACAGAAACACTACCAAAGTCTAATGTGGAAGGTTCGAGAATAATTCTCTTAGTCGGAGAAACGACCAAATTTACTGGAATTTCAATCATTGGGTTCAATGGATCATTTCCACTCACTGTGAGGGTGGCGATGTATTTTCCGGCAGGCATTTCACCTGACTTTACAGATATGGGTGCAATCGTCGATTTGCCGGACTCCAAGACTCCCTTGTTGATTGATGCACTTAACCACCTTGGTGAGGTAGAAATACGAATGGTTGAGTCCGAATTAATTTGTTTATTGTTGTAGGCAACCAAGAGTCCTTTATCTGCTGTTTCATTTTGAACCCCGATTGTGGCACAGTCTATTCTACCATTCATTTTTTCATAATGAAAATAGATGGTTCCGTTCTTATTCAAAGAAACTTGGAAGGTGTACTCGCCAAGTCCGGCAAAGTCTTTTACTTGGTTCCATTGTACAAGAACTTCATCCTGGCTTGTCTTATAATAAATGTCACCACCACGATTGGGAGACAGGTCCATCGCAAAGGGGGCAATTAAATTACCCGGCATCATCGAGGAGGGAAGCGGAAAGTGTCCATGTTCGTTAGAACCTTTTTCAAAGGTTACATATCCATTTGAACTGATGCAGGCTGAGTTGAATTTTTCTCCATATAATTCAATGCTGAAGGGTATGCGAATTCGTCCGTATCCATCATCGGACTTGGATAATATATCCATGCGACGACCAGTTTTAGAAATATCATTCCATTGGTGCTTGGGACCGGTTGCATCGTTTGAATCCTGCCACGAATACCCGTGACGATCGGGGCCACCACCCATTTGGGAAACAGGAAGACCTTTTCTCTGATCGATGTGGCCCTTGCTTCGGGGAGCGAAGTGAGAGAGATCAAACATTCTAGGCTGGTTCAGTGATTTGCCTCCTTTTTGAGTAACTCCCTCAATATTCCAGTTAAGTGGGCTTCCTCCATTATTCGAAATGTAAAGGGACAGATTCTTTTCTTTATTCATAGCTAGAGTAGCAGAAAAAGACTTAGGGTTTACCATCATGGATGGAGCAATTATTCCGGTTCCGCTAACAGAATAATTTCTTAATTTTAGGTCGTTCTCGTCCGTTAGGATGGTTGCTGTGCTTGAAATTTTTCCTGATTTTACTGGGGTGAAGATAAATTTATTCTCGATCTTTTCACCACTTTTTAAGGTGAGAGGAAGTTTCAAATCGTGGGTGAAAACAGAATTATCAAATGCGAATTGTTTGATGGTGATCGCTTGAGTATCTCCATTGCTGATCGAAACCGTTTTTTCGTCTGCCTGTCCAACAAAATTATTTTCAAAGGACAGAGTAGCTGGTCGGAAAACGAGTCCCCCTTTTTCGCTTAGTTTTTGAGCAGTTACATTTATTGATTTTTCAGGTTGATCTGGATCATTGGAACTAATTAGAATTTCAGCTTCCTCATAGGCGTTTGTCATTTCTTTTTCTTTTCCAATAGCTTTAATTTCAACCGATTTCCCTGCCAGGAGAATGCCATTTTTATTTGTACTATTAGCAGAGTAATGAATGGTTCCATTCCATTTTCTTCCTTTGTAAAGAGAACTTCTTTCACTCGGTGTTTTTCGAGATGTGCCGTAACCAACATAAATTGAAAGGTTATCGTCTTTTGCTGAGATGGTTCCAAATGGTGCGTTGGTATATTTGACTCCTATTGTTCTATTAGAAAATAAAAGGGTGTGTGTTCCCTGTTGTAATACAAAGTCAGTATTAAATGTCTTTTGAAAAGAACTTGTGGTAGCAAGGTTTTTATTCGAGATATCTGAATCTGTGGAAATGCTTTTCGCTAAAACCCCAGATTTGGAAATTTTAGAAGTTGCTACCTGTTCCCAACCATTCGTTGATTTAATAGCATCTTCGATTTCCCCTTTTCTTTTCCAAACATTAACCTCACCAGTTCCTCTAAAGTGACCGGTTAATGCGGTAACATTAATTCCGTTTGGATTGTGAATATTAACTTGTATGTAATTCGCGGTGGATCCATTTCCTCCGACAAATGTTGTTTTCAACTCCTTCTTTGAAACTTGATTAGAAGTGCTTATCCAGTCTTTTCCACTTGGGAATTTCACTTCATAATTCAAGTTTGCGTCTCCCATGTTGGAAAGAGTGAAGATCTGGGTTTCAATCTCGTTTTCGTTCAGATCGAAATGCATTCTTTCGGGAGTTACGACTAAACTTGGAGTGCTGAAAACCTCCGCGTTGAGAGGTATGCTTAAGCGGGGTTGGATTTGTGCGTTACTTAAAACAATTACATTGGATGAAATTGTACCGTTCTGATTCCCAGTAAATAGGATATTGCCTTTGATCTCCTCGCCTATGGCAACAGTTTTTGGAGTAGCCAAAGAAAGAGTGAAATCCTTAGATTCTACCGTTGCATTTGTTATTTTTACTGAATGAGTTCCTGTATTAGATAATGTAAATGAGAGACTTTTAGATTCACCTTTTGCAATTCTCCCAAAATCGATTTTTGTAGGGTTAACAGTAATTAGCCCTTCTTTTGGAGGTTGGACAGATAGAGCTTTGTAGGCATTCAGAGTACCTCCGGAAACACATTTATCTTGAAGGAGTGCTTCGGCATCGGTTGAATTCATTAATGCACTTTTTACCTGAGAAACACTCCAAGTTGGGTTTGCTGATAAAATGAGGGCATAAGCTCCGGAGACATGAGGTGCAGCCATCGATGTACCCTGAAAGCTTGCATATTTGTTACCGGGAACTGAACTTAAAATTTTTACACCGGGAGCAAAAAGATCGACACTTGTTTTTCCGTAACAGGAAAAATAAGCTTTTTTACCACGATGATCAGCAGCTCCGACTGAGATAACATTTTCAGATTGATAAGATGCAGGGTAACTTGGATTTGAATCATTATTACCATTGTGGTTTCCAGCGGCGGCAACAAAGCCGATTCCTTTTTGATTGGCTTCGTCAATCGCCTTTTTAAGAGTGCTAGAATAACCTCCACCTCCCCATGAGTTGGAGGTCAAGTTTACCCCAATCTTGGTGGCATAAGTAATTGACTTGATTGCGTCGGAAAGATACCCACCGTCATTACCAAGAAATTTGATGCCAACCATGGATACATTCCAGCAAACCCCGGCAACTCCTTTTCCATTGTTTCCGACTCCGCCAATGGTACCGGCACAATGTGTCCCGTGAGAATCATCGTCGTGTGGATTATTGTCATTATTGTAAAAGTCCCACCCATATGTGTCGTCGATATATCCGTTCCCGTCGTCGTCTTTCCCGTTGCCCGCAATTTCGTTTGGGTTGGTCCACATATTAGCTTTGAGGTCTTCGTGGTTGCGATCAATTCCGGTGTCAATCACACCCACAAGAACGTCTTTGCTTCCGGTGTTTAGATCCCACGCTTCCGGAGCATCGATATCTTTGTCTTCGGTCCCACCGGTTTGTCCCTCATTGTTCATTCCCCATAAGTCATGAAGTTTTGTGTCGTTGGAAAGCTTTACGGTGGTGACAAAATAGTCAGGCTCCACTGTTTCAATAAGATCGGTAAGGCTTTCAACGGATTGTTTCATATTGAAGTGTAAATCAAGAGTGGGCTCTGCTTTAATTTTAACTATGTATGAATCTTCCCCTATGACTGACCCTAATTCACATCCCATTTCATTAAGTTTTTCTTGAATGATTTCTTTTTGAAGAAAAGGTAATAGCCGGATAATAAAATGACCGGCAACTTGGGCCTGGGCAGATTCGAGTATTTCCTGCTGAGGATTTTGGAAGTCTCCTTTTTCTTCTAAAATAAGAAGTGGGTATTTGAAAGTTGTTCTTATTAACGAAAGCCTTGTTTGAAGATCTGATGCTTTTTCCTGAGGAATGATTGTGGACTCTTCAACGACTACAGTATTTTGTTCCAATACTTCCTTAATCCGATTCGAAGAAATATTTTCGGTAGTTGGTTGGAATTTTTTTGTTTTGATTTGCGCAATTGGGAATTCCTGGACTTCGGAAGAATTCTTTTTTGTTTCAGTCGCATTTTCATTCCCTTTTAAAACTTCATTTTTTTCAATTAGGTTTTGTTCCTCAGATACCTGCAAAGGAGGTCCTTTTTCCTCATTATTGCGAATAAGAAAAGAAAAACTAATTAAGATTAAACAAAACAAGAATGATGCGATTATTTTTTTCATAGGATTATATTGTGCGTATTATGTAAATACACTAAATGCCTAAATCAGTAGATATGCAAGAAATAGTTTGATAAAAATTATTTTTTGGGCTTTTTACTCTCTAAACTTATGCAGTATTGGCATCGCTAGATAACTTTCAACAAGTGAGAGTAACCAGTTAAACTAGAGGGTTTATTCCAAGAAATCAGAAGTTAATGGAAAACAAAAGTTTACGGATTTTGGACAGGATTCATTTTAGGTACAAAGGCACAATCAGTTTGCTGAAGTTCGTGTACAGTTTTTTGGTAATGTACCTAAAAGTGATAATTGATTTCCACCCATTGCGAGGTTCTTGGTTTCATTTGAGTCTTTTTCCATCTCAATGAGTTCCTCTGTTTAAAAGGGTTGTAAGTTTCGAATGTCGAATTCGTTTGAATCTATTTTTTGTTCCTAAAGTCTTTGTCAGCTAGATAACCGGGGTTTTTTTCAGGTAGATCAGCCCCTGATTTTTTTTGCCATTGGTGTAAGGAATTGAGCAGCCTTTCTTTCACTTTTGGCATTTTTTCAACCAAGTCATTTTGCTCACCGATATCATCTTCCAAGTTATAAAGTT
>JAQXBH010000092.1 GCA_029252505.1 Opitutales bacterium | reverse complement strand
CCGTCTTCATCTCCCCAGACAATTTTGACCGTGGGGTTCTGCCCCCCGGTGCGCAATAAATTAGCGGAGAGAATGGCCGACTCACGGTCGGGCTGGATGGCATTCATTGAACCGAGCCCAGCCGGGACAATGGTCTGGGCATGGAGCATATGTGCAAAAATAAACAGTGGTAGTAAGAATACTTTTTTTAAAAAGTGTTTCAGTGTAGATGGGAGGATTGGTAATTCGTACATAGAAGAATTAATATTTTAAAAGATGGTTTGTTTAATAAATTATAGTTTTTTCATCGAAAATCACTTATTACACTAAGCGATTGAAATGCTGTACTATCTATTAGCGCTGGGGGTTAATTTAATACGTGGAAATTGAAAGAAATCATGAGGGATTAAAGAAAATAGGTGGATTTTAGCTTGTAAGTCACTCATAATGATGAGTTTACGAAGCTAGTGGAGTGCTTGATTATATTAAGAAAAAATGTTGTCCGTTTTCGTAACGATTACGATTTTACTCTGTTGACAGGAATTAGAAGGGAGAATGAGACAGAAAGCGGGCCTTCTTTGTAAGGGAAAAGCCTGATCTTAAATTAGATCGAACAAAGTTGCTTTAAATAGGAGTGCTTACTCATTGGAGTCAGTATTTTGTTCATCCGGTTCCATTTTCTTTCCGGGAACATCTGCAATTACCTCAAATGGTGTAAGGAGGGATTCCAATTCAATTTTATCCACCAATACTCTTTTCGAGTCTGGAAGTTTGTATTTCTGTAAGTAGTTTTCTGAAATAAGTTTTTTGATGGGTTGTGTGGACTGATAACCCAGGTAGCGAGCAGCATCTGAAAGTTTGATTAATTGAGGCGAAGGATTATCCATTGAAAAATTGTAAGAATAGGAAAAGATTAATGAGAGGCTAAAAGGTTACTTTGTAATGCGTGCCGATTAAACGAAAACTATCAGTGAATAGAATGGGTGTTCGCTAAAGGGTTTAATATTTTCTGGGTCGACCGCGGGATTTCTTGATCTTCTCTTTTGGGAAATCCTGAGTTGATTCTGTCTCTTGCTTTTTTCTCTTTAAAGATAATATATCGCTTAATAATACACGGGTAGTAGAGGTCCCCGGTAGGGAGTAAGAATGCAACTCTTTCCTGTCGATCATTTGGTGAACAGATATGACACTGGAAAAACCAAGAATGCGACTTGCATCTATAATTTTTACAAAACGATCGAGGGTGGAAAATTCCTGGTCTATTTCCTGGTTGAAAATAGAATCTGTTTTCTTCTTTGCCATTCCTATGCTTGAGCTTTCAATACTGGTTTCTCGACTGGAGGGATTGAAGGGATTTTACTGAACAATATCATGAGTCCGAATCGCTCTGACTTTGAATTAGCGACGGTAATCTCATTACATCGTGATAAGGAATTTTATATCGGTTGCTATGAGGTAATTTAAAACAGGTCAGCAAACCCTGTTGGATGAAAAGCTCGACCTTGCGGTGATCTTTATATCCTAAAATGTGAGCCGCTTGGCTTAAGTTTAAAAGCTTGTTGGGTTGTTCTTTGAAAATTTCTATACTCATATTTGAAAATTATTAATGGAATTAATTCAAATGAAGACGGGTGGAATTAAGTAAACCAGTGGCATTTTCTTTATTAAATCGAGGATGGTTTTCAATTTGCTCGTATGGAATAAGCGATTTGCCGATTCCATTAATTTTAAAACTCTGTATTTTTTTACTCAGTATAAGTTGATCAATTGAGTTTCTGTTCAAATATCCCAGTAGTTGAGTTGCCACCGTTTTACTGACAAACTTTTTATTTTTAATAACGATGCATTTTACCATATTTTTACAGTTCTGATGTTGTGGAGGTAAGATAGTGTTGGAATGGTTTACCCTGAGAGTATAAATTTTGGATATCTTTTTCGGATAGCACACGATTCCAGATAATAAATTCGTCTATGTCTGCTTTTAGTGGTCGAATGAAATATGGGGCAAAACCCTGACTTCCTCGCATGTTGCCCAGGATTATTCTGTCGGGTTTGATGTAGTCTAAACCGTGAGTCTGTTGCTCAGTAATAAGTTGGTTATTTAGGTACAACTTACAGTTTAAGGAAGTTCCGATATCTTCGATGGTTAAAGCGATAAGGTTCCATTCAAAATCAAGGTGAGTTTGAACATCCTTTTTGTAATCCATCTCGCTTTGTCCCCAAAAGGAAAGAAACGGCTTTCTTTTCGATCGCGTGAATTCCAGTAGGAAGTCGCCTTCTTTATCCCATGTCGGAGATCCAAAGATGAGAGAGTTGGCCATCTCACAATTGCCAATTTTTAGCCAAGTATGAAACGATAAATTTTTCAACTTACCGTCAATGTCAATTATTACATGACTGTCCCTATCATGGAGGGATAAGGCTTTAGTATTTCCCCATCTTCCTGGACCCCAGTCTCCCAGATGACGGACTCCATGACTGAAGGGACTCTTTGCCGTTTTATTAATTATATATCGGTTGCCGTGAATTTTATCTTTTATTGAGTTATATTGCTCTGGCAATTTGGACTTGATATCGGCAGATACTCCCGATTGAGAGTTTTTTCCACGCCAGTGTGCAGTGCTGAAGTCGAAGGTTGCAAGTATATCGCTTTGGCGGGAGTAACTGTTCATCCTCTGAATCTTTCTTGTCCCCCCCATCATGCTGGGTATTTGAATGTAATTACTTTGGAAGAATTCGCCTTCCCAATGTTCAGATTGTTTCGTTACGAAGTTATTCCTTTTAACATGGCAAATTGACTTGCTTGTTTCTGCATCCTGAATTTCAACTAAACCACTCAGCACATCAATTTTATCTTTTCTACCTGGATTAATTGAAAGACAAAATTCCGTTCCCCAATCGATGAATTTTGAGCTTGGTGTAAGAATTGTGAATTCATGGCCTTCTTCATTCAGTACCATCGTTCGGACTTCGCCCTTCTCTATAAAAAGACTCTTTGATCCGAGAATTTCGAAAGATCCCGGACCTTTAAAAATAAAATCCACTGCAGATTTGAAACGTAAATGAATAGAACCAGACTTGAGCTCGTATTTTCCAATGTTGAAGTCTTTGTCTGCAGTGGTTCGCTGTTCGCCAAAGATTGGGTTTTCAAAATTTAACAGAGTCGCAATTACATTTTGCGAGTCATCCTGGTTCGAATCAATATCTGTGTAATGTTGGGATTCGGAATGACTGTCCTGCGAATTTTGAAATATTAGAATAAAAGCAACCACCAGGCACGCTACTGCAATAACCCAGGGTGTTTTGTTCCACACTGTGGGAGTGATTCGCGTGGTGGGTAATGGTATTGCCGGCGATAAAGAGTCTGTACGAAGTTTGTCGTCGAGTATCGCCATTTTTCGAAACTCCCTACGGGCATCAAGTGATTGGGTGAGAAATTCTGATAATTCTTGCCAGTTTTCTTGGGGTAAGGTCCCTTCGAAGTACTGTGCGATAAGTCTATTTTTTTTCATAGTAAGAAAATTGATTGGCTCCCTTATTTACCCTTCCTGGGGGGCTAGTTTATCCATACAATTAGATAGACTTGTACGGATGCGGCGTAACTTTTGGTAGAGAGCATCTGCGGTGGTATTGCACTCCTTCGCATAGTCCTTGATTGAGATTTCAGGGGAATATGCATTGTGGACTAATTCTCGATTTGATTGAGATAGTTGGGTAAGGCAATGCTCTAAGTTGTGAAGCCATTGGCTACTCTCCGCAGTGTTTTCTAATCCCTCGTCTGCGATCTTGTCGAGGATGTCGGTACCCAGAACAAATCGGTCCCGCTTCTTGTTCTGTCGGTGTTTAAGTGCTTCGTATCGGGCAATTACGCACGCCCATTTGCAAAAATCATCATCTGTTCCTTTAAATTGCGAATATTTTTTCCATGAAACAATAAAAACATTTTGCATGACATCTGAGATGTCGTGGTGGTCCTGGATCAACGATCGTAAATACCCGCGTACAATAGGTTCACTTTTGGCCAGTAAACGAAGAAAATCTTCATTATTAGAATTTTTGTTGTGCTCCACTATTATAATACAACAGAAAATAGAACAATCTGACGAAATTAAATAAAATAATTAATATTTCCGCTATTTATATTCAGTCGTACTTTTAAATGATTTAATTATTTACTATTTTTTCATGTAAAGTTAACCAGAGGGCGGGGGGATATATTATTTTTAATAATTTAGTATTTATTAGATGGGTGACAAAAGTATATCATTTGTTGATTAGATATTTTTCGTGTGTGAATGGCTTACAAACATTAATTTCCCAACGGTTTTTTATCGTGCAGGATTTGAATTCAAAAGAGATTACATTTGTAATTGAAGATTTAATCGTACGCCAAGAAACAAATTAGCAATCGATGAAATTTCGATATAAATGTAGATTTAAAAATTTGAAAATTTTACAAATCAGTTGTGCTTTTTTTGGGGGGCAGTTACATTACACAGACAAACTCTATTCTCTCTTAGCTTTGTAATACAAGATTTAGATGCAACAATTGATTTTTTGAATTAGTGATTTTTCATATCGTGGTGAATCTTTTAATTCGCGAATAAAAATGGATCTACTGGCTTGGATGATTATTAATTGCCAGTGCAACATGATTGGAATTATGACTTTTAGTTTGGGTACATTGGTGAGGAAGAAAATAGCGTTTTATTTGTACTTCTTCCATTTTCAATTTAGTCGTCATTGTAAATTTAGGTGAAATATCCATCTTAAATTACATATACAAAAACTGCCTTAACCAATAAAAACAATAAATTATTAAGAATAGATAATGCGAAGTTAATAACTTGTATATTAGATATTGAGAATGATTTTGTATTTCATTCAAAATCAAACAATCCAAATAAACTTATTGATGGAAAATAAAGGGATTTAACAAACAAATATGTTATGAGATCGAAATACAAAATATTGAAAATTTCACCCATTGATTATTTAATCAACTAGAGTATCCTTGTGTGGACGGTTTGG
>JAQXBH010000084.1 GCA_029252505.1 Opitutales bacterium | reverse complement strand
ACTACTTTGGCTGCCTCTGGATTACCCACTCATCAATTTCTTTATCTTGGCTTTTTACCTAAAAAATCGGCCGCTGCTCAACGGGTTTTTGAACAATGGAAAGATTTTGAAGGTTCTATCGTTATTTATGAATCAAAGTATCGAATTGAGAAGACTTTGCTCGGAATTCATGACACCTTAGGATCAGAGCGATTGATTTGTATATCGAGAGAACTTACAAAAATTCATGAAACTTTTTATGTAGGAACCGTATCGGAAATTTTAGAGAAAATGAAAACGAGCAGTTCCAAGGGAGAGTTTACATTGGTTATCGCACCAGATGGATACAATTTGTAATCAAATCTTATTCGGATGAATATTGCGGTTTTAGATATTGGTTCCAACACTACAAAAATTTTAATCGCGGCTAAAAGTAACACTGGAAAACTGGTGTCGGTAGCAGAGAAAAGTTATCCTTGTCGACTGGGTACTTCTTTAATGCAGGAACGCCCAGTTCTTTCTGTTATAATGAGGGATACTACGATCAAGGTAATTGACCAACTTCTATCATTTGCAACTCCATTCTCCCCTGTTAAAACCCGTATTGTTGCAACAGAAGCACTTCGTCGAATTGAAAATGCGGACCTTTTAATTAAAGAAGTACAAAATCTCTTTTCTTTGAATATTGAGATTTTGAGTGGTGCAGAAGAAGCTTTTTTTATCGCCAGTGGATTATTAACAGATCCCGCCCTTAATCATGTTTCCACATTTTGTGCTATCGATTTAGGTGGTGGCAGTATGGAGATTATGCGGATTTGCAATGGGACATGCGAAAGTGTGAAGAGTCTACCTTTGGGAGCCGTTGTACTCGCGGAGCAGTTTTTGGGTAATCTAGCGAACAAACCGGGTCAAGAAGGTATTGTAAGATTACAGAACCATGTCTTTTCCACTTTGGCGGATAGTTGCGTGGTTTTACTTAAGGATTGTTCACACCTTGTAGGTTCAGGAGGGTCAATCGTATTTCTCAGGCATCTAATTTCTTCGATGAATCAACTCGATTTTGAGCAGCAATCTAAACTCAATGAAGATTCAATTAAAGTAATTTCAAATAAAATGAATGGATTAGATTTGGCCTCCCGTTGTCAGCAGTTTCCCCTTTTACCTGCCGATCGTGCGGATGTTTTCCCCGCTGCACTCCTAGCTATCATGGAACTTTTGAAGTTTTGTCAATTAACGAGCATTACTCATTCTTTTCACAACCTGCGATATGGAATTGCGGAAAATATTATAAATTCTTTCTCCCCATTAAAATGAAGATTGAAAAAGTGTCATTCATTACTTTTCGTCCGAGTTATAGAATGATTTTCCAAACCTGCAGGCAAAGAGGTTGAATAGTACCAAGTTGCGAATCACTTTCCCCTAACAGAATAGTTTCCTTTTTACCGTGGCAAATTTCAGGTAAAGGAATATTAGTTTCATAACCACTTGGGTTTATTAAAATGAGTAAACAATAAGGTATTTCGATATCACTTTCTGCAAAAATAATTTGGGCGATGGTGTCATGAGGACCTTTTACACTGATGTAGCGATCTTCTGCCATAAAGTGATAAGGACGGAAGAGTTCACCTTCTTTCGAACTGCGTAATGAAATGAGCTCTTTTGTCCAATTATGGAAATCTTGAGTTTCCTTAAAAAGATTGTATTTGAGGGCATTTAAGTCCCCTCTTTGATAAGTATTTTGAACGCCGTTTTTACTTCGTAAGTAGTCCTGCCCAGATGCAATCATCGGGATGCCGGGTGAGAGCAGCAGTAATCCAATGGCAAGTTTCGCCTGGGCAATTACTTGACTCGGAGGTCTGGCGTTTTCCCATTCGTCTGGGGAGCAAAGACGATCAACGAAGGTGAGGTCATCATGAGACTCAAGGTAATTAATAGATTGCCACGGATGAGTATTTTGCTGGTCCAACCTTCCCTTGAGTAAATCAATGATTTCGCATTGTTTGCCATTGCCTCGAACAAAATTGAGGAGTTTCTCACGACAATTATCACTCCATAAACTATATCCCGTCTGATTTATTTCTTCAGGCAAACGTCCCCTAAAACTCCAGGGTTCAGCAATTAATATTATGTCGGGTTTTACCTTTAGTAACTCGATCTCAATTTCAGATAGAAGATTAATTCCTAAGAGTTCACCAAGATCAAATCGAAAGCCATCAATATCAAAATCATTGATCATCGAGATCAAACTATCAATCACAAGCTTTCGTACTGCACCAGATTCTGCATGAATATCATTTCCACAACCACTATGATTATTCAGGTTTCCGTTTTCATCAGTTGAGAAATAAAGTTCACGATCCAGAAAAGAAAGGTGGGACGGAACTCCAACATGATTATAGACCACGTCTATGATAACGGCTAGTTCTGCCTCATGGAACCGGTCGACAAGGCTTTTGAATTCGTGCACGGCAGAACCATCTTTTCCATTACTTGCATAGGAAGACGAGGGTGCAAAAAAATTGACTGACATATATCCCCAATGGTACTCCTCCTTTGTGCGGGCATCAAATTCATGAATGGGTTGGATTTCGATTGCATTCACTCCCAGTTTGCGAAGATAGCAATCTTCGGATTGGAGCCATTTTGAAAGTCCCCGAAACTCCATCCTTTCCTTCTCAGATAAAGGAATAGGTGCATTTGTAAGTAGATCCCGGATATGGGTCTCGAGAATGATTAGGTCTTGTTTTTTGGGTGTGTGAAAATGGTGTTTTTTTTCTGACGGTTGTACGGTTAATGCGAGACCAGGCCCATTCCTTCCGTCCATTGCGCGAGCATAGGGGTCCACGACTTCTTTTTCAAAAAGCATAGACTCTCCTTTTCTTATTACATGGTGAACCGCGTATTTATAGGGCAATCCTTCGCAATTATCCGAAAGAGTAATGGACCAACTTCCATCTTGATTCAGAGACATCAGGTGGCGTTCTATTTCTTCCTTTTTATACAAAAGTAATTCCATCTTAACCGCTCGTGGAGCAAAAACTCGAAAGGAGCTACCTTCCAAAGTCTGCTTGTAACCAAATTTTCCATTTGGAACTACATTCAGCCATCGATCCAACTTCTCTTTTCTTGGTCCTTCCATTAACTCAAAACACACAATATCCCGTCCAGTTCTATTTGGGTCAAAAATGAAATTTCTTGATCCGAGCTCATTAATCTCACTTCTTGAAACTGGAACATTAGGTTCAAGCCAGACTTTATCTTCTGTAACGAATTTAAACGAGAATGTCTTCAACTCCAGAGCAACTTTCCAATCGATTGACAATTGTATGATGTTTTCTGTCGATTTCTTTGGTAATAATTCCCATTGCGGGTTGCCAATTGCTTTAGTCCAACCATTAAAATCTGTAGCAAGGAATATTCTTTTACTATCTAGTGTAAGAAATGGGTAGTCATTTTTATTAATCAAAAAATGGACCTCTCCTTCATTCTTCACATACCCTCCCAATCGAGCAGACTTTTCACTCTCGACGATTGAGAACATTGAGCCAATCATTCCAGACTCTTCAACCAGATCTTCGGGTAAAGGTCCACCGTCCCAATCTTTTTCTAAAAAGACTAAGCCATTATTAATAGTTTCCATACAAACATGCCCACCTCGAGAATACATAGCTTATTTTCTTATCTACTCTTTCGCTTGAGCCAATCGAAAAATTTTGCTCATTTTAAAAGAATGAATTATTACATGCTACCGAAATGAATGATTCCTCAGATAAACCAATTCTTGTCGCCCTTTCAGGCGGTGTTGATAGTGCGGTTTCTGCCTTATTGCTCAAAGAGCAGGGCTATACTATTTCGGGTGTTTATGTTCGAACTTGGGAGCACGAGGAAGATTTATTGGGGGATTGTCCTGGCGCGCGTGATTTAAAGGATGCCCGTTCGGTAGCGGAACTAATTGGTATCCCATTTTCTGTCGTAAACTTTATTGATTTTTACCAAAATGAAGTGGTGTTACCCATGGTTCGAGGCTATGAAAATGGAATTACTCCTAATCCGGATATTTTATGCAATCGAGCGATGAAATTTGGAGCATTACTAGAATATGCGGAAGAAAATGGCTTTTCTTCCCTCGCGACAGGACATTATTGCCGAAGGGTAAAAAATTCAAATTCTACCGCTGAATTGTGGGAGGGAATAGATAAAAATAAGGATCAGTCTTATTTCCTTGCCCGCATTACCAGGAATCAACTTGAAAGCGCCCGCTTTCCTTTGGGGGAGATTACAAAGCCAGAAGTACGTGAGATTGCCAAGAAATATGATCTTCCCGTAGCGGAAAAAAAAGATAGTCAAGGAATTTGCTTTCTTGGAAAAGTAAAAATAGGCGAATTTTTATCTAATTTTCTCGACGATCAACCCGGCGAGATTGTAACGACCGAAGGGCGGGTAGTTGGAGAGCATAAAGGTTTACATCGATATACCTTAGGTCAGAGGCGTGGAATTGGTGTGCCGTCCAATAGGGATAATGAAAATTTTGTAGTTACGGGTAAGAATGAGGCTGACAATCAACTAATCGTTGCTTTTGACCACGAAGACGAGCCTACTTTATGGGGGTGTAAGTATGAAATTGAATCCCTCTCTTTTCTTACAGCAAATCCTCCCGTTCAACCGGTCCAATTATTGGGGAAACCGCGCTATCGAGATGCATCTGTCCCCCTGCTCTATCGTCCAATCAATTCCACAAAAGCGGAAATTATTTTTGAGAGTCCTCAACGGGCTCTCACTCCAGGTCAAGTCTTGGCTCTCTATGATGGAGAAAGGCTGATTGGGGGAGGAACTTATTCTTTAAGTTCTCTTGGGCGGGCGGATCAAACCATAGGCTAAAGGTTTCAGCTTGATTCATCTCTTGATATGTATCAAAACTAAATCAGTTCAATAACTACAAGTATGCGATTGCGACTTTCTAAAAAAACTAGAAAAAAATTACCGATTAAAGATGATCAGATTCCTTTAAAGACAAAGGAAAATCTTGAGGAGTATCTTCAATCAGCAATATCATTTTTGCAAACTCAGCAAAATGTGTTGGAGAGGACAGTCGAAATTCTTGAAGAAATTACCACATTGGCACCCACCATGAAAGCCGATGTGATACGATCAGTTACTCGAGAGGATGAGGAATCTTCACGAAAACAATTCAAGTTACTTAGGCAGGAATTAAACTGGCTCTCTAGTCTTGAGTTTAATCAACGTAGTTTATTCAGTCAGAATGCTCAGGATACCGCATTCAAGCTTTTCAAGGATGCGGGGCCAAGCGCTCCGGTTATTAAGCAACATGCAGCACCTCACTATCTTGAACCTCTTCAGCATGATGAGGACGAAGTGAATGAAAAAACGGTTCAAAACTGCTTGCAGGCTCTTCAGGAAATGCTCGGTCAGTCAGATGCCGCGGAAACTGATCTACAGACAAGCTTCAAAGCTCTTGCCTCTGATCCGGGTGCACATAAAAAACTGAAATTCCTGGAGGAACGTGTGAAGACATGGGTTTCCGAGGTAATTGACGGACAGGACGGATTATCAGT
>JAQXBH010000083.1 GCA_029252505.1 Opitutales bacterium | reverse complement strand
TCGAAGTGACCCACGGCTTGGAATATTTTCCTGTGGAGTAGAGCGGAGGAGGGGCAAATTATACAACGGGTGAGGCTTTTTTTTAAAATATTCTCGCTTGATTTGTCCAAATAAGGGGGGTGGGAGACTGGTTTACCATGGCGTATCCATGCTTCATCAGTATGACAAAAAGAAAGGTCGGAGTTTTCCAGCAAGAAGTTATTCTGCTCTTCCAGTTTGTTTGGTTGCCAGGTGTCATCGGAATCGAGCAGGGCAATCCATTCGCCCTTTGCTTGTTTAATTCCCTGATTTCGGGCATGACTGACTCCATGATTGGATTGGGTAATCCATTGGACAGTAGGGAACTCGGTAGCAAGAAAGTTTTGGCTTCCATCAGTGGAACCATCATCAATTACTATTGTTTCTAGTGGGGGCAGGGTTTGTGCCTGAACGGAATGGAGGGCACGCCGAAGAAGATCTAATCGGTTGTGGGTGGGAATGACCACTGAAACCTGCTTCGTCAGGGGACTGGGCGATGAGTTCATCGCTCTGTTATTTAACCTAGTGAAACGGATCAGAATATCCGAATTGGTACTTCAGTGCCTTGATACCCTGGGGCGGAAATAACCAACTTACCTTCTCCAATGGCTCCGCCCTTAATGCGAATGTTCACTGTTTTATTTCCTGCAGTTATGACCGCTTCCGGCATAATGACAGATTCGGGAATATCAGTCTTCACTGAGATGTCCAAACCACCTTCCGGTGCCTCGTAGTCAATTTTAAAGAGCAGGGTATTGGTATCACCAGACTTAATTTCCAGGGAGGTTGGTATAACTGCAAGAATACTTTCATCTATCCGAAAGTTTCCAATATCCAATGCTCCGTGTGGACCACCGATTAATTGTACTGCATAGTCAATTCCGGAGGGTAGGGACGGAATTGTAAAACGAAGTTCGTTTTCTGATAAATAGCGGGTGGTTGTTGCTTTCTCTCCCATTGTAATGGAGTCGTATTTGGTAAAACCGCGACCTTGGACTGCAATTTCAACTCCGACCGGACCGCGGTAGGAAGCGAGATTGCCCACATAACGATTTTCCAATCGAAAAACTAGTAAATCACTCTTCAGTTCTCTCGGATAGGCATTGCCGGAATCGCTGATCACATTGTAGGTCGTTCGGAAATAATAGGTAGCTTCATCAAAACCGGGGGGTAATTTATAATCGCAACTCCAAAGGTTTGGGTTGATTGGATCCTTCACCATGGGAATGCTCTCTCCCCCGACTACCGTAAATACCTGGATCGATTCTGGGCTTACTAAGCGGTCTTGGATATCGAGTTCAGTCTGCAATGTATAAATACCGGATGGATTTTGGCTTAAATTCGTAGAGGTTAAGTTTATAAAACTTGGTTGGTTACAACTTGCAAAAAATGCAAGGGTAAGGGACAAGAGGATATGTATGTAAGTAGTGTTCAGTTTTTTCATCGTTCTGTTATTCGGTATAGTACTGTAAATGGGTAGACTAGATTCGTTTAAAAAATGCAAGATTCAAATAGTAAGGAGTTAGGACTCTATGTTCATGTTCCGTTTTGTTCAACCACATGTGACTTTTGCGCATTTTACCAAGAGAGACCAAGCAAAAAGGGCTTTGAACAGTATTTTCTTGCCTTAGAGAAAGATTTTCAGGCTCATTTACCGGAAGAAAAGTTTTCCACTGTATTTATTGGTGGAGGAACTCCGGGACTGCTGTCCGCTCTTCAAATTAAAAAATTGGGTGAACTTATTAGACAATTTGGAGTATTACCCAATTGTGAATGGACTGTGGAGGTGGCACCAAATGAGATTAATCCGGAGAAAATGGAGGCGTTTTTAGAGGCTGGAATCAATCGTTTATCCTTGGGTGTTCAAACATTAAATCCGATTTTCATGAAGGAATTGGGCCGGGATCATAATGTACCCAGAGCTTTGGAGGCCTATGAATTTGTTAGGAATGCCGGTTTTAAGAGTGTTAATCTGGATCTCCTCTTTGGGGCACCCGGGCAACAATTAAGTGATTGGAAGGATGACTTGCAAAAAGTCGTGGAACTTGATCCGGACCATTTATCGACCTATTGCCTGACCTTCGAGGAGGATACCGCTTTGTACGCAAAATTAGCCAAGGGTGCTATTAGTCTTGATCCGGAGCGCGAGGCAGAGTTTTACGAGTGGGCATGGGACTATTTGCCTCGGCAGGGTTTTGGCCAGTACGAGGTTTCGAATTATGCAAAACTTGGAATGGAGTGCAGACATAATGTGAATACCTGGGAAATGAATGACTGGATTGGATACGGGCCGTCTGCCTCGAGTCAGATCAACGGGGTAAGACGTAAGAATTTTTCCAATATTGAGCAATGGGCTCAAGCATTACTTTCTGGGCAACCTTTAAGTTATGAGGAATGTACTGAATTGGATAATCATGAGATAGCCCGCGATGCAATTCTATTTGGTTTACGAATGAACAAGGGAGTAAAGGTAAACAGAATTGCCGAGAGATTTGTAATCGATCCGTCTGCGTTTTCTGGAATTATAAACTTTTTAAATGCCTTGGTTTCCGAAGGGTTAGCAGAAAATCAGGGTGGAAATTACCAACTGACCAAGGAGGGACGTATTCGTTGCGATGCGATCGGGAGCGAGTTGCCCGAGCTAAGTGACCAATTGGTTACTTTTAGTTAGGGGAGACCAATTTCTTTACGGAGTAATTTTATACTTTCACTTAGCCCTCCGGGTCTTGCCCGTGACAGCCAAATTTCCTCATAAAAGGTAAAAAGTTCATCCTCTTGGGACAGTTTTGAAATGTCATTTCCCTCGAGCATGTCGATTCCTTTTTGGAGTGCAATGGTGGAGAGTTGCACGCCCAATGAAATTTCATTTTCAATTAACTTTGACCCAGGGGCCCTAGTGGAGTTTGCATTTGATCTCTCCACTGATTGAAGGAATGAAATCCCTTCTTTTAATTGCTGGGTGGTATGATTTTCGCGAATAAAATCAAGTAGCTTTTGTGGAAGTGGAGCAAAGAGCAGATGCCAGCATAGACTGGTGTTGGCAATATTTGATCCTAGTACTCGGTCCAGTTTCCCTAACTCAATAAGAGCGGAGGACTGGGAAGGTTCGTGGTGTCCGTAGACTAGGGTTCCTAAGGCCTGTACAATGTCGTTTTCGTCTGAGGATTGGCCATTCCATGCTTTACTTGCTCCGTACAGTAATGGGGGATACAGAGTGGCCCAGGGTTGATGATTTCCACAGTCCCCCCAACTGGTAAGCAGGATTCCTTGAGCCCTATGCTCGATTGCATTCGTAATTGCTGAGTCAATATTTTCACAGGTGTTTTCCCATCTTCCGGAAAAGCTTCTCCATGTACCTGTGCCGGGAGCGAGGCAATAGGACAGTCCGCAAGAAGCGATCGTCCGAGCTTGTTGATTAAAAGGATGATCCGGTTCATAGCCCCAAATAATTGGAGAGGTGGAGAGGGGCAGTTTTTTGGCATTTTCCGGATTTTCGAGGAGGACATCTGCCCAGAACTGCATTTCTTTGCCATGGGATTTCACCAATTTACGAATTCCTTCCAGGTGAGTGAGATAGACCTGGTCTTTGCCCACCTGTTCGATTTTATTTTTGCTCCATCCTTGACCCAGTTCCCAGGGTTCATCCATTCCGACATTAAACTTGTTGGAGGAAAAGTGGGGGAGATATTCCGAATAGAGGGAGTCAATAAAATCCAAACTTTCCTGATTAGGCTTAAGTGTGGTGCCATGATCCCGTACCATATATGGATTCTCTCTCTTAAATCCCTGTGGGCATTCGGCGAGGTGTTTATATTGGTCGTGCCTGAGCCATCTTTCAAAATGTCCAAAGGAGTTTAAGTTAGGAACGAGTTCGATGAATCTTTCTTTGCAATACTGGTCAATTAACTGAATTTCCCGTCCGGAAAAAGGGGATGAGTCCTTCCATACCGTATCATGATCTTGAAAGGCAAAGGTGTGCTCAATATAAAGTTGGAGTTCATTAATACGAAGTTGGGCAAGAAGATCGATTAATGAATAGAGTGAGTCCATGGAGGGGACTTTGCATCGACTTACATCCAACATGAATCCCCTTCTGTCTAACAGAGGATAATCCTCTATCTGGAGGCAGGGCAGATTGTGTATGTACTCGGGGTTATCAAGAATTTGAAACAGGGTTTGGAGGCCATGGAAAATTCCTTCTGTCTCATTTCCAGATAAAGTTATTTGGGAGGGAGTAATCTTCAAAAGATAGCCCTTTGGATGAGAAACTTCTTCTTTACGGATTGAAATAAGTGCATTTTCACTTTGGTCTACGGGAGAAAATCCCCGCCTTGATAGATAAGGTTCCAAAACATGAAAGGACTCTTCTTCCAGGTGTAACGGGAAGGTAGATGGAATGGGAAAGCAGTCCGAGAAAAGTTTCAGCTTTTGTGGAAAGGGGAAGAGTTTTATTTTGCTTGGACTCATTATCTTTTTCTCAAGAAAAGTAAACCGGTACCCCAAGTGATAAACACAGTTATCGGCCAGGCCCATGCAGTGTGAATTGTGGGTTTTAAATTTCCATTTATTTCCTGTAGCCCACTCCATGCAAGTGCTTGTTCCTGAGAGATGAAGTTGAAATTAAGCAGAACTTGATAGATGTCAGGTCTGAGGTAAGCGACGAGGGTAAAGGAAAGCAGAAAACCAATGGCCAGACCTTTTGCCTGCACTCGAGGGGTAAAGAGTGCGGCAAGGAACATGCCAAGCATGGGGCCGGTGGTGTAGGATATCATTCCAAATGCCAAAACCACCACATTTACTTTACCCCGGAGCGAGTCGAGTTCGATGGCAAAGGCGGAAAGGGCAATGCCCCAAAATAGGACCAGGGCACGGGAGTAAAGCAATTCTTTTTGGAGTTTTTCCTTACCTGGCTTTTCGGAGCGGAAGAGTGATATTGTGGTTTGGGACAGAGCGGCGAGTATGGAATCCAGACTCGAAATAGCGGCGGCAAAAATTCCGGCAAGAATGAGACCCCTTAGGCCAACGGGTAATTCAGTGACAATCCATACGGGGAAGATGTAATTACTGTCTTCCGAAAAAATGGCCGGTTCGGTGCCGGCCATTCTGAAAGGCTCGTAATAAGCAAATAAAGCAGCTCCGACAAGCAGCATGAGAGTGGTGAGTAGAAGGGCAGCAGAACTGGTAATCATTGCCTTGCGTGCGTCACTTGCATCCCGACAGCAAAACATTCTTTGCGCATTAAGTTGATCCACTCCAAAGGCACTGAGGTTTTGGAAGGGTACTGCGATAATGGCAACCCATAGTGTAAAGCCCACAGCGGGGTCCTTGCTTAGGTTGAGGAATGTGAATTTTCCTGCATCGCCTGAAACCTGGACAAATTCGGTCCATCCGTTCTCGAGGGAAGAAATGATCCAGATCAGGGACAGTAATCCTGCTCCCACAAACAGAAAAAATTGCATGACATCGGTCCAAATGACTGTTCTCATTCCGCCCATGAGGGTCCAACCCACCGCAAATAAGCCGATGATCCAGATACAGTGGTGGAATTCAAGTGGAGTGACTACTTTCAGTGCAAGGGCGGCAACTAAGACGCGAACGCTTTGTCCGAGTATTCCACCAATCTGAAAGATCAGGGTGGCGAGACGTTTGGCACCTACTCCCAATTGATTTCCCATATAATCATAAGGACTATAAATTTCTCTTTGATAAAATACCCGGACGAAAAATATACCCACAATTACTCGGGCAATAATGGAACCGATTCCCCATTGTAGATAGGTAAAGTCTCCCCCCGCGGCATAGACCATTCC
>JAQXBH010000127.1 GCA_029252505.1 Opitutales bacterium | reverse complement strand
AGTATTTATTGATTTATCGTTTATTTGTGTGCGTATGGGAGTCGACTCCATAAGCGAAGTCTTTTGTCTACTTTTATCATATATCGTTTCTCAGTAAAATACTTGAGGTCTAAACTTATTTCTTACCAGTTACTTGATCGACTTGGTGGAGTAGTCGTAAAAGCGGGCAACTCCGTCTTTCTTCATGATGAAGTAGAGCCAGCTGGCGGAGGAGTTTTGGAAAAGATGGGGGTAGATACCGGGACCAGTCCAGAGCCAGCCTTTATCGGAGGACCAGAGCCAGAGATCGGCATTCGTGCCGGAATGGGCATAGAGCCAACCGAGATCGGCATGATAGATCCAACCGTTAGTGTAAGCGAGAAAGGAACCCAGCCAGGGTGAGGTGTGCCATCCACCGGCGATTTCAGGAATCGATTCCCACCAGGGACGAGCGGTGGAGGAGGAGAGTGGTGGAGTGATAAAGGATTGGACTGTGCCATGGGAGGTTCCTTCGGCATTGCGGGCAAAGGCCCGGAAGAAATACTTAGTGTCCGGTTGAAGTTCGGCAAGGGGAATTTCTGTGGAGAAGTTGGAGTCTGTCAGTTCGGTGCCGTTCCAGGTGGTGAGATTAGAAAGGAGGGAGCTTTGTCCGATTCCAAAGCCGTAGTTGAGGAGGGGGAGGCCTGGATCGGTTTCGCCGAAGAGGGTGATTTTTTGCCCGGTGGATCCTACAGTTGGAAGAGTTTGTACGAAGGGAGGCAGGGCATCGAGTAGGGAGATTGTGAAATTGCCTTCGAGGGAGGCGTTGAATTCATCAGTTACGATGGCACGAACATGGTAAGCGATGTCATTGGATTCGAAATCCAGAATGGTGGCTGTGCGAAGGGTGCCGTTTGCATCGATGGAGAAATTCTGATTATGGGCAGATCCGCTTCCGTCCACGAGGGAGAAGGTGAAGGTGGAATTGGCGTCGGGATCGGTTGCGGTAAGCTGCCCCACCAATGAACCGACAGGTAGGCCTTCCAATACGGTATTGCCGCGCAGATCGAGGGTGGAAGGAGGAAAGTTGGGGAGGGATTTGTCGTTGCGCGGATCGGTGCCAGCGGCGAGTTCATCGGCATCGGGAAAACCGTCGTTGTCGTCATCGGAATCAAGATGATCCTCGATGCCATCGGAGTCAAAGTCCTCGATTACATTAAGGATGGAAATGGTGAAGTTGTTTTCCACAAAGAGACCAGCGGAATCGCTGACGCGAACACGGATGTAAAGATCGGTGGCATTGAGTTCAGCGAGGGGTTCGTAATCAAATACCTGATTGGTCGTTAAAGTACCGTTGGATTCCAGATTGAATTGGGTGTTGTCATTTGTTTCGTTCGTATCGACGAAGGAGTAAGAATAGGTCCCGGTGTTGCCGGGGTCATTTCCATCGTTGGCGGAGAAGTTGCCCACGAAGCTGCCAATTGAACGGTTTTCCTCCACCGAGAGACCAAATATGGGAGCAACTACACGAGATGGAGCGACATTTCGGAAAGAGGAAGCACTGAGAGGGTTGGTACCGTCGACACCTTCCTGAGAGTCGGAAAATCCATCTCCATCGGTATCGGTTTTTTTTGTATTGGTGCCGAGCTGAATTTCCTGAGTGTCTGTTAGACCGTCTCCGTCGGTATCGGTGGAGTCGTTGGGGTCTCTAACATAGGAAAGCCTGGTTGCTCGGCGTGAGGAAATGCCGCCTTGTTTAACATTGTCCATAATCACACCGCTTAAGCCAAATTTTCTTTCATCAGCGAGTGAAAAACCATCAGCATCTGGGTCGGAGTTACCAAAATATGTTAAATGGCCAAATTCATGCATTTCATACCAGTCAGGTATGCCGTCTGAGTCAGAGTCGAGGTTTTGATCATAGTATTTAGCTATGATTTGTTTATCTTCGTTTAAAACCTCGGTGACTTTACCAAGGGCAATCCCTTTTGGGTCTGCCCGTCGTACGCCGTTAATTTCCCAATGAGAAAAATAATACCCGTTCGAAAGTCCGTTTAAGGAGGTGGATGTGAAGGTCGAATTTAGTTCGGGGAAAGTTATGCGAGAAGGAATCAGACCGGGAGGTGAGCTTTTTAAGGTAACCTTGCTGGCTCCTCCCAAATTAACGATCATTTTAGCGGATCTTCGGATTGAAATTCCACCTTCCGTAATATTGTCGTCAATCAATGCACTTAATCCAAACCTTCTCTCGTCAGCAACAGAGAAGCCATCCCCATCTGGATCGGAAGTACTACTGAAAGAAAGGTGACCGAATTCACGCCATTCGTACCAGTCAGGAATTTTGTCATTATCAGAGTCAACATCGTCTTTAAAATATTTAGCTACAATTTCTTTGTCTACCGACATTACCTGAGTAGTCTTGCTGAGCCCAACTCCTTTGGAATCAGCTTGCCTAAGCCCGTTGACTTCCCAGTGAGAGAAGTAATATCCGTTGCTCAATCCATTGATGGCAGGAGAGTTGTAGGTTGAATTAACTTCGGGATAAGTGATTTGAGAGGATACTAGGCCGGCCGGATTACTCCGAATGGTTAGTTTTCTTGCCCCGCCTAGATTGACAAAGACCTTACTCGAACGGCGTATTGAGATGCCACCCTCAGTTACATTATCCTTGATTGAGGGGTTCAAACCGAGTCGGACTTCGTGTTCGAGGTGGAAACCGTCCCCGTCGAGATCGGAGGATGCTGCTTGGTCGAGATTACCGGATGATTTTATTTCGCTCCAGTCGGGGATTCCGTCGAAATCAGAATCAATCGAGTTGTTGAGGTAATGAGCGATCGCAACTGTGTTTGCAGTGAGGTTGAACTGTACCTTATGGAGAGCCTGACCGTTGGCGTCATTCATACGGGCACCGTTTAATGTCCAATGGGTGAATGCGTAATTTCCAGAAGTGGTCGATATCGTTTGAGTAGAGACGCTGGTGTTGGTGGCAAAAGTCTGATTGCTAGTGGAGAAAAGCCCCGCCGGAATCGATTTTTGCTCGAATGTATTTTGGGCCCATATTGACACAGGAAATAGAAGCATGTAAGCCAAGAGACATTTCATGAAAGAAATGGAAGAGATTACCCGTGGCGTGAATGACTTCATTGGTTCCTAAACGGAAAAATTAAGTATGTTCGTACTCGCAAGGGATAATTTACTTGGGAGTAACCCAATAGCCATTTGTCGTGCCCGTATCAAATCCATACTCATTCACTTTATCAGGGCGGTCATTAGGACCCACCTTAAAGGTTGGATTAAATTTATTTATGCTACCAGCGGTAGCTCCTTCGCTTGCACGATTTCGTTCGTCTGGCGTGGCTTCGCGAAGGTTCATTTTATCAAATAAATATCCCCGGCCAATTCCTGTTGTACTACTGCCTTTAGCAAGGCTCAATCCAACAATGGGAATACTTGATTTTTTTGATAAGTAGTTCAGTATATCCTCTCTTTCCGCATTCAATTCATGAGTGAATGCAAGAATTTCGACTACATCAAAATCCATAGATAAATTATCATTTCTTCCGACTTTGTAATTTGTTTTTGGGGAAAGATCGTTACTATTGACTACAATTTCAAGTATCATAAAGTTGGTCAGTGGTTTCATGTTAAAGTCACCTGAAGATGAAAGATCTAGACCATTCTTAGAGACGGCAAGCGGGTTTTGGTTACTGTGAAACTTGTAGCCATTCGCTTCGAAAAGGTAGTTGGACGATCTACCGGATTGATGGCCTAAAATACCGCCATAATAATTCCACATCTCATTTGGGCTTCTACATAGATAAAACATGTGTTTGGCCATAAATGAATCTCCAGACACCTCTAAGTAATCTTCTCCATTATCTCTGCGGAATTCTATAAACGACATGCCGTTGGGGCCCCCGCTTGTACTAAATGTAGGAGTTCCACTTTCGGGCAAGGCATGGCGAGCATTACCACTCTTATCGCTCCACTGAGTGATGATATTATTGGTGTGGGCAACGGATTGAGAATCATTCGCATCGAGCCATAATGCGAGGCTACTGATGCTTTGTGGGTTAAATAAAGCGATCGAATTTAAATCGGCAACAGGCTTGGTGATGGCTGATAGTTCTGTTGAATGTACAATTCCAGAATCACCACTAGCGAGTAACCAGTACCAAACGCTTAGTAAATCAGCATCGGTTAGCGGGGAGCGTGAAATTTGCATTTCAGAACCATTTGAGTCGCTAAGAGGGAGAGTTAAAAAATGGATATTGAGCAGATCCCGGTCATCTTTTGCCAGAATGGCAACCTCAAGCTCGCCAAAGCCAACACTCCAATCGGCTCCCACATTCCAAGTAATTGTGTGGTTTTGATTAGTCGAAACATTATCGTCCAGTTTACCCGCGATGGATCCAACATAGGTCTCAGGAACTATAATTTTTGAAAGATCGTTTCCACCGTCAATAAAACCAAGCATCTTTGCGTTCACATGGGAACTGTCTGTGTCGTTAATACGGTATGTAATTTCGAGGTGGTTAGTGTTGTCTGGTTGGACGACAGAAATAATTTCTGGTAAGGGAATATCCTTGGATGCCGGTGGACGAACCGTGCGGTAAGTGGGGCGATAAAATTGGATTTTAGCGTAGCTATGATCTACCCAAACGATGGTTCCATCACTCAGGACGTTGTGAATTGCTGTACCTCCTGGTCTAGACCATTGTTTAACTACATTTCCATTGTCATCTAGAATGTACATGTGAGCGTCGCGGGTAACTGCGGTTAATCCATGTTTCAAATTGGAAATTGTCTCAGGGTGGTTGTCAAAAGAATCGTGTTTAATAAAGTCACCTTCTTTTGTAAAATGAACAATTCTACGGTTATAAAAATCAGCTACCATTACATTTCCCTGATCAGTGAAATCGATGTAATGGGGTTGGTTCATTTGTCCCTCTAAGGTTCCGTAGCTACCGAATTTCCTTAAAAATGTTCCGTTCGAATCAAAGACTTGAACCCGGTGATTGTAACGATCAACAACAAAGATTTCTAAATCATTTGACACGACTACACTGTAAGGTTGGTTGAACTGACCATCCGCACTGCCAGAAGTTCCAAATTTCCGGACAAAGGTACCATTTCTTTCAAAGATTTGGACTCGATGCCGATTTGTATCGGCCACGTAAACGCGATTGTCGTTTGCAAGGAAAACGGACCGTGGAGTGTTAACCTCTCCATCACCACTGCCGGAAGTGGCAATCATTTGAAGGAAAGTCCCATTTTCATCGACCTCTAAAACTCTATGGAGGGCGGTATCTGTAAGTAGAAAGGTGTTTTCGGGAGTAATGTGCAAACCGTATGGAGATGGGCCTGTTGCTTCTCCATAGAATCCGTAGCTTCTCGAATAGCTATTATTTGCGTCAAAAACTTGAATGCGATTGTTATGACTGTCTGCGATATGCAGGTTTCCGGACGGATCGTATGTCAGTCCATAGGGGTGATAGAATTCATCAAATACATTGGGATTTGACCCCTGCGAACCAAAAGAGGAAAGGCTCGTGCCATTTTTATCAAAAATTTCGATTTTATGGTTGTCGCCCATCGCAACAGCAAGCTTGTCTCCAAAGAAATCAATATGATATGGATTATTCGATGTGTTAAAAGAACGAACATGAGTGCCATTTGTCTCAAAAACTTCTATTTTATTTGCCCGGCAGGAAGAAAGGTAAAGAAGACCATCGGGTCCAATACTCAAACCTGTGGACTCGGATATTATACTTTCACCTATTGTTCTTAAAAAAGTTCCATTTGCATCGAATACCTTTGCTTTGTAGTTATACCTATCAGCAATATAAACTTCGTTCACGAGTGTACCATTCATGTCCAAGGCAATGCTGTAAGGTTGATTAAATTTATTATTTTCGGAACCATAACTTCCCCATTCGCGCAGGAAAGTACCGTTTAAATCTAAGACTTGAATGCGATGATTGTTTTTATCTACAATGTAAATTTCTTCTTCCGTAATCGCGATATCAGTTGGGTCGTTAAATTGTCCTTGGTTTGCACCTGAACCCCCAATCCGTTTGATAAACTTGCCTTGCTGATTCCAAATAGTGATGGTTTTGTTATCTCGATCAACCACATAGGAATGTCCATTAGAATCGATGGTAATTCCAAAAGGTATTCTGAAACCCGGCAATTCTTTTGGAAGTTCGACTTCGCGATCTAAATACCAAGTGTCTTGCGGTGCTCTTTGTGCCGATAATATCAAGCAGGATAGTGGTAAAATAAAAAGAGTCTTCAATAAATTGTTTTTGAACATTTTAAGAATGGATTGATGGTGGAGCTGTTAAGTGTTATAACTTAATCTAATGGGAGTTTTGTTGCAATGAGATAAGCGAATTTGTTTGATTAAATAATTAGTAACCTTGTTCAATGTTCTAAAGAGCCTGTAACTCGGATAAATAGGTAATCTAAGTTTAGAATTTAAATATTTAAGATTCTAGCATATGGAGCAAATAGGTTTGAAATGATTTTATCCCAATAAGAAAGAAGGAGTTAATGAGAAAGAGTGTATGGTATTCTAGTTGGCCAAATTCATGCAGAATAAATCACCTCGTGCGTTTCGCAGATAAAGTAGTCCATTTGAAAGTACTGGCATGGTCCAGCATTTTCCTCCCATTACCTGATCGCGGGTAAGTTCGTCAAATTTAGAGGAGTTAATTCTGGCAAATACGAGTTCTCCCCGCTGGCCCAGTATGATCATTCTATTGCCTGCGACCATTAGAGAACCCACCATCAATCCGCGGTCGGAAACACGCCATTGTTCCTTTCCGGTTAGGAATTCCATACATACAAAGTCTTTTTTTCCTGCCATGTGAACATTGCCATCAAATCCGTAAAGAAACCCATCGACGAGTATGGCATG
>JAQXBH010000126.1 GCA_029252505.1 Opitutales bacterium | reverse complement strand
GAAGATGAGGCTGTCGAGTTTTTTTTTTTTTTTTTCTTGGATATTACAAATAACGGAACTGAGCTTCCTCGAGCCGTTGGCTTTTTTGTAGATAATTCAGGCTCCCTTCTCTTTAAGCATGTCAATCAAGCAGTTTTTAAGTTTAAAGAATGGATCGAAGATAGTTTTGGAATTTCTAGTGGTGGAGCTGTTGCCACATCATCTTTGACTGACGACAGATTCCTTAATGATTTAGAAGGAGAAACCTCAAATTCTAAGGACATAGGCTGGGTAAACGGTGTATGGATGGCTGGTTACGAGGATTGGATCGAACAGTCTCGTGCCGCTATCGAAAATTTAATCAGTTTAGATGGTGACATCAAAGACTCATTAGATAATGAACCGATCAGCGTCCCTAATTATAAAGGCCTGCTCGATGATACCTATTCATTAAAAGATTTTAGTGTCGATGAGCTGGAGGTTTTTCTGGAGAGGGTAAGCGATGCATTAGCTCAAAATGGAGCTGAAACCCAAGCCGCTCAATTCGCGATCGATGAAATAGCAAATTTATCAGCACTTCGTTCACAAGCAGCTAGCCGATCGATCGATACTGATTACTCAACAGAATCTACCCGTCTCATTAAAAACCAGTTTTTAATCGAAGGTGGAGCTACTCTACTTAACAAATTCAAGAATTTAACGGCTACCGCGTTAACGGTGCTAGAAGCTTAACCTAATCTATTTTCACTCATGCGAATTGACAACCATATGGCAGGCTATCGACCTCCACCTCCCAAATCCAAAGATAAGGGCGTTACCAGACCCGAGGTAAATAGCGCAGGATTTGATTTTGCTTTATATCGTGGTTCTTCTCTGCCTAAGGATGACTCTAGTAAAGAAGAAAGTTCTCCGCGTGGTTCTGCCCAACAAAAAGTGCACAAACGTAACAAACTTGAAAAAGCAGTGCATGTGCTTACGAACCACCATTCTCTCTAGCCTCTATGTTTGATTTTTTTCCTACCCAGCCCTGTACACTTTTGTATTTTTCGCCGAAACTTAGTCTTTTGCCCTCCCTGCGTACACAACGCTTTGTTTAAACTCCTTTTTTTTTACCAAACAATCAATTTCATGAACCCATCAACCAGCCATTATTCTTGCAGTGGTCCTAACCCCCTTGGGGGTTTGACTAGCCAGATTTTGCGGCTGCTTCGTATGGGTGGTTATTTACCTTACTCTAAACACCGTCAGCTTAGATGCGCATGGCGGGATTCTTATCCTGAATATCTTTTAAAACCCTTCGCGCAGTCCCCATGGTGTCTACTAAGATTCCAGTGGGGCCAGCCGACAACTACAACAAAGTTATAGCAATCGCTTTACGATAACTCATTACCCATAGAAATTTACCAATCGACTATTGTAGACCTTTGTACTCTCAATCAAGTCGATCCCTAAACTACTTTAAACATCCCCCCCCTCTTTCATAGGCGTGATGCAATTGCCTCCGCTGCCCATTACAAACTTATAGAATACTATTGTTAACCATATTTTACAATTCACTTACTATTTACTATGCGTAATTTATTAAAAACTCATATCTTGGAGATGCCTGTTGGCATTCCGGAAGCTTTACCTGCACTTCATCGGGGTGTTCATCCTGGGGAAATAATCTCTCCTCCAGCAGGTATAAAACCAGTTGAACACACCACTTCTTTTTCTCAAAGGAGTCGCCGGTCGGTCATGATTGATAATGCCCGTAAAGCCTCTTGCTTTATGGAAGAGCAGCAAAGGGTAGTCAAAGAGTTGATCAAGGAACTCCAGATTTTCACAGGTTATATCGAACAATTGCCTATGGCTGGTGGACTTGTAAATAAGACTAATTCCTGGTCGGTTTATTTAATGCACGCTCAGTCTCTACACTCCGCAATGAAAGGAGTCTTTCAGGAGAAAGCCCTGTTTGGAGATGGTGCCTCGCCTCCGATTCGTGTTCACCTAGAGCAAGATGGTGTGGTTACCCCGTTCGATTTGCCTGACCCCTCTCTAGTTACAATGATTTCTATCCGTTCATTTATTGCCGGAGTTGCCGATCATAAATTGCCGAGCGTCGATTTAAGTAACGCATGTATGGCCGAATTACTCAACACACTTGTCGAAATTCAACAAGGGCGTGAAAGGTTATCCACAATTGTTACTAATTTAAGGAAGAAGGCTTCCTTGGGGATTCCTCAATCTAGAAAGTCAGCAAAAATCCAAACCTGCTCCGATAAGCCGTACAGTTTGGTACAGAGGTTTCTGTTCGGGTTCCAGTCATTCTTTCGCCTAACTACGCCGATTCAACGACCAGGTTAGCTTCTGATTTATTTAAACAATGCCAAAATCTTTAACCAAAACTCATTCATAATCATTTAATTTTATCACATCGGGGGCCGCCACCCGTTCCACTGGCGGAATCACTCGGCACGGATGCCGAAAAAAATAAACCTATATCAAGGAGGATATAACAATGCCAATAGTAGTAAACACAAACGCAGCAGCAACCACTGCCGCATTCAACCTAAGTAAAAATCACGCAAACCTAAGCAAAAGCTTAGCTCGTTTGTCGTCAGGTCAGCGAATCACCAGTCCAGCCGAAGACGCTGGCGGTCTAGCCGTTGCCTATAAACTAGATTCAAGCATGAAGCGTACAGAAGCTGTGCTTAATAACCACCAAAATGCGTTATCATACTTACAGGTGCAAGATGGGGCACTCGAAAGTGTGGGGAATATTGTCAGTCGAATGTCCGAGCTCCGCACAATGGCAGCTGATGTTACTAAAAACTCAAGCGATATTGCCAACTACTCCAAAGAGTTCCAGGAATTGCAAGTACAGTTAAAACAAGTCAGCAGAGAAAAATTTAATGGTATTAGTCTTTTTGCTGTTAACGGTTCTGCAAGTGGTTCGACTGGTCTACAAGCCTTGGGTAAGTTGCAGAGCGCTTCATCTGAAAGTTACAAATTTAATGATGAAGTTGGTTCTGAAAAGATTTCGGTATATCAAAAGTTTTCGGTTCAACTTCTGACGCATCCAAGTGGAATTGGTGCTGATGGTTCCATTAGTTTGAATGTCACCAATATCGAATATATGCTAGGGTTGGATGGCAGGGATTTGACTCTCTTCGGTACATCTAATCAGTCACCCACTAAATCTATCGGCAATGCATCCGTTATTGAAAATATTGCCGATGTTAGTGTCTACCAGTTTACCCATATAATTGAAAAAATTGCTGATGCTAGAGCTGAAAATGGTGCAGAACAGCAACGCGTTCAGTCTTCTTATGATTTACATTCTACTAATCTGGTTAACTTAGAAGCTGCACACAGCCGTATTATGGACATTGATGTCGCTCTCGAGTCCACTCGTTTTGCGAAGCACAATGTACTCGTCCAAGCAAGTGCTTCGATGACGGCTCAAGCCAATCAGTTATCCCAGGTCGCCCTTACTCTTCTGCAGTAATTAGTAGCAAAGCAAATAGGTAAAGTTGTTTGATTAACCTGCGTGTAAACGCACTCAATCATTATCTTGATGCTTAAGGTTCATTCGCCCTTTTCGTCTCGCGGTGCTTGGTAGCCCAAGTACCGCGACGGTGGGGGAAAGTAAATCATCTTATATAGCAAATGTAAACCTAGGCCAAAACATATTTGCAACACCACTCTTCCAGCAGATTAAAACCCATCAAATAAATCAATAAACTCAGTTACATTTTCTTTTACTAACATCTCTCATTTGTAATCCAATGTTTAATCATTTCCATAACGAAGGAAGTCCGCAGCTTCTTACAAAGTATCCAAGGGCATTTACCTTGAAGATATTTACTTTGTCCTCGTCGCAGTTACTCTGTCTTCAGAAAACTAACTTCCTTCGCCATTTTGTTTTACCTCATACAGGGGTTGTTAGTGGCACGAGCTCAACTTTTGCAGGTAAAAATTCGATATATGTAAAATCAGGATCAAGGGATAACTTCGTCTTGCAGGGCGTGCCCGATTCTCTTAGCAAATCGCGGCCCACCCATAAGCATTCGCACCATCCAAGCAACCTTGCACGAGGATTCTCTGGGGGATGGGGTATTTTAAATGCCCAAGAGTGGAGGTTTGTGGATAATCCCGATCTCTATGAATCAGTAGTTCTTAGACCTTCTGCCCTGGGTAGAATCCTCCCCTTAAGATCATACATCCATCCGAAAATATATGGGATTCTTTCTAGCTTCGGTTCGTTAGTGATCCCAATGATATATAGAGTGATTTATCTACGCGATTATTTGCTAAGACGGACATTGGTGTTAACAGGATTACGCTTAAACCCCGATCAGCATAAAGACCAAAGCGGTCTTACAGTTAGAGAATGGTGTGTTGCCAAGTGTGAACTTTGCGATTCGTCAGCTAATTTTGTTACGAAAGTATTTTGCAAAATCCGAAATTTATTTCCAGAGGCGAAGCATCAGTATGCACATTCTAATGGGAAGTTTTCCCAGGTGATCAAAGCTAAACAAATGCTTAAATCATTCAACCTCCCCATTTTAAATCTTTAATCCATGAATTTCTATACAAATATTATACCATACCCGCCAGTAAGGTATCCTATATTCGAGAACTTCTCGTTGGAAAATATTGTTCCGCCAGTTCATTCACCATCTCGATTTTCTTGTGCGTCCGTGGGTAGATACCCCGATGCTCGAATCAAATATTTTTTAACTTTACCCCAAACTTATGTAGGTGCCGACCCTATCAAAAACTCGGTAAAATTGCGGCAAGGAAGCCGCTCATCCAATCAAGGAGGAAACTAAACAATGCCAATAGTAGTAAACACGAACACCGCAGCTAACACTGCGTCATTCAACCTAAACAAAAATGCAGAAGCCTTGCGCAAAAGCTTAGCTCGCCTTTCTTCCGGAAAGCGAATTACCCAACCTGCGGAAGATGCCGGTGGGATGGCAGTTGCATACAAACTCGATTCTCAAGCCAGGAGAACTGAAGCCGTTCTAAATAATCATCAAAACGCCTTATCTTTCTTGCAGGTGCAGGATGGTGCGCTTGAGACAGTAGGGAAAATCGTCAACCGCATGGGAGAACTACGTACCATGGCGGCTGATGTAACTAAAAATACCAGCGATGTAGAAAACTACTCCAAGGAGTTTCGCGAGTTACAGTCTCAGTTAAATCAGGTGCGATTGGAGAAATTTAACGGAATTAGTTTATTCGCTGTTAACGGGGGTACTACCAATAGTGGTACTCTATACAACAACACATCTGCCACTTATAATTATGAAGATTCTACGGGGGCAGCGCAGACAGAGAGTTACTCAGCATTTTCCAGGGTCATAAGCACTCATCCTTCAGGAATTAGTTCCGAAGGTAGTATATCTCTCAATGTCACTAATCTTACATTTGTGTTGACTGTCGGAGGTATCGAAAGCGGTGCATCTGGCGTAAACCTTCTTGGGCTTGCAAGTACCGGAACCTCTTCTCCTTCAAGTGGAAGTGGTATAAATGCAAGTGGTTTTGTCAATAGTATCACTGAAATTAGCATCGCCCAATTTACCCAGGTTATTGAAAAAATTGCAGATGCACGCGCTGAAAATGGTGCTGAGCAACAGCGCATTAATCAGTCTTATGAACTCCACCAAACTAACCTAGTAAATATTGAGGCAGCCCATGGTAGAATTATGGATGTTGATGTAGCACTGGAGTCTACCCGTTTTGCCAAGAACAATGTATTGGTTCAAGCAAGTGCATCTATGACGGCTCAGGCGAATCAGTTAACTCAAGTTGCCCTCACCCTACTCCAGTAATCTACATTGGAGATATATCGGTAATATGAATCCTGTAAATCCATTACTAGATAATGAATGATTGCATATTGCCGTACTCCAAAGAGTTCTTTGCCCGCTTCCATCTTCGACATCTATTTCAGGATGTCGGAGAGGTGCGGGCGGGCGGGTCCTCATTTCGTACAATTTCTAGATACACGCTTTTAAAAGCATGTAAATATTTTCTCTTCACGATCACTTTACTCAAGCACTAAAGAAATATCCCATACAGATTCACTTTAAATGTCTACTTCCTCTCAAAGTCCTCCGGGACGCAGATTAGCTTCTTCCTTTTGTATGCCAAATAGTACATATGATTTGCGGAGAAACTTGACTGAATACTCCTGTATGTGGAGCATGAGAGAGTACGATTTTTTCCAATCTAAATCTTATTCCGGTGCATTAACCGATGATTTCAACAAAAAGGAAGTCGCTCACCGGGGACAATTTTATCTAAGACCGTTCAATCCCTCAAAATTTGAAATCCATCCGCCTGGGATTTGTTATACGAGCATGGATAATATAGAGAACTCCGAGTCTCCCTTCCTATCTATTTCCAATTTTATAACCCAAGTAGTACCCCAGTCCCTACCCAGTCGGGATTCCTACAAGACTTTCATTTGCAAAGGTTTGTTTACTACTCATCAAGCAATACAAAAAAGCTCTAGGAGATCGTCCATGGAAAAGACGTATCCAGAGCCATTGGTGACTAGGCTCCGTTCACATTTCGAGCGGTTCTGGTTACTAGATCGCAACTCGGTACCAGGTTCGACTGGCATTGGCCTGGTGCCGAGTTTGCGGCCTCTTTCTATGACTCTTTTCTCGTGTTTAAAAATAAGCTTTGCGAGTACCACCAGAATTTTAGCTAAGTACCTTTGTTTCATTATTTTTTTAATCCATTATCCCTTTATTTCATTCCATAACGAGGATTTCAATTACAGGTCGGCTAAATTAAAACCATTCTTTGATCCCCATGAAGCAGGAGTACGAACAAGCTAATTAGGTTACTTCAGGCACTCTTTTACACATTACATTTTTTATGAATAAAACGATTATTAACCCATTAACTGGAGGAACTGCCTAGGGGTAGTGCATGATTACATGTCTATGCATCCGGTATTTTACTTGGATGCTGTAGGTATCCTCATCAGCACACACAACTCTACTCCATTGTAAGTATTTTAAACTCATTTTCCCCGACAACAGGATGTTGTCGCCATGCGATCACGGATGATCCCATACATATTAGGCCCTTACATACGATAACGTCTATGTAGTAAGCTAAAGGTTCTCTATAACGAGCTACTAGTATCTGCTCTTTATTGCTCACTTTTATCCATGGCACTGAGTTCCATCAACTCAATCCTTGTTGTCTCTTGAGTTTTACCTTCTCAACGATCAACTCTCTTTAACTATTTTTATCACATGCAACAGGAATTATTACCTCAAAATTGTATAGTATGCATATCAGTGCATTCTATTGTAAAATCCTTGATGCAGTCTTCCTTTCTTTATTCAGTTTATCAATCGTAAGTATCTAACTTTTAACAAATTATAAAAATGAACCTCTCCCTAAATTCTAATGCATCTGCCACTCAGGCAAGGCTTCATCTGAGTAGAAATAATGTAAATCTACAGAAGAGTATTTCCAGGCTTTCAAGTGGTAAGAGGGTGGAGAAACCATCCGATGATGCGGGGGGGATGGCTGTCGCTATGAAACTTGAATCTCAGGTTATGAGGTCTAGTGCAGCCATGAATAACATGTTAAACGCAATCTCATTACTCGAGGTTCAGGATGGTGTCCTTTCGAGCGCAGGCCAGATCGTCGATCGAATGTCTGAGCTAAAAGGTCTTTACCACGATGTCATGAAGAACGAAACAGATCGTGAGTCATACAATAAAGAGTTCAGGGATTTACAGGTACAGCTCTTCGAAATGTCACATATCAAATTTAACGGGATAAGCTTATTTGCTCAGACTACCCCCAATGGTTCTCCTGCTCTTTTTGAAGGTGGGAGTGCTGAAATACATACCATGCAGGTTTTTATGAATGCCAACGGTGGTTCCGGTGCAATTGCCAGTATCCACAAGGCATTACTCCTTTCCGCTCTTACTGTAAATGCTTCTACGTTAGGAGCGAATACATTCCAGGCAGGAGATCAGTCTACCATCTTTCGCTTCGCGTCAGAAAGTACAGACGCTACCGGTAGTGATCGAGTTATAGGTTTGGGCGAAGTTTCAGTAGGAGTTTATTCTCAAGCTTTACAAAATATTGCCACCCTTAGGGCACAGAACGGAGCCTCTATGTCTCAACTTGAATATGGTTATGACAATCTGACAAAAGAAAAAAATAACCTGAACGCCGCTCGGGGGCGAATCGAAGATGTTGATATGGCCTCAGAGAGCACTCGTTTATCAAAATTTAATATACTAGTACAAGCTTCTGCTTCGATGCTGGCACAGGCAAATTCACTTAGCGAAATTTCATTAGTTTTAATGCGCTAACCTAAATCCAGTAGTTTAACAAAATATAATTTAAATAGTCATAAAAGCACAAATATACACAAAAATGCACTTTATTAATCAAAATTTTTCAATAATTGGGAGTCGACTTCCCGTTACCCCTAACAGTCGAAAAGCCTGAGGCACGGAGGCCAAAGGCAATAAACAAATAACAAATCAAGGAGGATAAAATCATGTCATTATACA
>JAQXBH010000072.1 GCA_029252505.1 Opitutales bacterium | reverse complement strand
CTATGATCCTTCAGAGTGGAGATTGCCAGTCTGGTACTGTATCCATCCGAGTAGGCATGATCGGGAACATCGGCGGACTCATAGGCCGGTCCATGAATCAATCCGCCTGAGCCTTCTTTGCCATACTTTGCGAGCATCTTTTCCTTGTTCGTGGCCCAAAGCTCTTGGTTTTCGGGTAAGGCATATCCCCCCGGTAACCATTTCATTTTAACTGGACATTGATTATGGGCCGGTTTCCGGCTCCAGGAATATTCGTCGTCCGTCATTCGACCGTGATAAATTTTTCCACAATACACCGCCTCATATCCATTTTTTATAAAATGCTGTGGGAGGGATACGATATCAGGATTCAAGTCCCGAAAATAAGCGGTATTTTCAATTACCCCGATTTCATCTGGCCGGGCACCCGTCATTAGGCTGGCACGGGACGGACTGCATATCGACTGCTGGCAGTAAGCCCGGTCAAACCGGCGACCCTCACTAGCCAGCTTGTCCAAGTTGGGCGACTTGGCAATCAGAGACCCGTAACATCCAAGCTCCGGTCTTAAGTCATCAATCGCAATAAAAAGGATATTTGGTTTTTTTTCAAAAGCACAAATGAAAGATATTGCTAGAAAAAATGAGCTAATTAAAAAAAAGGGTGCCATTATTCAACTAAACAGGGAATAGAATTAAAAAAGCAAGCCCCTACATTCCTCTTTTTGATAAAGCTAAATTAATCTAATAAAAATATTTTTTGAATTTCATTTACTGGTAAGCGAAGCAAAAATAATCATAACCAAAATGTGTAATCCCAATTTTAGCCATTTTCATTAAAAGATAATTGATAAACTACCAGGCACTTGCTTCCACAAAACCAAGAATGTTAAAGCTACCCTTTCCTCTGGGTTCCAAAATATAACAAATACCCTGTGGGTCAGGATATATTCCTGTGGCAGCTTCAAATGGATCATCGTGAGCTACAATTACCGTATTCTTACCTTTTTCAGGCTTGGTTGAGAGAAAGGGAATGATCCGTTTTTTCATCTTTTCCATTTGCTCCTTGGTAAATTCAGCAAAAGGTAAAAAATTAAGGTCCTCATTTTTTTCATATTGACCAAAGGCAAGCCAGGCAGTCTGCCAAGCCCGAAAATATTCACTGCTAATCACTTTTCCGACCGGAATATTATGAAACCGAATTGCATTACCAATGTGCACTGCTTCGTGCCATCCTTTTTCACTTAGAACTCGCTGTGTAGAACCATCATTAACATCCGCTTTTACCTGATCAGCATAATCTTTTTCCGTAGATGCATGACGGAAATACAAAACAAGACCACCCTTTTGCATCTTTTTAATCAAAGCTTCCTTTGGCATCGAACTTTTGGAAGTTTCTGGGTTAGCAAATACTAGGGTAGTAAATAGCGTTAAACAGAAAATTATTGGCGTAATCAAAAATTTCATAATTACCCATTAATGAGATTGAGTCTCAGTCGCAAGAAGAAATTCAACTTTTACTGATTAAAAAATAAAGTGGTTACCTATTCGGGAACGGGTATCGCCATTAAAACTTTAGCGGGCAAGCTACCTTTCAGCACTTCTTTACCCCGAACATAAATTCTTACTGGGCGGGGAGTATTCGATAAATTGTATACCAATGCGGTTCGCTTGCCGTCCGGCTTTTTGAAAACAACCGAAGTGGGCAGATCGGTATAAGCTTCTTTATCAATCAAGCCATATGCCCGGCTGGCATGGGCTAAATAATAAGGAATACCCGCATGCTTAGGAGCGGAAATTCCCCATTTCTTTTCAATTGCTTCATCCAAGACCTTACAAATTTCATCGGGTTGACAAAAAGCGGCATAGGCAGCAGTTACCTGTCCCCAATCCCCGTCAATTTTTTCCCAGGTCATTTTACCCTTACCCTTTCCCTGTTTTTCAAGCATTTGATTAAGCTGAAAAACAGAGTGTTCTGCATGAGCTCCAAAATAATTCATATGAGTCCAAGCGGGCAGCCATTGGATACCGTAAATATGAATCGGTTCGCCACTGAACCAGGTCCATGCTCCCATATCCCGGTCACGCATTACTGAACATATCGTTGGTTTATAATTCGGCGACCAATTCGATTGTTCGGAGTTTTTCCAACCGTAAGCATTATTCCAATATTCATGCACAGCTTCGGTTTCAATGGAATATCCCATCGCTCCGGTAGCCATCATTTCCTGGTTACCCAGAGCAGCTCCGAGAAAGAACATACCCGCCCAGGAACCAACTGCTTCCGAAGAAGATTCCTGATTATTCCCATCGTATCCACTCGACATTCCACCCGCATAGCTATGACCAGCCCAGCATTCAAATGTGCGTAGTCGTGGAAAACGAGGTGATTCTCTCTCCCATTCTGCATATTGTTTCACCACTTCCGTTACACTCGGTCCATATTTATTTAACCATGCCGGGTCATGCATACCAATCAGAGCCGCACTCATGGCCAGGTAACCATAGTGAAAATGATTATCAGTAAACTGTTCGGATCCGTAGGATGAATTAAAACCGACCAACCCAGACCAAGGAAGGGGATACTTTGCATAGTAGAATGCTTTTTCTCCCGGTTCATAAGTAAGCCAATCCTCGACCACTCGCTTCGCTTCTTTAAACAAATCATTGGCAATAGGAAGCTGTAGTTGCCAGGCCATATTAAAAGCCTGACAGGTTTTGAGCATGGACTTACCTCCCCAGTAAGTATCTCCACCCTGCCGGTTTTCTTCAGGCTTTTTAAGCAGTTCATCTCCCCAGCGGTTTATAAAATCAGCCAATTTATCTTTTTTGAAATCATCATCTTTGGGCAAAGGAAAAAGGGGAATAATCCCGGTAAAGGGCCAGGCAATTTGAAACTCTCTTCCTTTCGCCACCACCATCTTGCCCCGCCTTGTTTTGTATTCCATACCGGTAAGGCTAAGGTCGTGCTGGGTAGTGCGGTAATGATGGGGAATCCAACCATGCAAAGTGTCTCCCCCTCCCTCGGTTTTCACCTTCCAAATGGTGCTTACCCTGCCCTTCTCATTTTCATACTTCCAATCAAATTGAGTATCCCTCGGAATTGCATCCGCATGGCTGGCAAAAAGTTTTGCCTGACTGGGGTCATCATTCAGCGCAGCAATGGAAAGCACTGGACCACTAAACCGTATATATCCGTCCATTGCTTTCAACGAACCACTGGGAGCAAAGATGCCAAAAGTACGACCATCCTGAACCAAAACTCCGTCAGCCTGCAACTTTCCAGGAATCTTCAGATCCATTCCCTTGGGCTCAATCCAAACATAGGGCATTCCCCGACCAAGGGTGACATCGGCTTTTTTACTTTTACTCAGATGAAGCCTCATTGAAACATGCCAGTCCCCCCAGTTCAGGGTGGAGGCATGAGAAAAAGGTCCGGACTTCGGTGTGGTGGAGAGTTTAGAAAAAACGAAATGATCTGCTGAGATAAAGCCCCACCCCCCCTTCGATTCATCCACCAATTGAACTCTTGCCTTTTTTCCACGATATTTCCTGAGGTCCCAGGTTCGCCATTCCAAATCATTATTTTTTTTCCCCACCTCCTGATAAACCGACTGACCATCAATGAGTAGATGAACCCCGAGAATTTCTTTTTCGCTTCCTCCCGCTACCTTAAAATGAAGATAATCTTTCTCGATCAAAAATTCCGGAGAAGTCGCCTTACCAAGACCACCGTCGTGTCCGTAAAAGCTGGCGGCATATCGCTTTCCCACAATACCATTGCTTGCATGCTGACCATGAGTCATGGCTGCATCCCCAAACGCAGTTCCTTCAATTTTCCATCCTAGAGTGGCCCAATCTTTTTCAAAATCAAAAAGGGTTTTTTCAACGGGATCAGTATCAGGAGTCGGGTCAATGGGTTCAATCACCAAGGGCTCACCCGCATCCATTTCAGTACCGTTTTGATTCCATTCCAATGGATACCAAATTTGTACGCCCTGTGCATTCGCACTCACCGTAAAGGGATACGCATATAGGCGACCGGGAAAACCATCATTGGCCAACAGCGATGTCCACCAATCATTTGTAGGCAGGGGTTTCCCCTGAACTCCCGGTTCCAAATGAACAGTCTTGGCAAACAGTTTTTCAACCGATTCATTAGTCGGTGGTTTATCTGAAAAGGGCTTGGCGTTCATTCCCATAGAAGGGAAAAAACAAACGAGTATAACACGGGTAATTTTACACAACCAAAAACAGGGATTTTTTTTCATGGACAAGTCGTGGGCTGAAACGATCCTCACATCAAGCAAGCACCTGCTTAATCACATGGCCATGCACATTAGTCAGGCGCCGCTCCAGTCCATTATGATAGTAGGATAGACGCTCATGATCCAATCCCATTAGGTGAAGAATGGTAGCATTAAAATCGTAAACACTCGATTTGCCCACCACACTCTTGAATCCAAAATTGTCGCTCTCCCCGTAACTGTATCCTTTCTTGACGCCAGCACCAGCAAAGAAACAGGTGAATGCATCGGGGTTGTGATCACGACCGGTTCCGTTCCCTTGAAGGAATGGCATCCGTCCAAACTCGGTACACCAAACAACTAGAGTATCCTTTAGCATTCCTCTCCTCTTCATATCACTGATGAGCGCGGCGGTGGGCTGGTCCATAATTTCAGCCTGCATCGCATGGGTCTTGTCAATATTACTATGAGAATCCCAGTTGGTAATTCCGTTACCACCCGAGGGATCACTTCCGTTGAATAATTGAACCACTCGCACGCCTTTCTCAAGCAAGCGTCTGGCTAAGATACAATTCTTAGCGTATTCCTTTTTTAAGTCAGTTCCCGAATCAGTTCCGTATTCTTTTTGGATTGAAGCAGGTTCATTGGAAATATCCATAACATCCGGAATGGAAGTCTGCATTCTTCCGGCAAGTTCATAACTGGCTATACGCGCGGCCAAATCAGCATCTCCCGGATACTGCTCCATGTGTTTTCCATTAAGACGTTGGAGCAAACTCACCGTCGAACGATCATCTGCAGATGTGTAGGAGGCTGGCCGTGCCAAGTTTGCGGGGGGATTCTTGGCGTTGAAATCAGTTCCTTGAAATGCTGCCGGAAGGAATCCGTTACCAAAATTATTCTTGCCTGAACGGGCGGGACCACGAGGGTCGTTAATGGCCACAAAGGCAGGTAGTTCCTCATTTTCAGAACCCAATGCGTAGGTTGCCCATGAACCAAAAGAAGGAAATCCTTCCATAGTGAAGCCAGTATTTAAAAAATTCTCTCCCTGAGGATGTGCACTGGTTTGAGTATGCAAAGAGTGAACAAAACAGAAGTCATCCGCTAATTCTCCCAAATTAGGCAACAAGTCTGATATCATCTTACCGCATTTTCCCTTGGGCTTAAAATCCCAAAATGGTTTGGCAATATTTCCAGACGGCCCCTCAAAGGTAACCGCTGGCATTCCAGGCGGTTTTTTTCCGTGATATTTAATCAAGTCTGGTTTGTAGTCAAATGTGTCAACATGGCTAACGGCTCCAGGACAAAAAACAATCAGTACTTGCTTGGCAGGAGTATCAAAATGAGCAGATCGTGAAGAATATGGATTATCAGGGTCGATATCAGGTCGAATCGGTGCTTTACCACTAAAATTAGTGGGGTCATCCGAAGCGGACAAACCATCGTTATTGAGTAGTTGAGATAATCCCAGGGCTCCAATTGAAAAGCCCGTGTTCTTCATAAACCCACGTCGGTTCAGAAGAGTACGACCAATCGGAGAAATATTTTCTTCGCTATTAATCATGATGGAATGTTATCAGGGTAGAAATGCAAATTCATTGGAGTTCATGAGAGCACGGCATACAATTTCCAACCCTCGATCTTTTGCCACTTCCATTGAAGCATTCAATTCGTATATACTTGGTTTGCGGGTAAAAATTAATTCGAACGCTCGAGTAACAGACTTCTTAAGATTATTCCCCGAGTCCATTTTGGCCCGATCTGCCAAGTGCTTGGCTTGATCGACCACAAATGCACTATTCATAAGATTGAGGGCTTGCAATGGAGTGGTGGATACCGGTCTTTTTGCCCGAACCTGTCCGCAGTCAGGGAAGTCAAAGGCAGTAAAAATTTGATCGTCCACCCGGCGCATCCTTTCCTGGTAGATCATTCTGCGCCAAGTTTCTGGTCCAAAATTGTTGATCACTTCCCACTGGGCATAGGTCTTTTTAACATTATGTATACGATAACTTCTGCCTCCCATTTCCCGGTTTAATTTTCCCGAAGCGAGAAGAATTCCATCACGTATCACCTCTGCTTCTACCCGACGCGGAGGGAAACGCCAAAGGAGTGAACTGGTCGCATCTTTTGCCAAGCCAATATCGGAAGGACTACTGGTCCGCTTAAAGGTATCCGAAGTCACCATAAGCCGAATTAAGTCCTTCATCGACCATGGGGTAGCCTTCGGGCGTGACGGGTTAGCAAACTCCGAGGACAACCAATCAAGCAATTCAGGATGACTGGGGAGTGCCCCGGCACGTCCAAAATCGCCTCCTGTCACAACTAATCCCGCTCCAAAAATATGCTGCCAAATCCGATTCGCCATTACCCGGGCAGTGAGTGGGTTGGATTCTTCCACCACCCAGTTTGCAAATTCAGCACGGCGCGACCGTCCGGTCGCATCGTTTCCTATCCCCAAATTTCCCGCGAGAATCTTGGGGCCGGAAGGAAGCACAACATCACGGGGGTTTTCCGGACTGCCCCGGTGTAAAACATGAGTAACTTTTGGCTCAACAAAATTCCCGACAAAGCTCGGGCGTGGCCCTTCTTCAGATAACCTGTAGGCTAAGTGAGAGAGTTCTTGAACCGCATTCTGCAAATCTTTATCTGCTTTTACTGCGTCTCTTATTTTTTGAACAGATGCGATCTCCTTCCAGGTGCCATCCGATAATTTCACATTGACCAGGAATTGATCAAAATTAAATTTGTTCTTCTTTTCTAGATAATCAGTCTCGTAATAATATTCACGATTGGAACTCATCCGCAAACGCCCCACTTTAACTGGTTTATCAAATGTAAACTCAAGCCAAGGATTCTGCTTTTTATCTTTGTTATAGCTGGCCTGCCAGCGCTGAGTTCCAAACCTTCCATCAATTACTCTTTCAACTGGAAAACGGTCGCCCTGTTGGGCAAAAGCGAGGTCAGTCTTCACTGTCGTTCCATTGGAAGCACTGGCTAAATTTATATCTTCGGCAGGCAGGCCAAAAATTTCTACCTCGTCCAATCCGACATACCCGGACCAAAAGTTTAACCTAAGCCCCACCACTTCAACCGGATTCCAATGAACTTCTTTATATCCGCCCCAATCCTCTTCCCAAGCTGAGATTTTTTTTCGAATTTTATTTCGGTTTTGAGCAACACCCTTCCAAATACCTTTCGCTTTTTCACGACGTGGATGATCTTTTGAAAACTCAGGAAAGCGGCTGCCAAATTCAATATCCTGAAAAACGGCAGTCATTGAATAATAATCCTGAATCGAGATCGGATCGAATTTATGATTATGACAACGGGCACAACTCATTGTAACTCCAATTAAGGATGCACCTACCGTTTGCATAATTTCATCCATCCGGTCAGCTCGTGCCTGGCGGATAGCAGATGGCTCCTGCCCAACTGTGGCAGCCGGCACATGGGGACCGGCAACTAAGAAACCTAAAGCCTCGCCTACTCCCATTCCATCTCCCGCGAGTTGCTCACGAATGAATCGGTCGTAAGGGATATCCTGATTAAAGGCACGAATCACATAATCCCGATAAACCCAAGCCATTTTACGATACAGATTCGATTCCGACCCGTTTGTTTCTGCCCAACGGATCACATCTAACCAATGCTGTGCCCAACGCTCACCAAAATGTGGCGAAGCCAGTAATTCATCCACCAATTTATTGTATGCAACCGTTGGATTCTTTTTATGACCGGCCAAAAATTCAGCCACCTTTGATGGTTGCGGCGGCAAGCCAGTCAGTACAACAGAAACTCGTCTGATCAAGGTGAGGGGATCTGCGGGTTTATTGCTGGGAATACCATCCCTTTGTAAACGGATATCAATAAATGAATCAATGGGGTGGTTATCGTTTTGCGGTACTTCTGGACGTTCAATCGGCTGAAAAGCCCAGTGATCAGTACCCTCTTTAATTTTTTCATCCATTTGCCCAGGCCACTCGGCACCTTCGCTTATCCATTTGCCAAGAAGTTCAATCTCATCCTCGAATAAAGGCCCACCTTTGGGAGGCATGCTTGTTTCAGGATCATCGCTCTGAATGACTTCCATAAGATAGCTTTTATCAGGAGAATTCGGAACAACAGCTGAAAGCCCTGAATCTCCGCCCTTTAGTAAATGTACACGACGATCCACACGGAATCCTGATTTCTGCTTATCCGGACCATGACAGTCTATACAATAATCTTGCAACAAGGGTAAAATGTCTTCCTCGAAATTTACCTTGGCTAGCAGAAAAGATCCTTTTATTAGAAGGGTTAAGGAAACCAAGAAGAAAAGTTGTTTTAAAGACATAGAAAATGACTAATAGAAAAAGGGTGGTTGTGTAATTATATTCAAAAACATCAAGTTTTAAAGCAAGATTGGTAGTTTTTCAACAATTTCTGAAATAATTTAATATTAAATAAAGAACAGAAGCTTAATCTAGACTCTTTATTAGTTAACTAATTGTTTTTGAGTAAAGGAGCAGTTTCTTCGGGAGTTGTAATACCGTGTGGTAGTTCCATTATCTTTAGATTTCTAAAGTGAATCTCGGCGCCTTCCGATTCCAGACAAAGATATCCCTTTTTATATTGTGAATTACGAATTCCATTCACGAATTTCCCATTGACGGAAAGTTTGACCACACCGTCCACGCAGACCACATCATAAGTATTCCACTCTCCTCTTCCTTTGCATCGGTTCTCCAAAGACTTGCTCCGACTGCCCCGCGGGTTATCAGGGGTTGCCTTAAGACCTCCTGCTCCAAAAAGCTCTCCATGTACATAGGCAATCGGAGGAGGTTGCTTGCCCTTCCTTGTATGCAACTTAACCCAATCCAGCTCCAACATTTGAATTTCAAGGCCTTTTGGTAAACGGTTTCCAAAAGGTTTGGCGTCACTCCAGGCAAAAATACCTGAATTCCCCCCTGATTCCATATGCCGCCATTCAACATGAAGTAGAAAGTTTTCGTACTGCCTCTCACTGCGCATCACGCCAATCGGTTTTCCCCTACAAACGAGCAAGCTATCTTTTACATACCATGTTTCTGGTGAAGTGTTTACATCTACCCACCCAGTCAGGTCCTTGCCATTGAACAAATCTACCCATTGGGGAATTCCCGTTCCCGAAAGTACAAAATTAGGTACCGCGATTAATAAGATTAAAAAAAATTTATTGAGCAAAATTAATAAGGTTCTTTTCATGGAAGAACAGCTTATTTAATACTCTATTTGGTTGGCAAGACAGGATCTGCCTGAAGAGTAAAAGCCTTATTGTAAGGCATACTTATTCGCGAACTAAACAATTCAAAAATTCGATCTAAGCTTGCTTTAAATGAGGAGAAGAAACTTATTAATTTGCCCTTGTGAGCTCGAACTCTTGCTTTCCATCCTTAACAACCCAACCAAGTTCAAGTAGTTCGTTTCTTAATTGATCAGCCATTGCCCAATCTTTTGAAAGCTTGGCATTCCAGCGCTTTTGAGCAAGATTTTCTATATCAGCAGGAATTTCCTCTACATCCCCCAATTTAGTCTCAACCACAAGGCCGAAGGCGTCACATGTTGCCTGAAACCCTCTACAAACTTCTCGTACAGCATCTTGCCGACCTTCATATTCACCTCTCTCATAAGATTCGCTTAATTCCCTGACCAAACTAAAACACCTACCAAGAGCTTCGGGTGTGCTTAGATCTGACAACAAGGCCTCTTGGACAGGTTGAAAAGGGCCAAATTCAGTTTCCAGGTTGTTTCCAGTAGTTGGAATGAAATTAAATTTGGTGGCGAAATCTCTCAATTTTGACATCGCTTTACGGGATGCTTTCATCGAATCAAAAGTAAAGTTAAGAGGCTGACGATAACTTCCGGACAATAGTACATATCTTACTTCCTGAGCCGAATAACCCTGCTCGAAAAGATCTTGCAAAGTATACAAATTTCCCAGAGATTTGCTCATTTTCTTTCCCTCAACCATCAAGTGAGCAATATGAAACCAATGTCGGACAAATGTCTTGCCGGTAGCACACTCGCTTTGAGCTATCTCGTTCTCGTGGTGAGGAAAGATCAAGTCGACGCCACCAGAATGGAGGTCGAAAGAATCTCCGAGAATCTTCATGCTCATAGCACTACATTCAATATGCCAACCTGGACGGCCTTGCCCCCAAGGAGACTCCCAAAAATTGTCCCCATCCTCCGGTCGACGCGCTTTCCATAGGACGAAATCGGCAGCTGTATCGCGTTCGTACTCATCTGAAGTTTCGCGATCTGTAATCGAAGTGGTAATTTCTCGGTCTGCCAATCGAGAAAGGCGACCATATTCGGGAAAGGCATCCACTTTGAAATAAACTGAGCCATCGTTTACTCGGTAGGCATTCCCTCCTTTGATCAATCTTTCAATTAAGGAAATTTGTTCGGGAATATGCTCGACTGCCGAGGGCTCAGCGTGAGGAGTAAGTAAATTGAGAAATTCACAATCCTTTTGAAATCTAGCCGTCCATTTGTCTGTAAAATCTTCAAGCTTCACCCCTTGTTCCTGTGATTGGCGAATTGTCTTATCATCAACATCAGTAAGATTACGAACATGGACAGTTTTATGACCTGAAGTTTCAAGCACCCTCCGAAAAACATCCTGCAACACAAAAGTTCTAAAGTTCCCAATATGTGCCGGACCGTAAACGGTGGGTCCACAAGCGTAAAAACGAACCGAATTTTCATCCATAGGAAAAACCTCCTGGACTTCCCGGGTCATGGTATCGTAAAGGTTCAAGACCACTCGACTATTCTTCGGAAATTGTGATTGGCTTTATATCCCACTTGGGATTTTGTCCCAAAAATCGGCATGGATTGTTGTGATAAATCTCAACTGCTTCCTGTAAGCTGTGCCCCCTGCGACGGAATTCTACAATTGATTCCTGCAGGGTAAAAGGATCACTTGGTCCCCAATCGGCAGATGAATTAACCAACAATCTTTCGGTCGAATACTTTTCCAGAATATCAACCGACCTACGGGGACTGCATTTGGTAACCGGGTAAAGAGTCATCCCTGCCCAATAACCAGCATCTAAAACCGATTCGATCGTTTGTTCCTCTACATGATCAATCCAAATCCTGTCGGGGTTAACATCCATTCCTGCCAATACTTCAAGAACTGTTTTCGTACCATGTGCCTTGTCTGACAAATGAGGTGTATGAATCAAAACCAATTGGTCATGTTTCATTGCAATTTCAACATGAGCCTGCAGAGATTCGATTTCGTTTTTTGTGGATTTATGAAGACCAGTCTCACCAACCCCAAGACAGGTTGGCTTTTGCAGAAACTCAGGCATTTGACGAAGAACTTCGTCAGTCAATTCCTTATTTTCTGCTTCTTTAGGGTTAACTGCTACCCAGCAATAATGGCGAATACCAAATTCTGCAGCTCGAGTTGGCTCAAACTCCGATATCTGGGCAAAGTAATCGATAAAAGTCTCGGGGTAGCGACGGTCAAAACCTGCCCAAAAAGCAGGTTCGCACACAGCAACGACTCCAGACATAGCCATTCGCTCGTAATCCTGAGCAGTACGAGCGATAGCGTGGTAATGAGGTTGAATAATTTGCATGGAAAAAAATTTAGGAAACTTTTGCAAAATGTACCAGTAATTGCTCGGTACGGTTCGATTTAGGGCAATCCTTATCTGAAAGAAAGGACATAGCTTCAAGCAAGGAATTTAAACGCGATTCATCTTCTGCTCTTTGTCCTTCTTTTTCAACGGATCGATCATATCGGTCTAACATTGAAGCCACTTCTAGTAAATCACGACGAGCCTCCAAGTAGTATGCTTCAAGATTTTTTTGCGGAGATAACATAGCTGGTATAAATTGTGTTGTTCGGTTAAATATTCAGGCAGGAATTACAGAAGAGTGATGGTGCAAGATTGAACCTGAATCTTCTTCGTTAAAGATAAAAGTAAATCTCGCTTTTTGTCGAACGAGTTGATCATTTTCATTAAAAAAAAACGTGTAAAGACCGGTTGAACTTGCAGTATGTTCCCCCAACTTAGCATGGGTAATAGTTTGTGGGTCTAATTCCACACCAGCTCCATCCCGAGAGAGAAAATTCGTAAAGTAATCCCGTATCATAGAAGGATTATCGAGAGGCTTTTGTTCAAAAGTCGCAAACAGAAGTGCCTCGGGCGAATACATATTAAGTAGATCCTCAAGATCCGCATTCGTGACACAAGATACCCATTTTTCCAGTAAACTAACATTCATAAGTTATGACATGTTTTTAAACTCTTGTATTGGTTTTCTCAACATCAATTGAAATAAAATTTTATTTTTTTAATACAGGTTCCTTTTCCCATAGATCAGGCTTAAATCCCTGTAAGGCAATTCCATCCCCTACCACAAAAGGCCTTTTTATTAAATTCCCCCGTTCTTGCAGAAGTGATATAATTTCTTCTTCTGAAAGGTTTGGGATTTTGCTTTTCACATCTGGTTCTCGGTAGTCTTTACTCGAGGTATTAAATAATTTCTTAATTTGTCCATTGTGGCTTTTGATCATTTGTAAAATTTCTTTTCTTGTGGGGGTTTTTTCCCTTATGGGTAAAGAAACGAACTCAATATTTCTCTCCTTTAACCATCGGAGAGCTTTTTTACAGCTTTCACACTTTTCATATTGGTATATTTTCATGATCGTTTATTTGATTAATTTCATTTAATCACTATCAAAAAGCTTTTAAATTAATAATCAAACCAAACAGAAAATGCCTTTTCCAATTTCGAAACTTGCTCATTGGTTCATTCCACTGCTTCCTTCATTACTTTCCCTCTCCTGCTCACTACAAAATCCTTCAAACTCAACTGACTTAAATTCGACTCTACCCGACACTTCCTCCATGCAAGTTATTAAACACACTCTTGATAACGGATTGACCGTTTTCCTTAGCCCAAATCACGAAACTCCTCGATTTTACGCCGAAATAATAACCCGGGCCGGCAGTAAACATGATCCGGAATCCAATACAGGACTGGCACATTACTTAGAACATCTTCTTTTTAAAGGAACAAGTTCTTTTGGAACTATAGACTTTTCCAAAGAAAAACCTCTTCTCGATGAAATCGCCGAGCTTTACGAAGAGCGTTCCAAAGAACAAAACGAGAGCAAAAGGAAAGAAATTTACAAAAGAATCAACGAAGTTTCGATTGAAGCTTCTACGTTTGCCGTACCCAATGAAATGGACCGTGTATACGGAAACATGGGAGGAAAGGGAATCAATGCCCATACATGGCACGAAGAGACTGTATATAAAGTAGATTTACCTGCAAATCGCCTCATTCATTGGGCAAAAATTGAAAGTGAACGCTTTGCTAATCCGGTCTTTAGGCTTTTCCACACCGAACTTGAAACTGTTTACGAAGAGAAAAATCGTTCGATCGACAACAAGGACCGTTTACTCAACGCGAAAGTCAACGATCTTCTCTTTAAAGTTCACCCATACGGGCAACAACCTACACTTGGGTCCATTGAGCACCTCAAGAATCCCTCCATTAAAGCGATTGAGGAATTCTATTCGACCCATTATGTACCAGAAAACATGGCTATTTGTATTTCTGGGGATATTGATCCGGAAGAAACCATAAAGATTATCGAAGAACACTTTTCATCATGGAAGTCAGAATCCCCACTCAGACCGGAACCAAAATGGGAAGAAAAACCGCTGTCAGGAAGGGAATTTGTTCAAGTTCAATACCTGGGAGAAGAACAAGTGATCCTCGCCTTCAGAACTGCACCCAAATTTCACCCAGATTACCATGCAATTCGTTTAATGGATATGGTTATTGATAACTCAGTTGCCGGGCTTATCAATTTGGATCTCGTTGAAAAGCAGTTAGTTCGCTCAGCAGGTTGCTACCCCCAAAATTACAACGACCATGGGGTGCACTCCTTTTATGGGATCCCGAAGGAGGGACAAAGCTTAGAAGAAGTTGAAAAGCTTATCCTCTCCCAAATTAACCGTGTAAAAACAGGGGACTTTGATGACTGGGTAATTCCCGCCGTCATTAATGATTTTAAAAAACAGCAAAAAGAGGATCGTGAAAATAATGCAAAACGGGTCGAATTGATGAGGGATGCCTATTTATCATTTGTAGACTGGGAGACGGCGAACAGTGAAATTGAAAAACTAGAAAAATTAACAAAAGAAGATGTAGTTCGCGTGGCCAATCGATATTTTGGTGAAAACTACGTGGCCGGCTACCGAATCGATGAACAGCACAAATTACCCAGTATAGAAAAACCAAAGATCGACCCTCTTGTAATCGACCCTGATAAGGAATCCAACTTCATGAAAAATGTAAGTGGAATACCATTCAATCCATTTGATCCCAAATTTATTGAGGAAGGTGAAAATTTTATCACTCGGGAAATTTCCCCAGGATTTAAGCTAATCCATGTAAATAACCCTCTCAACGATCTATTCACTCTAGAAATGCGAATGGAGACTGGCTCCAGGCACAACTCTATGCTCCCCTACGCCAAAAGAATGCTCGATCGATCGGGTGCAGGTGGCATCTCCTCTAAAGATTTAAAAATTGAATGGTACAAGCTGGGAACGGACTTCGCTTTTGCGGTTCGTGAACGAATAAGTTCTCTTATTCTTACTGGCCTTGATGAGAACTTTGGAGCCTCGCTCAAACTTGCTCGTGATTTGGTTGAAAAACCAAATATTTCCGACGAAACATGGGAAGAAACTAGAAATATAATCCTTTCTGAACGTGATGATGAACAAAAAGACCCCCGAGCAATAAGCAACGCCCTTGCTCATTTCCATCGCTATGGCAATCGGTCACGATACCTCGAACGTCCGAGTGATTCTGACTTGAATGCTTCCAGTGTTCAAAGTCTCAGTGCAATGCTTCAAGATGTTCTCCAAGCAGAAAGAACTGTCCTGTACTACGGACCACGATCTCCGGAAGAGGTTATCAAATTAATAAGCAACGGATTTGGCGGAGAACAAGAAAAATTTCTTACTAGTAAGCCTCTTAAAAACCTTCGATCAATCAACGCTAAACAAAACCAAATTTATTTTTTCGAAAAAGAAATGGCCCAAGCGCAAGTCCGCCTTGAGTTTTCTGTCGGTACATACGAAGAGGAAAAGATCGCAGCCTCTCAGTTATTTAACGAATACTTTGGCGGTGGAATGGCGGGATTAGTATTTCAGGAACTTCGAGAAGCCCGCGCCCTTGCCTACTCGGCATGGGCCCATTTCTTCACTCCCTCCCGTCCCGATGAAGAAAATATACTCGTGGGCTCAATTGGGTGCCAGGCAGATAAAACATTAGAGGCAGTTCTTGCATTCATGGAACTATTAGAAAATATGCCGATTAATCAAACAAGATGGGAATCCGCACATGCTTCGATCCTCAGCTCTTATCGCACCAACCCCATTCCCTATCGGAGTACTGCTGGTTATGTGTACGATGTAAATGCCCTCGGACTCAAAGGAGACCCAAGGAAAGACCGCTTTGAAAGAATGAGCGAATCCTCCATTGAAACGCTGAGCGAATTTTATAAAAATTCAATCCAACCCCAAGCAAAATTACTTTCAATTGTAGGAGATTCTTCCAAAATTGATTTATCAGAATTAGAAAAAATTGGACCGGTTACCCGAATCAAGTCCGAACAGCTATTTACTCGGTAGTATTACCGTGTGCTCCTCGAGTGGAAGAAAAACCACCATCCAAAGGTTTTTTTTCTGAAATAGATAATATCGAACGAAAGAAATTAAATACCTTCTCGCATTCTTTCTCTTTTTCCCCTGCATCCTTAAGTCGCAAGACAATTCTTTGCTGTTGGCCGGTTTGTAGTTCAGTTAAAGTGCAATTACAACTCGACTGACCGTTATTCGA
>JAQXBH010000060.1 GCA_029252505.1 Opitutales bacterium | reverse complement strand
AAGCCAAATTTTAAAAAAGGTCCCAACAATCCGCCCGCACTCATTCAGCTTGCCACTGCTGATCAAGCCTTTCTTTTTACACTCCATCCAGTTATGAAGCTTGGCCCATTAGTAAAAATTTTAGAAGACCCATCCATCGTTAAAACTGGAGTTGCCCTCAAGGACGATCTGATCAACCTGCAAAAGATTGAACCCTTTAAACCAGATGGGTTTCAAGATCTTGCCACTATTGCACAGTCTCTCAAAATTGAGCAAACTGGGCTCCGAAATTTAACTGCGATTTTTTTTAACCAGCGTATTTCAAAGTCGGCTCAGCTTTCCAACTGGCAAAAAAGACCGCTCTCCCAAGCCCAGATTAATTATGCCGCCACGGATGCGTGGATCAGTCGTGAACTCTACCAAATCATGAAGGCGAGATTAGACTTGGTTTTAACCGCGGATTAACAGTTTTTAGCCAAGCCTCATTATTCAAAGGCTTAACTTCCAACCTCTCTTCTTCAACATATCAAGGAGAACAGCCGCGAGTAGCACCAATCCGAGAACCACTTTCTGTGTGTAACTTTGCACACCAGTTAAGTTCATTCCGTTCTGAATCACCGCAATAATGAAGGCCCCGATCAAGGTACCAAAAACCTTTCCCCTCCCTCCGGAAAGTGAAGTTCCTCCCACCACGACTGCCGCAATTACATATAATTCATACATCAAACCATACTTCGGGTCCCCACTCTTAAATTGAGAAGCCATAATCACACCGCCCAAACCTGCCAGTGCCCCGCAACTTGCATACACCCCAAGCAAAATTTTCTTCACCGGTACTCCAGATAATCGAGCTGCTTCGGGGTTTCCACCTACCGCATAGATATATCTTCCAATAGTGGTCCGGCTCATCAAGGTATGAGCAATCAGATAAAGAACGACCATTAGTACCACCGCATTGGGGACCCCGCCCAAATCATCTCCTCTACCAAGCCAATCAAATGATTCTGGTAATTGATAGATCGAAAGTCCCCCTGAAAGCATGTAGGCCAGACCACTTCCCACCATCATCATTCCGAGTGTCGCCACAAAGGGAGGGACACCAAAATATGCAATCATTGAACCCGAAAAAAGTCCCAAAGCGGAGCAGGCCAATATTGCTAAACCACACCCGGTGATCATTCCAGCAACCGTCGCCTCATCGCCACCAAACCATTCCCGGATTACCCAGGTTGCCAAGACTGCAGACACCGCAATTAAACTCCCCACCGAAAGATCGATTCCAGCGGTTATAATAATAAGTGTCATTCCAATCGCCAAAATAGCAATCACCGCAATTTGATTTGCCACATTTAACAGGTTCGAAGCCTTCAGGAAATTCGGCCAAAAGGAAGATCGAGGTGACATTACCTCTACATTTGACATTTTCGATTCCGTTTTTTGGAAATTTTGAAGCACTGCCAGCTTTACAAATGTTTTCTCGCAGGCAAGCAGATCCAAACTCTTATTCTGATCAAAACTAGATCGCAATCCCTGCCCCAATTCTGGCGGCCCGCCCTGTACAACCCCAGCAATCTCCCATCCAGCTTGAGTCAAAAATTGATTCAAGCGAACAGTAAATGCTTTCCCCTCATCAGTTTTTCGCCCCGCAATCAACACCCGACCAGGCGTCTGAAATGATTGTTCTATTGACTGGGCAAGCACTTCGGCCGCTTCCCCTCCCTCCGGTTGCTGTTCTTCCAATGTAATCCAGCTGAAAAAAGCACAAAGAATAACCAGTACTCCCAGCATTCCATAATCTGAAGAAAATATTGTTTTGATCCATTTCATAACTTCACCTCCTTGGCATCATGCCGGTTGTTCCACTTTTTCTCCAATTGCCAGACTCATCAAAGTTTTTTGTGTCACCTCTGAACTGTTGGTTAATTCTCCCATTATCTCCCCCTCTTTCATCACTACAATCCGGTCACTCATTCCCAATACTTCCGGTAATTCCGAACTAATCATGATTATCCCCTTCCCTGCTTTGGCTAACTGATTCATCCATTGATAAATTTCAAATTTTGCCCCCACATCAATTCCTCGGGTTGGTTCGTCAAAAATAAGAATTTCTGCATTCCTCTCTAGCCATTTGGCCAAGACCACTTTTTGCTGATTCCCACCGGATAGTTGAGATGCCAGTTGTTTATGCCCCGAAACTTTAATTTGTAATTTTTTAATATATCCTTCGAAGGATTGAGCTTCTGAACCACCATTCAACCATCCTTTCCTGGAAAACTTTTTTAAATTGGGCAGTCCGAAATTTTCTTTAATTGACTGACCCAATACGAGGCCTTGGTCTTTTCTGTCCTCTGTCAACAAGCAGATCCCTGCCTCAATTGCATCCCTTGGATTGTTCAACTCTAGTTTTTCACCGTCCAATATAATCTCACCGTCATCGGCAATATCCGCACCAAACAAAAGCCTTACTGTTTCCGTTCGACCCGCCCCCACTAATCCGGTCAGGGCAAGGATTTCTCCGGCCCGCACCTCCAGAGAAACATTTCGAACTTTATGTCCACGGTTCAGTTTTTTAGCCTTTAATCGAACCGCTCCGGGCGACCTCGTCTCCTTGGGAAATTCATTTTCCAACTTTCGACCGACCATCATTTCAATAATTTTTGTTCGGTCCAGTTCATCCCTTGATAATTGCCCCACCCGTTCGCCGTCGCGCATGATGATGGCCCGGTCTGCCACCCGTTCAATCTCCTCCAACCGATGACTCACATAAACGATTCCAATTCCCCTAAGTTTGAGGTCATCAATTAAAAGATAAAGCTGTTCGACTTCCTTTTTCGTAAGGGCCGCACTCGGTTCATCCATCACTAAGATCTGGGCATCACGGATTAAGGCTTTTGCAATCTCAACCAATTGTTTCTCCGCCACAGTTAAACTGTCACACAATGCATTCGGGTCAATTTCCGCTCCAATTCTCCGCAAAACTTCTCCGACCTTTTCCTTTTCTTCACTCTTTCGTACCCAACCAAAATCTGCCGGTTCTATACCGAGAAAAACATTCTCCGTCGCAGTTAATCCAGGAACCAAGTTAAATTCCTGATAAATAATCGCCACTCCTGCATCCAGTGAATCAGTGGGCTTTTCCCAGTGCTGAACTTGCCCGCGCACCGACAATGAACCGGAGTCCGCCTTATGGGCCCCCCCCATTACCTTAATTAAAGTACTTTTCCCAGCACCGTTTTCTCCCAATAAAGCCACACATTCACCGCCCCTTAATTCAAAGTCCACTGACTTTAATGCATGCACACCGGGGAAATGCTTCTCAATTCCCTTTAGCTCAAGTAGGTACTGGTTATCGGTGATCAAAAAGCTAAATTCCCACTCAGTATAAAATTTTTATTTGAATAATTCCTCACGAATTTCCTGGGCACTCTGGATACAGGCTTGTCCCATTTCTTCAAACCGGTCTTGCTCCAGGCGAATAGACGGAGCAATTACCGTAATTGCAGCGACAGGATAATGGTAGTCATCCAAAATCACCGCAGATACGCAATGAATTCCCTCCAACCCCTCTGCCAGGTCGAGTGCGTATCCACGCGACCTAATTTTTTGCAGATCGTCACTTAACTGAGAACGAGTGGCCAGTGTGCTTACGGTAAATTTTTTCAAATTCACTTCATTTAAATAAGTTTCCAATTCGCCCGTGGGAAGAGAAGCCAGGATCGATTTACCAGGAGCACAGGAATAACAGGGCACGCGTAGTCCTATCCGTCCAGAAACCTTGATTGGCTGATCGGATTCACACTGCTCCAAAACCATCATTTTCCCCTCGACCATTACTAATAACTGGATCGTCTCTCCGGTTGTATCACGTAATTTTTTTAACGAATCCCACGCAGAAACAACCAGACTCTTATCATTAATTTGCGGTCGGGTTAGATCGGCAACCCGGTTGGTTAAAACATACCTTCGGTCATCCTCGCGTCGATAAAGCCACCCCCGTTTATGCATCGTTTCAGTAATTCTCCCCACGCTGTTCACTGGAATAGAAAGTGCACGAGCAATCTCACTGGACGATTTCCCCGTCCGAAAACGGCCTAGATATTCAAGGATCGCCAAAGTACGCTCCGTCCCCTTGGCCGAAGCTTCCTGTCTAATCAGTATACTCTCTGCCATAACTTAAGTTACTATATTTTATTGAAGGGTCGGATCATTCTCTCCATCTACCTTCCTGTATAATTCGGTGGGAATGAGCACTTCTTTCTCCACTTCATTCCCCGCAAAATAGTCCATCATTAATTGCACTGTCTTTTTACCGATTAAATCGGGAAATTGAATGGGATCTGCAAATATCTTTCCGTCCTTAATTGCCTGCTTCCCTTCGGGTTGTCCGTCAAAAGCAATAATGGTTACCTGATCCTGCTTGCCTGCTTTTTCCAAAGCCGCACGTGCCCCCAATCCGGACGGGTCATTAATCGCAAATATTCCACGCAAATTGGGATGAGCCTGTAATGTATCCTCTGTTACCTTGTATCCCTCATCACGTACGCCACCACCATCTAACTGAGCCACCACTTCAATCTGGTTGGCCGATAGCCCGGCGTTGTATTTCCCGATTACTTCCTCAAAACCCTGCACCCGTAATTGACAGGAATTCGCCTGCGGAAAATGTACAATCAACACCTCTCCACCCTCTTCACCGAGAGCCTCAATCATTGCCTCTCCTGCCAATTTTCCACCCTGTAAATTATCGCTCCCCACATGGCTGACCACTTCCGCACCTTCAGCCACACACTTCAAATCGCAGGTAAAAACTGGCACTCCTGCTTTATTTGCTTTTTCTATCGCCGGTCCGATCGACTGCCGGTCACATGGGTTTAATATAATCGCGACCACTCCCTTGGTTAAAAAATCATCAATTTGATTCGCCTGTTTTTGCACATCCCGATCACCGTCGACCACTACCACATCATACCCGTGCTTGGCCGCTTCTTCCTTCACTCCCTCCGCAATCACGTTAAAAAATGGATTTCCCAAAGTAAGCACAGAAACACCAATTGTCCCCTTACTTTCACCCTCTTGATCCACGCTTGAATTTCCAGCTTCTCCGCATCCCATAATGCCCAGAGCGAGAAGTGAAATTATAAATATGTACATTTTTTTCTTCATTATATATTCTTGCTATTTCTTTTTAATTTCTAAATTTGGAAGCTTACCCATAAATGGAAATTGAACATAAATATATGAATGAACTAAATTTCAAGCAAGAACTTACCGCTGCGTTTGGACAACCGATTTCAGAAAACCCGACGCAGGTTATGATTGAAGCCGCCTATCGTCATCATAATCTCGATTGGCGATATCTCACCATTGAGGTAGGTCCAAACGACTTGGAAGCAGCCGTTCAAGGTGCCAAGGTGATGGGCTTTCAAGGATTTAACTGCACCATTCCGCATAAAGTTAATGTCATCCAATACCTCGACGGTCTGGGTGAATCCGCCTCACTCATGGGTGCGGTCAACTGTGTGGTTCGTCGAGACGGGAAGTGGATTGGTGAAAACACGGACGGGAAGGGTTTTGTTTCTTCCCTCAATGAAATCACCGATCCCAAAAATAAAAAAGTGGTCATTTTTGGTGCTGGTGGTGCCGCCCGTGCAATCAGTGTCGAAGTCGCCCTTGCCGGAGCCAATCATATTACCATCGTAAATCGTTCCGCTAAGCGCGGAGAAGAACTGACTACCCTGTTACAGGACAAACTTCCATGCTATGCAGATTTTAGCGGTTGGGATTCCACTTATTCAATTCCCACCGAGACTGATATCGTAATTAACGCCACCTCGATTGGCCTGTTTCCTGACATTGATGCCCGTCTCGATTTCGACCTCAATACTCTCAGCGCCAATATGGTCGTGGCCGATGTGATTCCCAACCCCCCCGCCACCAACCTCGTCCGCGATGCCCGGGCCAAAGGATGCAAGGTAATTGACGGCCTCGCCATGCTTGTAAGTCAGGGAGTAATTGGAGTGAAGCACTGGACCGGCGTGGACCCCGACCCCTCGGTTATGCGGGCCGCACTCGAGGAAGTATTCGGATAATTTATTCTCCCCCCACTCACTCTATTTAGATCATGAAAAGTCCCGCCCTTTCGCTTCTTTGTTTCTCTTTTCTCCTTTTTTCCTGTTCAGAAAATCAGGACCCGTTACCCGAACCCATGACTCAGCTCAACCAGTCGGAGGTTATCCAATACCTCGAAAGTTCAACCTCACATCCCGACCATTCCTTTGCCACTGATTGGTCAGTTACTAGCAAAATTCTACGAGGCGGGAAACAGGAGGGAGTTGAACTTCTCACTCTCGACAATGGAAAACTTCAAATTTCAATCATCCCCACCCGCGGAATGGGCATATTTGATGTCCGCTCGGCAGGGGTCCGCTTGGGATGGAATTCCCCGGTCAAAGAGATTGTACATCCCTCCCACATCAACCTCGACAGCCGCGGCGGGCTCGGTTGGCTCGAAGGGTTTAATGAATGGATGGTCCGTTGCGGACTCGAATTTGCCGGCCATCCTGGAACCGACGAATTCATCGATAACACCGGTAATCCATCGACCCTCAACCTTACCCTGCATGGAAAGATTCAAAATATACCCGCCTCCTCCTATAAAGTGGTGATCGATCCCGAGCCTCCTCACCGTATTCGTGTCCGCGGAACCGTTTATGAAAAGTTCTTCTACGGCCCGAAACTCAAACTGGTAACGGAAATCTCCACCGTCCCGGGTTCAGAAAGCTTTCAAATCTCCGATCAGATAACCAACGAAGGAGCCTTTGCTCAGGAATTCCAACTTATTTACCATGGCAACTACGGTTCCTCCATTCTCGAGGAAGGAGCCACCGTATTCACCCCCGCCCGAAGCGTTACCCCAATGAACGATCACGCGGCCAAAGGAATTGATAATTGGAAAACTTACCTCGGCCCCACCCCCGGCTTTATCGAAGAGGTCTATTTACTCGAACCCCAGTCCGATGGAGAAAGTAATACTCTCGCCCTCCTCGCCAATGCGGACCGTACCCTCGCCACCTCCGTCCGCTGGAATCTCTCCGAACTTCCCTACCTCACCATTTGGAAGAACACCGCGGCAAAGGAAGACGGCTATGTCACTGGGATCGAACCTGCCACTGGCTACCCGTTCAATCGTAAAGTCGAGCGAAAATACGGCCGCGTCCCCATGATCCAACCCGGTGAAACCCTCTCTTTCTCCCTCGGCTTTGGCATTCATCAGGACGAGGACTCCATTCAGTCAATCCTTGCAGAAATAGACGAACTGCAAAAAAACAGTGCTGTAGTGATTCACCGTGAACCGCCTGTAACTGAATAACCAAAGAGGCTTGCCGTATAACAATTATTTTAGAGCGACAACTAAATACATTACCCCCCCATTTTATAATAATGAAACTTCTCGCTCTCCCCGTCTTCCTTCTTACCACCCTCACCTACGCTTCCGATTGGCCCCATTGGCTTGGTCCCAACGGCGACGGAACTTCCTCCGAGTCCAAATGGAGCAATGAAATTAACGACCCCACCTGGAAATCCAAGGTCGGGGTTGGCTTCTCTGCGGTTTCCGTGGCTAATGGAAAACTCTACACCATGGGACACGACGGAAAAAAGACCGGCGGTAAGGAAACCGTATACTGTCTCAACTCCCAAACCGGAAAATCAATCTGGTCTCAATCCTATCCCGCCCCCCTTGTCGACTATCTCCACGAAGGAGGCCCCTGCTCCACTCCCACGGTGGACGGTTCAATCGTTTACACCATCAGCAAGCACGGCCTGCTCCATGCATACCAGACGAAAGACGGAAAAGTAATTTGGAAAAAAGACATGATGAAAGAAGCCGGCATGAAGCGCCCACCCGAATGGGGCTTTGCAGCATCTCCCTATGTCCTGGGTGATCAACTCATTATCGAAGCGAGCGCCACTTATTCCCTCAACAAGAAGACCGGAAAAATTATTTGGAAAAGTAAGACCTACCGCCCCGCTTATGGCACGCCCACTCTGTTCCAACCCAGAGGCCAATCGATCATTGCAATTCTCAAGACAGACGGACTCGTCCTACTCAATTCCAAAAACGGAAAAACTCTCGCCTTCGAAAAATGGGAAACCAGTTACCGGACTAATGCCTCCACTCCCATTGTCCAGGGTGACAAAATCTTTATTTCCACTGGTTACCAACGCGGATGTGCCCTCTTTCAATGGAAAGAAGGAAAACTCAAGAAACTCTACGAAAACAAGGTTTTATCCACCCACATGAACCATGCCATACTCGTCGATGGGTTTCTTTACGGATTTGATGGCAATGTTCACATGGCAGGAAAAAAAGACTTTGTATGTATGGAATTCCTAACCGGAAAGGAACAATGGCGTGTTTCCGA
>JAQXBH010000038.1 GCA_029252505.1 Opitutales bacterium | reverse complement strand
ACAAACGCAAGATTTACATATCCAGTAGGTCCATTTCTTTGCTTAGCAAGGATTAACTTAATTGGTTCAAAGTCATCTCCTTGACTTTCTTCACCGGTCTGAGAAACATCACTTTCACGAATATCTTCCCCTTTTCTTTCTTTACCCAATAACATAACAATATCGGCATCCTGCTCAATTGAGCCCGATTCCCTCAAGTCTGAAAGGCGGGGATCTCTTTTCTCCTTTTCAGAATCTCGATTGAGTTGGCTAAGAACAATAACAGGAACTTCTAATTCTTTCGCCATCGATTTCAAACCTCTTGAAATCACTGATATCTCGTTTTCCCGGGAAGAAGAATAACGATCACCTGAAATTAATTGTAAATAATCAATCACAATTAAAGAAAGACCATTTCTTGATTTAACTCTTCTTGCCTTTGCACGAATTTGATTAATACTCAAACCACTTGTATCGTCTACCCAGATGGGTGCTTGTTGAAATTGTTGACTTATTTCATTGAGTTTTTCCGCGTAATTCTTTGCAACAAAGCCCTTGCGTAAATCGTTCATATTTACCTTTGCTTTTCCGCATATCAATCTCATTGCTAATGATGAAGCACTCATTTCTAAACTAAACACTAAGATATTTTTCGGATTATTAATATACCTATGCGAGAAGGAAATATTCTCGACAATGTTCATTGCAAGGCTTGTTTTACCAACAGATGGTCGCGCCGCGACAACAATCATTTCAGAAGATTTTAGTCCATTTGTTAGATTATCCAAATCTTTATAGCCAGTTAGTAAACCGTCCGATTCTTCCTTGGAAAGCATTTTTTGAATTTCCCCCATTGCTTTCTGTATCGGTTCTCTAAAATGTATAGATGATCGAGTATTTTGATCATCACCTAATTCACATACCCGTTGTTCCATTCCAGAAAGAAAATCATCGACTTCGCCCTGTAAATTATTCGCACCGTCTATTATTTCAAAAGCAACATAGATACAACGTCTTAATAACGCTTTTTCTTTAACAATCTCTAACCAATAGGTTGCATGGGCAGTGGTATCAATTCTTGAAGTCAGTTCAAATAAACCATTTTGTCCGCCTACTTGCTCGAGTTGCTTTCTACTTTCTAGTTTTTCAGCCAGTAGAATTTCATCCGCAGCTTTATTTTCACGATTAAGGTCCAAGAGTGCTTCAAAAATAATTTGGTGATTTAAGTGATAAAAATGATCGGCACTAATAGCTTGTTCAGCACACCTTCCCATAACCTCACCAGATGTATCCATAATACAAGCGGCGAGTAAGCCCTGCTCCGCATCTAAATTACTAGGTAAAGGTTTACCTTCTATCGTGTCCTTAACCGAAGATTGATGCTTGGTACCAGAACCTTGGTACTTAGGAACTGAATTTTCTTTGGAAGAAGAAGTTCCTAGACTTGGCATTCAAATAGTCCTACTACTTAGATAATTTGTAAGAGTTACTCGCTCTCTTCAATCGGATTCTCAGATACAACTTCCACTTCCACTTCAGCCTCCACATCTTTGTGCAGTGAAATCGAAATTTTGCTTATTCCCAATGCTTTGATCGGAGAAAATGATGTGATGTGTTTCTTATCGAAAGTAAACCCTTTTTCACTCAATTTTTCGAGAATGTGATGAACAGTTACGGAACCAAAAAGTTTTCCACCCGCACCCGTCTTAACGGCAACAGCGATTTTTGTATCCTTTAACTTGGTTGCAATTTCTTGAGATTTCTGAAGCTCGTCAGTCTCTCTAGCTGCACGGGCAACCTTTAACGCATCAAGGCGTTTTTTATTTGCGTGATTTAATGGAACTGCTTTCTTTTGGGGCAAAAGATAATTTCGTGCAAATCCGGGTCGGACTTTTACTACATCTCCTTCGGACCCAAGGTTATTTATGTGTTCTACGAGTAATATTTCTGTGGTGGCCATAGTGATAAATTGGTCAGTGATTAAAAGGGTACATCGTCATCTAAGTCGTTATTTTCGGGAGCAGGTGCGGAGGAAGTTTTTGATTGTGATTCATTCGTATCCCGTGGTGAAGGTTGCTCCACAGTTCTGGGGGCAGGGGAGGGACCATCTTGCTTGGAATCAACAAACTCAAAACTGTCTAAAACCACCTTTAATGCACTTCTCTTTTCGCCTTCTTTAGATTCCCATTGATCTAACTTCAGTCTCCCTTCGATAAAAATAGCCCTGCCTTTGGT
>JAQXBH010000036.1 GCA_029252505.1 Opitutales bacterium | reverse complement strand
GCACGCGGAGCCCCGGCGTAAGTCCGCATCCTGAATTAAAAATTATTTCGATTGAGAAGTGGGAAAAATATCCTTCAAATATAATTTTTTCCAAATCCCCGCTTGCGGGGACACTTTTTTAGAGGAGGAATTAAATTCATTTTTAGAGAGCAAAGCAGTGGTCGATATTCGACAGGAGTTCGCACATTGTGAGGGGGGATCCCATTGGTGTTTTAGCGTTCGCTGGCGCGATGGTGCACTTACCAAGGATACACCAAAACGGGCCAAAGCATTGGTTGATTACAAGGAAATTTTATCCCCTGCAGACTTTGTTACTTTTGCCCGACTCCGAGAAGTCCGTAAGGAATTGGCGAAAGCAGAGCAGGTACCGGCGTACGCGATCTTTACCAACGAACAGTTGGCTGAGATCGCCAAGATTCTTCCTGTTTCTGCCAATGCATTATCTAAAATTGAAGGGGTGGGGGAAAACAGGGTAGGAAAGTATGGGGGGCAATTTTTGAAAGTCCTCAAGGACGAGGCAAAGATAAGAACATCGGATGCCAAGCCTTGAACACAGGCTGAGCTTAGTGGATTAAGGCGGATGAAACGAGTGGGTCACCTGATGCCCGGAATTGTGGAATGGGATAATTTGCTTCTCGCATTTTGCCGGGCCGAGCGGGGATTAAGCGATAAACATGAAGCCGATGTGTACCGTGAGAACCTGGATGAGAATTTAAGATTTTTGGGTGACGGATTGGCGGATGGAAGTTTCCCATTTGGGGAATACCATAGTTTTGAGGTTCGTGACCCAAAGACTCGATTAATCCATGCTCCTGCCTTTCGGGAACGGGTCGCTCAGCACGCAATATTCAATCTTTGTGAACCCATAATGGAAAAGAAACTGGTTGATGACTGCTTTGCCTGCAGGAAGGGAAAGGGTACCCATGGAGCGTTGAAAAGAGCCCAGGTTTTTGCCCGCCGGTATAAGTGGTATTTAAAACTGGATGTGCGGAGGTACTTTGATTCGGTGGTGCATTCACAATTACTTGAAATGCTCGGACGGGTGTTCAAGGATACTCATTTGCTCAAGTTGTTTGCTCAAATTATTGGTGGTTACGAAACGGAGCGAGGACGGGGTTTGCCCATCGGAAGTCTGGCTTCCCAGTTCTTTTCGAATCATTATCTTTCACAACTTGACCGGACTTGTAAGCAAGTTTTGGGGGTACCCGGATACCTCCGTTATATGGACGACTTTATATTGTGGGGTCATGAAAGAGAGGACTTAATGAAAGCACGGGAGGGGGTGGAAAAAGAATTGAATGGAATTGGGTTACAATTAAAGAAACGGGCCCACCCCGAAAGAGTGCGGGACGGTGTACCCTTTTTAGGTCATACAGTTCATCCTTTTCGGATGGAACCGGATCGGCGGGCAAGGGTACGGTTTTTCCGAAAAATTCGTAGCCTTGAGTGGCAGGCCAATGAGGGAATGATTGATGAACTGGAACTTCAACAGAGACACCAGTGCCTTTTGGGATTTGGCAGCCTGTCCAACCTGATCAACTTACAGGGAGGTATTTAAAGAATGTTTAACGATTGATGTATTTAGGGCGCAAGACGAGGGCATCGGGCTCGAATCGGGTCAAACGGGGTGGTTCCTGGAACAACGATGGAACGAACCTGCGTTCAGCTAAGCGCAACAACAACACCCCCAGCAACCGCAACAACAACCTTGGCTTCCGTGTTGGCTTCCGCGTTGGTTTGAGTGGAATGGATTTTTCACAAAGCCAAGCTTGGAAACGCGTCTTGGTCCCGCGTCGTCAACAAATGATTTGGCTTCGCAAAACCCCGTTGTGGGATAAACCGGTGGGGAAGGTGAGTAGAGCAATATGCTTCGAAAGCTTTCTCCACGGGTGATTTACTATGAGACCCCTGTTGTCATCGCGAGGACTGTAAGGCCGTGGCGATCCACTGGGCACCAGTAAGCGTACCGTGTCACCCGTCCGCCCATCTCGAGACACGATGGATTGCCGCGTCGGTCACTTTTTTGCTCCCTCCTTGCAATGATAAAGAAACGCATATTTTTCGTTCGCAAGTCTTTGCCAAGTTCACTTTTTTAGTCATGCACATAAAGAATCTTCATTTCAGGAGTGACCCTCCGCTCATTTCCTGCAACCTAAGTAATCAATGGCAGAATTTTTATCATCCTTCTCGGGTTGGCTCTGGGGCAACCTACTCTTCATTCTTTTGGGTGGCGGGGCATTTTTTGCCCTGTTTTCCCGCTTTTCTCCTTTTCGTTATCTGGGGCATGGCCTCGATCTGCTCTTCGGGAAATACAAGGAAGAAGAGGCACCCGGTGAAGTCAGCCATTTCCGGGCACTATGCAGTGCATTATCCGGTACGGTGGGGATGGGAAATGTGGCCGGTGTGGCAGTGGCCATTACCCAGGGTGGACCGGGTGCTTTATTTTGGATGTGGGTCTGTGCTTTACTGGGGATGGCTACAAAATTCTATACCTGTTCGCTGGCAGTAATGTATCGTGGAAAAGATGAAAATGGAGTGGTGCAGGGCGGGCCGATGTATTTTATCCGGGAAGGTCTCGGAAAAAAATGGCAACCACTGGCAGTCTTTTTTGCTGCCTGTGGTATGTTTGGATGCCTGCCTCTCCTTCAGTCCAACCAACTTACCCAAATCGTACGTTCGATGTTCTTCGAACCACAAGGTTGGTTTGTCGGGTCTGACACAACGGTGCAGACTGGAAATGCTTTGTTCGGCCTGTTACTTGCAGTCCTTGTCGGGATGGTGGTGATCGGTGGAATAAAGCGAATTGGAGCCTTTGCCGCCAGGCTTGTACCGGGAATGGTTTTATTGTACGGGGGAACTTCCCTGGTGATTATTTTACTCCATGCCGACCAAATTTTTCCATCTCTGAGTTTGATCTTATCCGATGCGTTTACCGGCCAGGCAGTGGCTGGGGGTGCTTTGGGGATGGTTATTGTAACCGGTGTGCGCCGGGCCGCTTTTTCTAATGAGGCGGGGATGGGAACCGAGGCGATGGCCCATGGAGCGGCGAAAACAAAGGAACCTATCCGGGAAGGCTTGGTGGCAATGTGGGGACCGGTAATTGATACCTTGCTCATGTGTACCTTGACCGGATTGGTTCTGATGGTCACCAATGTATGGCAGTCAGGAGAAGGCGATGGTGTGCTCCTTACCACGCAGGCATTTGAGCAGGCATTACCCGGAGTGGGCCCTTACCTGTTGCTTGCCGGTGTGCTTTGCCTGAGCTTTTCCTCGATGCTTGGATTTTCGTATTATGTGGTCAAATGCGGGTGCTTTCTCTTTGGGCAAAAAGCAAGGCTTCCAGTACTCGGATTTTACCTGCTTACTATCATTATATCTTCTGTGGCCACCATGGCAGAGATTATTAATTTTTTGGATATCGCATTTGGCTTGATGGCAATTCCCACGATTTTATCGAGTTTACTTCTCGCCCCCCGGGTAAATCAGGCTGCCAAGCAGTATTTTGCGAAGTTGAAGAAGGCATAATGAAGCGAAGGAATCTCCTACGACGGTCAGTCTTTCCGTCTTTTGTCATCGCGAGGGCGTAGACCGTGGCGATCCACTGTGAGCCGGGAAGCGGAGAGCCAAGTCGTTCGCGTCCCCTCGCGACACGATGGATTGCCGCGTCCCTCGCTTCGCTCTTTCCTCGCAATGACAAGTTGAAAGCAGGGAGACAGAGAGTTACTGATCTTTACTTGAAGAAACAGAGTAGATGCTTTAGCTTTAAATTATGAAAATCAATTTTACCTACTGGACGGAGGAGGATGGCACTGTGTTGGGGTATTTGAATGATTATCCAGATCATTGGACGCAGGGAGAAAATTTTGATGATCTTAAAAAACATCTTCTCGATTTGCACAAGGAATTCTCTGATGATTCATTGCCCGGTATTCGCAAGGTCGGGCAGCTTGAAGTTGCGTGAAAAGGGTTGATCTTGTAAAGCGTCTCGAAAAGGGAGGCTGCAAGTTGTTAAGGCATGGAGCAAAGCACGATATTTATTTTAATCCGGATAAGGGGTTATCCCAGCCAGTACCACGCCATCGTGAGATCAATGAAAGGCTGGCCAAAAAGATTATTCGCGATTTACTCGACCGTTAATTTGTATAACCTGTATGCTATTAGTTTCCTGTAATACAGGATGATCTAGTATGCGAGCTCCACCTCCACTCGCCACCCTTCGAGACACGATGGATTGCTGCTTCGCTCGCTTTGCTCTTTCCTCGCAATGACAAAGATCGTGTTATAACGATACCACACACTTATTTCTTCACACCTTGTCATCGCGAAGGCTGAAGGCCCGTGGCGATCCGCTGAGAACCAGCAAGCGAAGAGAGAAGTCGTCCGCTTCCCTCGAAGCTATCGCTTCCTTCTCGTAATAATAAATTGATTTATCGTGTGGGTGGTGCTGCTTCCTCGATCTGGGCACCAGCTTCGGGGTCGATGATGAGGAGGGCAAAGCGTTGGACTTGGTCGAGGTCATCGGTATTAAGCGATGCGTATTCAAACTTTCCACGCAGGTCGGTGTAGCCGTCTTTGTAAAAGCGTACATCCCCGTTGTTCATCCGGGCATAGGTTTTAACATAGACTTTGGGCAGGGGTTTGCCGGTTATTTTATCGAGGATTCGTACCCGGCCGTATTCAGGGGTGAGTTCGGTATTTAATCGATTTGCGTAGTAGGCCTGGGCTTTTCGTTTTCCACCGGCTTCAATTTCAATCATTACATTTTTACGGCGGTACTTTTCGGGTAATCGATAGGTGGTTTGCATATCCGCTTTTTTCAGGGCGATGGTTTCCTCCCCGTCGGGAGAGACGAGGGTGAAGTGATCGGCGTCATTTTTAGCGAAGGGTTGTCGGGAAAAGAGTAGTTCCACTTCCATTGGATAGAAACGGATTTGCGCATTCTCGGTGTTTTTATGATCGAGTCGAATTTGGTCATCAATAAATTCGAAGGAGAAGGTGGACTCAGTGTCAGCGAGTTGATCCATTTGTTGATCCCGTTCTTGATCGTCGACCACCGCAGGATTGAGAGCAGCTTTAGCTTCTTCCACTTGTGCGAGTGCTTCAGAAAATAATTTTTGCCAACGGTTGATCGAGTAGTTGCGGTACGGCTTGGCAATTTTTTCCGCTTTCTCGAGTTCAAGCCGGTAAAAAGCCGCATGAACCGCGAAGTAATCATACTGAAGTTTTTCACGAATTTGTTCCCGTTCGACCTGTTCAAAATGGGCCAGTCCTTCCTCGATCCTGTCCTGCGCGAGGAGGTAGTAGGTGAGCATGAGATGATCCTCTTGTTCGAGTACGGGTTTGTAAGCAAGTACATTGAGTAGATTGAGGTACTGGGTACGCAGGCGGTCGTTCAGGATTCGCCTGTCTTTGCCCAGTCGATGGGCTCGGGCATGAACGAGGGGAGCATATTCAAGTTGTTCGTATTTTCCACGGTCTATCGGATCGAGGTTGAGCAGGGCACTCTTAATCCATAAGCCACATTGGTTGGCAAAAGAGGACTTGGTCAGAAATTCCCGAAAACGATCGGTGTCCTGATGGTAAAATGAATAAGCCCAGGCAGTGGATTGGTAATGGTAGCGTGTCTCCAGTTGCTTGAGCAGACGGTCATAAAATATTTTCCCGGAACCGCCTTCGTTCTCCCTGCGTAAGCGGAAGGCAATTTGATTCAGGTCGGTACGGTTGAGGTTATTTGCCTTAAGGTAAGCCAGCACATCTTTATCCGTTCCATTCTGAGAAATCCATGCCCAGGAGGTTTTGTCCTTTTTACTCAGTTCCTCCACTACTTCGAACCGGGTAAGGGGTGAGGAAGCAACTGATTTTCCACCACTGGATGCACGGGCGGGGTACATTTGAAAATTTCCTTTGAGCGGGAAATAAAAGGAACTTTCAAAGGTCTGGGTTGAGTAGGCTTCCAGAGTGAGGGGAATACTTCGTACCGCCTTTGTTTTGTTCAAGGGCATGGATCCATTAGGCAGATGAAGGAGGAGGCGGATTTTTTGACGGGAGGATGTCGGGTTAGTCAGGACAATAATTGAACCGTAGGGAATTCCGGGGAGAAATTCTTTGTCCACAAAATTGTCGAGTCGTTCGCTTTTTTCATAACGGTAGCGGGAATCGAGCCGGTAGAATCTTTGGCTAATCAGGACTTCGCTCTTTTTATCTTCTTCTGAAGGAAGGAGTTGTTCGTGAAAAAGGAGAAGTCCTTGTTTTGGTTCGATGGTTACGGCCCGCTCATCAATCTTGGTTTTGGTCTCTTCAGGCTCAAAGGGCAGATCGAGTACTGCAAGTGCGAGTAGCATTTCAGTCGCATTCTTGGTCGCGTAAACAAAGTTTCCGGATATGAATGGTCCTTTACTACCGGATGCCAAATGCCGGGCATAATCACTCCAGAAGGAATGGAATGGTACAAGGCCGGGATTACGGGCACTGGCATGGGTAACCCGGAAGTAATTACTTTCCGCCCATTCCATGACTTTTCCTGTTTTTCGGTAAAACCCACGTGCTTGTTTACGAAGGCCTAGGTTTGCTGCGAAGGGGTCGACTGTTCCGCCACCAGTAAATCCGGATGAATATTTATACCAGCCTTTATCCCGGCTTTTACCAGCTTTGGATTTTCGGTTCATGATTTCAGCAGATTTCTTTTCTTGATCCATGGCTATCTCCGCGTTGAAAGAGCTTTCTGCCATCATAGCCATCTCAGGCCTGGCTTCATCCAGGGAAAATAATCTCATGCTTTTGACATCAGAAAACCCTTCCAAACTTCTCATTCGGGGAGCTGGTGAAGCGCTGGATGTGGGAACAGGTGCCGCTTGGTTGAACACGAGGGCCTGTTTTTGTTTTTTGAAGCCTAATTTAGACATAGCCAGTTTTTCAAGTTCTCCCCCCTGGGTTTCCAGGGATGCACTTTGCAGGGCAGTTTCAAAAAGACGATCGAAAAGATCGAGGTCGGGTGGGAGGAGGTCGGTCTGATCGGATAGGTGACGGCTTATTTCTTTGGCATCTGCAAACCGGGTGGTGGAAAGGATCGCTTTTTCAAACGCGTTTAGTTTATCAAATCGTATCGGTTCGATGTATTGGGATAAATCACGCGAGAGAAACCAATCGTCCAGTAAAGTGGGTTCCTTCTTGTTTGCGAGGTAGGGCTTTACGACTTTATTGAAAAAATCCGGATCTTTTCGATAGAGAAAGAAATGCAGTTCGTGACTGGCATAGGACCGGTATTTTTCCAACCGTTCTTCATCCGTAAGGCTTGGCCAGTCCAGTAGGAATTCGAATTCACGAAAGTCGGGATTTCCATTGAGAGTGAGCAGGAGGTCGTAGGCATCTTTAAGGGAATCAATAGCCCGGAAGCGGGAAGTGGTGAAATCTTCAATTTTAAAACCCTGACCCTTTTCCAACCTGGAGACTTGTTTCTTTTTGGCGTGGGCTTTTTCAATATCCAGTTCAGTGACCATTCGAAGTTCTCTTTTCTGGGTTTTTGAATCACGTAAAGGAACATCGAGACTGACCTGTTGCACCGGGTCCAATGCGACCAGACGGAGCATTCGATATCCCTGGTCTGCCGGGATTTCGATGGTGATTTCACCGTTTTTGTCTGGGCGTAAGTTACTTTTAATCAGGGTGCCGTGAGCGAGGAAATCAAAGTTTATGGGATCGTTCAGTCCACCGCTGATCGCTTTTCTTTTCATTTCTGCGTCCGACCTTAGGTCCACTGAATCGGAGAGGCTTTGATACTCGTTGCCGGCCTGGGCATCTTTTTTTTCGGTTTCCGTGGTGCGGACTTTCCATGGATTAAGGATCAGTCCGGGCCGGGGTAGCAGGTTGCCGGGGAACTTCTCGGCACCCTGTCTTTCAAGAACATAGCGGTATTCCTCGCCAATGTCGCGTTCTTCCACATACAGCGTGCCAGGAATGACCAGATCCAGGGATGTTGGTGTGGGGGCGGGGTCGAGTTGAAGTCCTTCATGGGCATCGAAAGAAGGGGTGTAGGCAGTGGCGAATACATGCAGGCGTGCACTGGGCCGAGCATTGGTCAAGCGGACAAGGAGTTTTCCATCTTTGGTGTCGACCGATGATATGCTGAGAGGTTGTCCGTAGGAACGCTCAAGAATACGATGTCTGGAGACCGCAAAACCGGATTGGTTTTCGCCTTTGGTTACCCGGATGGTCACTGATCGGGAAGATGGATGGTGGTGCATTTCAAAATCACCCGCAGGCAGTGCCTGGATATCAATTAGTCCCGGGCGTGTTTTAATTTTTTCAGAGTGATCTTGGAAATATGCATTCGATCTGGTTTCAAATAGTGAGAATTCATTTGCCGGGAAACGGTTATTTAATCTGGGGAAAGGAAAGGAAAGACTGTCCCCAACATTGGTATGCACCAGTCCGGGAAGAAGGGATCGCCCGACCGCGTGTTTTTCCAATTCCCATTTTTGTGAAATGGTAGCTTGTGTTTGAATCCACTGAATATTGGGTAGGTAGCCCAGTTCAATCCTTCCATTATTATCGGTCTTGAGCATATGACTGCGGGTCCGACGGAAGTCGACATGTTTGCAGGTTATAGAGACCGGATAGTCTGCAAATGACTCTCCGTTTTTACCGCGTATTTCCAGGGTGTACCCTGCAGAGGATTGATTGAGTAAAGCACTGGCCACCTGTGTGCCTTGATCGATGGAATTAATACTGAGTGAAATGCTATCCTTAAGGGTAATCTTTTTCGCACCGCTCAGGCTTTCCACTTTGGCTTCAATGAAGGCTTCCATTTGATACATCCTTTCAGGAACCCGGAATTCATGGATAAATTCTTCATTGGAATCGAGTTTTGCAATGGGGATTTCCATCCGGTTGGGTTGGTTGTCGTGATCCTTTGTAATTAACACCAATTTGATCTGTTCCAGTAATTGCAGGGATGTGGGGTATCCATTTAACCGGAGTGTGGGGCGGACCAGTAGCTTGGCATTTTTTCCGGATCTAAGGGATTCGCGGTCAATATGAAATCCGACCTGCAGGCGATAATTTTCTCCAAGGTGGTTGAACTGAGCGAGGCTGGCAAAGTTTTCATCGCGCAGGATAACTGTCCTTCCACCCGGTTGATTGCTGAAGGGGATGAGGATGACTCCCTGCTTTGGTTTGTACTCTTTTCCATTCAGCCAGAGACTCGCCTGTTCCCGAAGGCGGTTACTTTCATCGAGAATTCGAAATTCGTGACCGGCGGGGCCTATTTTTTCGAGCAATCGCAGGGCTCCCTTACGGATTAGGGCCCGGCTTGAAATTCCGTTGCCAATCAATTCAACCACATAGACTCCTCTTTTTTTCAGGTTTGGAAAAGAGATTGAACGAAGATTTCTACGAACCGGGGCGAAGCTGCTTTCCAATACGCGTTCGCGGGTGGCAGATAACCCGTCCAATTTAATGTCCGTACTTACTTCCTTTCCATTTTTGAGGTAGTAATTAAAAGCATTGATTTCAAATTCCTTGACCATCAATCGGTCCACATTCTTAGTCCGTATTTTTAGGTCCACCTTTTCGCTGGGAGCAAAACTCTTGGGGTTGTCCGGTGCGAAGGAGAGGTCAATTCTTTCCCTGATCTGTTGAAGCTGATTAGTGGATAGCATAGAATACCATTTTTCAGCATCCCCTTTTCCGGATGTAAGCTTGGCTTCTGCAAAGATCGGTTTGAGGAACTCATCCGTAAGGTATTTGGAGAAGGAGTCAAAGTTTGCATCCCCGACAAAAAAGTGAAGAAGCATGGCTTTAACCAGGGAGATGTCCTGTCCAATTGGTCCAAAGCATCCAAATGAACGAAAATCCTCATTTAAATTAACCTGCCGGGCAGCGGGCTTTTTCAATTGTGACTGCGTCCATTCCCGGCGTAGATAGAAAACAGGTTTGGGGAGGGCCAGGTATTCTAAAAAAAGTTCCCGGTCCCAAATGCCGAGGGAACGTTTGTGCCCGAGTAGATTAAACAGAATATTCGCTTTTAGGGAATTGAAAGCAGGAGAAAGTGTACGGGAAAAGAGAAGCTGTCGGTTCAACCAGGCAGATTTTTCATCTGCTTCCATTTCGGGATTGAGGTCAGATGAAGGAGCTAGCCGGGAAAGAAATCCCTGTACAAATATGCTTGAATTCAGAAGTTTTGGATCCAGTTCCAATAGAGTTTCCAATTGTTGCTTGGTGAGCTTGCGGTGAATCTTGACCGAGCCAAAGCCCCGGCTTTCCTTTGTCTTGAGATCCTTTATAATCAGGGTGGGCAGGTCGGGGATATCGGGATGAGTAAGCCTGCCCAGGAAATCGCGTAGTTGGATCGCATTGAGCTTGCCTGGTTTAATAGTACGCAGGCCACGATCTTCAAATCCCTGCAGGTTTTTATAGACCCGGAGGGCATCGTTGTAAAAAGTCTGGTAGTCCATGATCTTGGGATCCAGCTTGATGGGGTGGGTCGGTTTCTTGCCTTCTATTTTTCGACTGTGTTGAAAGCGCAGTCCGAGGCGGTCTTTTAAATAGGCGAGTGATTTTTCCGGATTCTTGTCGTAGTTGAGCAGGGCGGCCCGGTTTTGAATTTCGCGAACCCGGCTGGTGTTCCCGTATCTCTTGATCCAGGTTTTGAGTAACTGTTCGACTTCTCCATGCCGACCTTCGTTCTGAGCATGCAGGGCTTGGAAGTAGTAATAATCTCGTGTTCCGGGAATCAGTTCAGCGAGTGCTTGTGTACGGTCTTCGGCAAGAGAGAATTTTTCGATATACCCAATCGAGTTGGCTTGAGTGGATAATACCTGTACCTGGAGAATGAAAAGAAGATAAGAGAGGGTGATAAGTGGCTTTTTCATAGTTTTGATATTATCTTAATGGGAAACGGAAATAGATGAAGCTGTTCAAATTCGAAAATATAATTTCAATCATGGTGAGTGTAGACGCACCGGTTTGAAATTTCTTAGAAAATTTAAATTTTTTTTTCGATGTTATTCTCCGTAAGGAATCCAGATATTTTTTACCTCGGTTGATTGGCGAAGAAATTCTTTGCCTTCCGCCTGTAACAAATTCATCCAATCAATCGCTTTTCCATGATTAACCCAGGTTCGCTTGAGGTTACTGGCGGAGGGTTTTTCAATTAATTCGGAGAGCCCACCGGATCCGAAGTACCATTGGGCATCAATTTCCATATGTCCAGCGAGGGTGTCCGCCACATCAGCATGTTCTGCGGTTACCAAATTTACTACACCTGCCGGTAAGTCCGAAGTTTCAAATACCTGATAAAGATCAGTGGCGGAGAGGGGAAAGGGTTCAGAAGGAACCACTACACAGGTATTACCCATCGCTAGTGCAGGGGCAATAAGTGAGATTAATCCAAGTAGTGGAGATTCATCCGGGCAGATTATTCCGATCACTCCCACGGGTTCATTCATGGCCAGGGCAACCCCACGGATAGGAACGCCATGGGCTGAACCGTCATATTTATCCGCCCATGCGGCATAGGTGAATAAACGGTCGATTGAACTTTCCACCTCCTGCTCGGCGAATTCTTTTTCGCACCCGGTCATGTTCACGATACGACCGGCAAACTCGTTCTTGCGGGCGGATAGGTTTTCTCCGATGTAATAAAGAATTTGTGCACGCAGATGGGCGGTTGTCTTACCCCATCCTTTCGCACTTGCTGCGGCTTCCACTGCGTTGCGGATATCCTTCCGGTTTCCTTGCCCGACTTGTGCGAGCAGTTTCCCGTCAGGTGAAAAGACTGGGGTTGAATATCCGCTGTCCGGACGGGCTTGTTTTCCCCCAATAAAGAGCTTGGCAGTGCGGTCGATTTCTGTGCCTGCCGGTTCCGTATTTCCTGTGTGAGCCTTGACTTCAATGAGATCATTAGTGGGAGTATTTTGGGAGCGCGTGTAAGCATACAATCCTTCCCGACCGCCTTCGCGGCCGAATCCACTTTCCCGCCTTCCACCAAATCCAGCGGCGGCATCAAATTGATTGGTTGAATTAATCCACGCCACTCCGCAGATCACTTGGGGTGCAATATCGAGGGCGAGATTAATATTCTCTGTCCAGATAGATGCGGCCAGTCCATAACGGGTGTTATTCGACAGTGCCACCGCCTCGGCGGGTGTGCGAAATGTGGTTCCTACTAAAACGGGGCCAAAAATTTCTTCCTGCATTAATTGACATGCCGGATCCACTTCGGTGATGAGTGTGGGTGGATAGAAAGAACCAGTTTCTGGTAATTTAGCCGGACAGGTGTGTCGATTACCACCCTCCTTTAATCCATCTTCCACGATCCGGGTAATGGATTCGAGTTGGCTTGGATCAACGATGGCACCCACATCAATTGATTTGTCCATCGGGTTCCCGATTCGGAGTTTGTCCATCCGTGCCTTGAGTTTTGTATGAAATTTTTCTGCGACTCCTTCCTGTACAAACAATCGGGATCCGGCACAGCATACCTGCCCCTGATTAAACCAGATTGCATCGACCAGTCCCTCCACTGCACTGTCCAGGTCGGCGTCGTCGAATACGATGTAGGGAGATTTGCCTCCGAGTTCGAGAGTGAGTTCCTTGCCCTGTCCGGCAATTGCCTGACGGATTTTACGGCCGACCTCAGTTGATCCGGTAAAAGCAACCTTATCAATTCCCTCGTGAGTGACGAGCATTTCTCCGACCTGTCCGTCTCCGGTGATCAGATTGACCACCCCGTCGGGCAGACCTGCTTCCTTACAAATTTCTGCAAAGAGAAGAGCGGAAAGGGAGGTGTACTCTGCCGGTTTTAAAACCACTGTGTTGCCCATGGCAATGGCCGGGGCAATTTTCCAGGCCAGCATGAGCAGGGGGAAATTCCATGGAATGACCTGTCCGGCCACGCCGAGTGCTTTTTGGCCGGGCATTTCCTTTTCCATTAACTGAGCGGCCCCGGCATGATAATAAAAGTGGCGTGCAACCAGGGGGATATCAATATCCCTGCTTTCCCGGATTGGTTTTCCATTATCCAAGGTTTCGAGTACGGCAAGGAGTCGTGAATGTTTTTGTACAAGACGGGCGAGGGCGTAGAGATATTTCGCCCGTGCCGGTCCCCCCATTCCTTCCCATCCCGGTTGTGCTTTCCGGGCGGCATTTACTGCACGGTCGATATCCTTTTTTTCTGCCTGGCAGATGTGGGCGAGAAGTTCTCCGTTTGCAGGATTTCTGCTTTCTAGGGAATCTCGTCCATCCGGATATTCAATTGATCCATTGATATACAGGCCCATTTTTCCGGAATGTTTGGTAATCCATTCCTTTGCCTGTTCGGCATTTTCTGGTGCTTCTCCATATTCCATTGTTTCCAAAATTTCCTTAACTTTCATTCCTTATCCCATTGCGTGTCGATAATTGGCCGAGTAGTGCCCGGTTACAAAGTGTTCTAGTTGTCGTTCGATATCCCCCAGCAGACTGGAGGCACCGAAGCGGAAAAGATCGGGCTGGAGCCATCGATCCCCGAGTTCCTCCTTGATCAGAGAAAGATAGGTGAGTGAGTCTTTTGCCTTGGATATTCCCCCCGCCGGTTTGTAACCGACATGGTACCCGGTTTTTTCGTAATAGTCGCGAATTTGCCGGATCATGGTCAGGCTGATGGGGAGGGTCGCGTTGACACTTTCCTTACCAGTTGAAGTTTTAATAAAATCCGCACCTGCCATCATACAGATCAACGAGGCACGGGCCACATTGCGCAGAGTTCCCAGTTCTCCGGTGGCTAAAATTGCTTTCACATGAGCATCTCCACAGGCTTCCCTAAAAGCTTTCATTTCATCGTACAGAGCCTGCCAGTTCTGGGTCAGTACATGGCGACGGGAAATTACAATATCAATTTCCTTGGCACCTGCCTGCACGGATTCCCCGATCTCCGCCAAGCGAAGTGCATACGGGGATAGACCAGCAGGAAAACCAGTCGATACAGCAGCCACAGGAATATCAGTTCCTTTGAGAGCTGAAACTGCGGCGGGAACCATTTCGTGGTATACACAGATTGCACCAGTGTGGATTGTGCCCGGTTCAATCTCCATTGCTTCGAGCAGGTCATTGCGCACTGGGTATTTCGCTTTCTGACATAACCTCCGAACCCGTTGCTCGGTGTCATCCCCGGATAAAGTGGTCAGGTCAATACAGGTAATGGCCTTGAGTAGCCAGGCCGCCTGGTTTGCTTTCTTGATTGAGCGTCTACCAGGCAGGGTTTTGCACCGGCGTTCAATCGCCGATGTGTTCGCCTGTACAGAGAGTGCCCAGTCCAGGTCGAGTTCCATACCGGGGTTTCTTTTCAGGGAATGGCTTGTTGAGATTGAGTTGGTATTAGATTGAGACACAATATTAAATGCAGGGTGAATATAGAATCATTGTAATTCCTTGGGTCTGTGGCAAGTTTCTTGTTTTTCGCATTCGCTTGCCAGAATCGAAGCTTCGTTTCAAAATACAGTCAGAATAAAATTTTATATGTCACTTTTTCAAAATGCCCTTGCTGTTCGTGAGAATGCACATGCTCCTTATTCCAGGTTTAAGGTGGGGGCTGCTGTTCGATCTGCCAATGGGAAGGTTTTTGTCGGTTGCAATGTGGAAAATTCAGCTTATCCGGAGGGAACCTGTGCAGAGGCGGGGGCGATTGCCGCGATGATTGCGGCAGGGGAAAATAAAATTGAGGAGGTTTGTGTGGTTGCGGAAAGTCCGGTTCCTATTGCCCCTTGTGGCGGGTGCCGGCAAAAGATTGCCGAGTTTTCCATCCCAGATGTACAGGTGGTTCTTGCCGACCTGAATGGGGAAACAAAACGAATCACTATCGGTGAACTTTTACCCCATGCCTTTTCAAATTCCCACTTGCCGGGGGAATGAATATACCGCTGATTTTATCGAAGGTTCGGGATGGCGTTATTCTTTCTACTGGCGAGTTAAGCGAATTTGCCCGTGGATTAGTTTCCGGTGAGGTTTCTGATGCCCAGGCAGGTGCTTTTGCGATGGCCGTCTGTGTCCATGGATTAAGTGAGGAGGAACGCGTAGGCCTGACTTTGGCGATGAGGGATTCGGGGAATGTCCAACAGTGGGACTTACCCGGACCAGTTTTGGATAAACATTCAACCGGAGGAATTGGGGATAATGTTTCCCTCATTCTTGCACCTGCACTTGCTGCTTGTGGAGCTTTTGTTCCCATGATTTCTGGCCGTGGACTGGGTCATACTGGTGGTACGCTGGATAAATTGGAGTCCATTCCGGGATATCGTACTTTACTTCCCGAGGAAGAGTTTCAAGAAATTGTCGCGGATGTGGGCTGTGCAATAGTCGGGGCGGGGCAGGGGATTGCTCCTGCGGATAAGAGGTTATACTCGATTCGCGATATCACTTCCACTGTGGAAAGTATTGATTTAATCACTGCATCCATTCTCTCGAAGAAATTAGCAGCTGGTTTGGAGGGACTCATTCTTGATGTCAAGGTTGGGAACGGTGCCTTTATCAGTGATCCGGATGAGGCCAAGCGGTTGGCCCGTTCTTTGGTTGACGGAGCGAACGGCGCGGGGTGTAAAACATCGGCCCGCCTGACTGATATGGAACAACCACTTGCCCGTGCTGCCGGGAATGCAGTTGAATGTCGAAATGCACTCGAGTTCCTGAATGGTGTAAAACAGGATCCTCGGTTGCGTGAAGTCACTCTTTCCTTGGGCGGAGAATTACTCTGCCTGGGCGGATTAGTTGAAAATTCTAGTCAGGGAGAAACTAAAATTGAACAGGCCATCGATAGCGGACAGGCAGCCGAACGGTTCGCTCAGATGGTTTCTGCCTTAGGCGGACCCAATGATTTTCTTGAAAATTATTCCCGCCATTTACCTGAAGCACCCTTCCTTTATGACTTGGTTGCAAAAGAAAATGGATTTATCTCTGGAATTGATTTGCGTGCGGTCGGACAGGTGGTGATTGAATTGGGGGGAGGGCGCAAGCAACAGGATGATACTCTCGATCTTTCAGTTGGCTTAGATCAAATTGCAGGGCTTGGCCAAGCCGTTCAACAGGGGGATTTGCTTTGCCGGATTCATGCCAAGGATGAAGAATCTGTTCATTCGGTCTCAGAAAATTTGCTATCTGCTTTTACTATCGTACAATCACAATTTAGTCCCATTCCTGTTGTGGGAGAACTTGTTCAATAAAACAAATTTTATTCCAATGACCTCACATCTTACCGTTTTAGATCATCCTCTGGTTCAGCATAAACTCACCCTGATGCGCAAAAAGGAGACTCCCAGTTCGACTTTTCGGCAGTTATTGTGGGAGACTTCCATGCTGCTTGCTTATGGAGTGACTGATGATCTTCCCCTGGTTGAGGTTACTATTGAGACTCCAGTTTGCCGGGCCCGTTCGCCTATTTTGGATGGAAAAAAACTCGCCCTCATTTCAATCCTTCGGGCGGGTAATGGACTGCTTGACGGTATCCTTGAAGTCATTCCCGCAGCCCGTGTTGGTTTTGTGGGCATGTACCGGGATGAGGAAACTCTTGAGCCGGTTGAATACTATTGCAAGGTGCCGGCTGAATTGGAAAACCGCTTGGTTATTGCGGTCGACCCTATGCTTGCAACCGGCAATTCATCTGTCGCTGCGATTGATCGATTAAAAAAAGAAGGTGCCAGTGAAATCCGTTTGCTTTGTCTACTTGCAGCTCCCGAAGGAGTGGCCCGCATGAAAGAAGCCCATCCCGATGTACCGATTTTTACCGCCTCCCTTGATGAAAAACTGAACGAACATGGATACATTGTTCCCGGACTCGGTGATGCCGGAGATCGGATGTTTGGGACACAATCCTAATCGATTTCAATTTATGAGTCCTGATTTAGAATTCGAAACAATAGATGTTGCCCTCATTGGGAGCGGAGTCATGTCTGCTAACCTGGGTGCTTTGCTCAAATGCCTTGATCCCAATCATAAGATTGAACTTTATGAAGTAACGGATGAGCTTTCACAGGAAAGTTCCAATGGTTGGAATAATGCCGGGACTGGACATGCTGGAATATGTGAGTTAAGTTACACTCCAGATCGTGGACCGGATGGCGAGGTCGAGGTTTCCAAAGCGGTGGAAATATTCGAACAGTTCGAACAGACTAAACAATTCTGGGCCTATGCTGTGCGCACGGGGATGATTGATAATCCGTCCGAATTCATTCGACCGGTTCCACATATCAGTTTTGTTTACGGTCAGGAACAGGTTGATTTTCTTAAGTCCCGTTTTGAGGGACTCGTTGCTCACCCTTTTTTCTCGGAAATGGAATACAGTGAGGATCCGAAAATAATTCGCGAGTGGGCACCCCTTTTAATGGCAGGACGGGAAAATATGCCAGTGGCAGCGACCAAAATGGATGCTGGAACTGATGTTAATTTTGGAGAAGTTTCCCGTAAATTAATTCATTGGATGGGGGAGCAGGAAGATTGTTCTTTTCATTGCTCTAATCGAGTCACTGACCTGACCCGCTGTGTGGAGGGATGGGAGCTTACTATTAAGGATTTAAAGGAAGGAACAATTCGAAAAAGACAGGCAAAGTTTGTCTTTATCGGAGCCGGAGGAGGATCCCTTTCGCTCCTTCAAAAAGCCGGGGTGCCCGAAATTAAAGGGTATGGTGGATTTCCAATAGGTGGACAATGGTTAGTCTGCGATGATCCTGAAATTGTAAAAAAGCACGAAGCCAAGGTCTACGGATTGTCTCCTGGTGCGGCCCCGACTATGGCGGTTCCTCATTTAGACAGTCGATGGTTGGAGGGAAAAAAAACTTTGTTGTTCGGACCTTATGCAGCATGGACCACTAAGTTTTTACATCGCGGCGGAAGTTTTTTCGATTTACCCGGTTCGATTAAAATCCATAACCTACTTACCCTTATTAAGGTGGGTATTAGTAATATTCCCCTTGTCAGCTACCTCATTCAACAAGGACTACAAAGCATGAAAACCCGGATGAAAGAATTACGGAATTTTTATCCGGATGCTCAATCCAAAGACTGGAAACTGATTGATGCTGGTATTCGGGTACAGGCAATTAAGAAAGAGGATGGAGATGCCGGGATTGTTCATTTTGGAACTGAAGTGGTGACCACGGAGGATAAAACGATCTCGGCACTTTTGGGTGCCTCCCCTGGAGCTTCAGTTTGTGTCAATATCGTCCTCGAAGTTATTCAGAAATGCTTTCCACAGTTATGCAAATGTGAAAAAGCCAAGGATAAGCTCCAACAAATGATCCCTAATTACTGCAATAGTGTGAGTGATGTTCACAAACAAGGTGAGATAAAAGAATATTTGGAGTGCAGTAAGTCTGCTGAAAGTTCACTTGAACTTCATTCGTGATATGAAACTAGCTTATTTCACTACCATCACACCACGCATCATGGCATAGTGACCGGGGAAGGTGCATACAAATTGATGAATCCCTGGCTTAACCGGAGCCTTAAATTTTACAATTTCAGTTTCGCCGGGGCCCAACAATTGACTGTATGCAATGACATCACTCTTAACCGAGTCTGGAAGGGCATTGGTTGCATTGGCACCCGCCTGTAAGGCTTTACCCCCAAAAGCGATTGCGGAGACACCCTGCTTTAGAATGACAATGTTATGCCCCATGGCAATTTTTGGTAATGTACCTTCGTTTTTGAATTCCAATTCAATTTGCTCTCCTGCTTTCACCTCAAATTCTTTTACACTGAACTGCATTTGATCGTTTCCAGATATTGAAATCTTGGTCGCTGCTTGAAGGTTTGCAAAAAACAAACACGAGAGAGTAATCATAGATAAATAATTCATTGTGAATTATCTATTGGTGAATTTGAGAAATCCAATTCGAGATTAGAAATTCGGTTTATTTCGCAGTTGAAATTCTAAAGTTGGGGGATGAAATTTAACGATCGGAGTCATTCAATGTTTCAGCAGAATTCTGATGAACTTCATTTATATTTAAATTGATGGGCTTTTTTTGTTTTGAATTAATCACAACTACCTGACCGTTAATTAAATCGGAACAAAGCTTTTTTATAAGTTCTGACTGGATTGCCTCCTTAGGGCTTAAACCTAAAGTGGATCCAAATCTTTCAATTAATTCGTTAAACATAGCTTATTAATGTTGTGAAATATCGTTATCTTACACTTTAAGTTATAATAAATTGTATTTTAGCCTAATTTTTTATTTTTGTATGAATACCGACGGTTCTTTTTAATAATAATTTTCCAGTGAATTAAAAATAGTGGCTTTGAGTCTATTTTTTCGAAAATGCAGAATTATTCGAACAGAATCTTACACTTATCGGTAAGCTTGGCTGGTGAAACCCCAAAATAAAGTTTTAACCGTATACTATTTAACGATCTCATTAAAATTGAGTATTGAAGTGGTAGTTTTTCTAAAAAACTCTCTCTGTCGCAAAATATAAAATTTTTTTTTAAAAAACAGCCTAAATGTACTCGACTTGACTGTGAATTATTTGCTGTTGTTGTATTGCTGCTCTCACCCGAAAATCTCTCTCAATGAAACAATTTACTGCTTATATTCTGATATCGCTTTTTTTAACGGTTAGCTCTGAGTTGATAGGATTGCCGGATCGTGAGGTTATTATTGGAACCAGGCATGCTCAATTGAGATTTTCTCCCGAAGTTTTTGCTGTGAAACCGGGAACTTATATTAAACTTACCTTAAATAATACAGACGAAATGATTCACAACCTTGTCCTAATAAATGGAGGATCTAAGGAAATTCAAAGATTGGCGGACTTGGCTCTTAACTTGGGAGTAAGGGGAATGGAAATGGGTTTTGTACCAAAAGATCCTTCCATTATTTCTGCTATTGGACTGGTGCAGCCCGGAAAAAAGTCTTCAATCGAATTTACTGCGCCCATGAAAAAAGGAGACTATTCTTTTGTTTGTACATTTCCCGGTCACTCATTGACTATGCGTGGAATAATGAAGGTTGTGGACGATCCTTCCTCGGTCAATTTTGCTGAAATTAAAAAGGCATCAATTGGAACCACTCCAAAAAATGGGGTATTGGAGGTGGGGAAGGAAGCACGGGTGGTGCGCGTGCACATTTCTGGAGTGGATTCTGGCCGTTCCATTGCCGTGGGGTTACCCGGTGGGTTTAATTACCTTTTTGATGCTGAGAAATTAATGGTGCGAATGGGGTGGAGTGGTCCGTTTATTAATGTGGGGAGAGACCGTCGAAGCCGGGGCGGTGGACCTTGTTCTATTCTCGGGCAAAAATTTAATGTGGGTTCAAGTGAATTTCCTTTGCGAGTTGGAAATGCACTACGAGTTCCTGTAGTTCGCTTTTGTGGATATTCAAGATTGGGAAATCCAGAATTTAACTACGAAGTGGATGGAGTGAAGGTTACCCAAACAGCAACAGGAAACCCGAACGGGCAGGGTCTGACCTACGGATTCAAAGTCATGGATGCACCAGATGATCTTTACTTTTTGATCAAACCGAAAGGCCTACGTGTTTCCTCCACTGCAGGTAAATGGAAATCCGATAAAGGACTCGTTCAAATTCCCGCGAATGAAGCCAATAAATTTTTTATTAGTGTTGAATCAATTTAAGGAAGTCGAATGAAGTCAAATTATTATATATTTCTCTGCTTACTTCCTCTACTTTCTTGTATCGCCGAGAAGCAACCGGACCTTATTCCGCAGGGTTATTCTGTTCGGACTATCGAGACTCCTCCCGAGGTTTTTTTGGGGATTGGTGGAATGGAATTTTCCCCGGATGGCGATCTCTTTGTCTGTACACGAGAAGGGGAGGTGTGGAAATATATTGTACTGGATAAGGAATGGAGCCTTTTTGCGGATGGTCTGCACGAAGCACTCGGGATATGGATTGATCCCAAGAACGCGGAAATTTATGTCATTCATCGTCCGGAAATTACCAGGCTTATAGATTCGAACAATGATGGTCGGGCGGATGTTTATGAAACCGTTAATGCCGGTTGGGGAGTTACGGATAACTACCACGAATATGCATTCGGTCTAGTTCGCGATCGAAAGGGAAATTTTTATGGTACCCTCAATACCTCCCTTTCCTGGCCAGGTTGGGCGAGGAGCAAGAAATGGGATATCGGCCGTGTATGGACTAAGGAATACGAAGATACGGAGGGCAAGATGGGCCGAGCGGCTAAATATCGCGGTTGGGGATTTCAGGTCACACCCAAAGGAGAGTTTATTCCTTTTGCATCGGGCATGCGTTCTCCTGCCGGCATCGGAATCAACGAAAAGGATGAACTTTTTTTTACCGATAACCAAGGAGACTGGGAAGCCAGCAGTTCCCTTCATCATATTGTAAAGGATCGGTTTCATGGTCATCCGTCCTCCCTAATGGATCACCCAGATTTTAAAGATCAGGACTTGAACGCCATTGCAATTGAGGAGTATGATAAGCTACGCAAGCGACCGGCCGTGTGGATTCCTCATGGCGAACTAGCGAATTCCCCCGGAGAACCAACCTTTGATTACACTCGGGGGAAGTTTGGCCCCTTTACCGGGCAGATGTTTATTGGGGATCAAAGTCGATCCAATATGATGCGTGTGTCCCTCGACAAGGTAGGGGGAGAGTATCAGGGCGTGATTTTTGACTTCATCAATCGTTTACAAACCGGATGTATTCGACAGGTTTTTGCTCCGGACGGAAGTATGTGGGTCGGTCAGACGGGACGGGGATGGGGATCCGCTGGGGGGAAGGAATTTGGACTTCAGCAGGTGAGTTGGGATGGAAAAACGACTCCTTTTTCGATGCACGATTTAAAACTTACAAAAAAAGGATTTCAAATTACTTTCACTAAGCCGGTTGATCCCAATTTAGCAGGGAACCCAGATCATTATAACCTCGAAAGGTGGGGCTATCACTATCATCCGAAATACGGCTCACCTAAGACCGATTTTAAAAAAGAAAAACCCACAAAAGTGGAGATTTCAAAGGACGGATTAAGGGTAAACCTTGAGACTACCCTCGAGACCAACCGTGTGTATCGATTTAATTTGGACTCAATCTCAGCGAAAGACGGTACTAAAATGAGTAATACAAAAGCCTGGTACACCCTTAATCGCTTAAAGGGGTAAGCAATAAAATAAACCTCTATTTATAAGCTGATGAAATCGCTTAGGCTGCGAGAATGACATCGAGTAGGGTCTGGCCAAATTTCTTGAGCTTGGCTTCCCCTATCCCGCTGATATCGAGCATTTCCTCAAAGCTTTTGGGTCTTGTTTTTGCGAGTTCAATTAAAGTCTTATCGTTGAAAATTACATAAGCAGGAACCCGTCTCTTTTTGGCCATTTGCTGACGGGCAGCTCTGAGGTTTTCATAGAGTGACTGATCGAGGTCATTATCCAGCACGACTTTTGATTTTTTACCGGATTTTCCTTTACTGGCTTTTTGCTTTTCGGTCAGTTTACGAAAGTTAATACTTTCTTTATTTTTTAAAAAAAGAAATCCCTTATCCGTAATCTTGATTCCATTGTGTTCATTGACGTCGACCATGAGAAGGTTTTGCGAAACCAACTGACGGAAAATATTTTGCCATTCGTTCCTGCTCAGTTTATCCCCGATCCCAAATGTGCTTTGCCTGTCGTGTCCAAATCGTTGGATACGGTCATCCACCTTGCCCATCAATACATCGACCACATAGACCATGCCAAATCTTTGTCCCGTCCTAAATACTGCGGAAAGAGCCATTTGGGCAGCAATCGTACCGTCGAAGGTTTCCGGTTTGGTATCACAGGTATCGCAATTTCCGCAGGGTTCTGAGCGGTCGTCAAAATATTCAAGCAGAATTTGGCGTCGGCAAATTGCCGCCTCGCACAACCCGAGCAGAGCGTTGAGTTTCTGGTTCTCGATACGTTTCTGGATATCCGGGGCCTCCGAGTTTTCGATCCAGTTTCGCTGCATGGCCGCATCATCCATTCCATAAATCATATAGGCATTGGAAGGCAGCCCGTCCCGTCCTGCCCGTCCGGTTTCCTGATAATATGCTTCAATAGATTTGGGAATATTCATGTGGGCGACATAGCGAACATCGGGTTTATCAATTCCCATACCAAATGCGATAGTCGCGACAATAATAATATTGTCCTCACGCAGGAAACGGTCCTGGTTTCGGCTCCTTACCTGGGGAGTCAGTCCGGCATGGTAGGGCAGTGCGTTGATATTCTTTCCCTGTAACCACTCGGCCATATCTTCGACTTTTTTACGTGAAATACAATAAATGATCCCGCTGTCCCCCGAGTGATTGTTTTTGATGAAATCAAAAACCTGTTTTCTCGGATTATTTCGTTCTAAAATGGAGTAGTGAATGTTTGGCCGGTCAAACCCACCCACAAAAGTTTTTCCTTCCGCTAGTTTCAGTCGGTCGACAATGTCCTTTCGCGTTGCCTGATCTGCAGTGGCGGTAAGGGCAATCCGGGGTATTCCCTTAAACCGCTTGGCGAGCAGAGAAAGGGCGGTGTAATCCGGGCGGAAGTCATGGCCCCACTGGGATACGCAATGAGCCTCATCAATCGCAAAGAGTGCAATGTTTACATGATCTAGTAATTCAAGGAATTCCTCCATGACCAAACGCTCGGGGGCAACATATAATAGATCTAACTGGTTATTTTCCAGTTTCTGCCTAACCCGAAGTACCTCTCCGTAAGGCATTCCCGAATTGATGGCCCCAGCTGAAATTCCAAGCTGTTCAAGTGCAGTGATTTGATCCTGCATCAGGGCGATAAGAGGAGAAATAATTACCCCTACGCCTTCCCGGCAGAGGGCGGGAATCTGATAGCAAAGTGATTTTCCGCTTCCGGTGGGCATGAGCACAAATGCATTTCCCCCTTGGTTTACATAATCAATAATCTCAGACTGCTGCCCACGAAACTGACCATAGCCATAGGTCTGCTTGAGTATAGTCAGGGGGTTTTTTACGGTTTGATGCACTGTTAATTAGTATAATGGTAAATGAGAATTAATTAATAAATGGTAAGAGAAGGCTTTATGATTGGCGAACTCGTTCAATTTATTAATGGAAGCTTAATTTAAATTTAGCTTTTCAATAGAGGCAAACCAACGATCCGCCATGAGGTCATACTCTACATTAAGCGGATGATTGAAATTGTTTGAATGTTTTCCCTCTGCAACAACCGACTTGTAGTTATTAATATCAGTCAGGAATAATGAATACATATCAACTGTACAGATCTTATGCCCCTTGCTAGCAAGCTCAGGAACGAGCGTATCTCGGATATAAATATTGTAAGTGTAGAGCAGCTTGTTCTTTTGTATTTGTGTATTCACATACGGCGTAATCTGTGCCACGATTAAATGTACCTCCGGTTTATCGGTCACAATTGTGTTCACCAAATCGCGAATTTTGCTCGGGCTATTTTCGCTGATACCGTTGATTCCAATCATAAGTAAAATGAGATCAGGTGAACTCGTGGAAACCCATTTTTTAAGTGCAGAGATCGGTGCACCACCACCGCCTTGGTGATTATCTTGCCCAAGATCACGCAGATCAAACTCGGGCTTGTAGGTACCACCGTGTGATGGGTCCCCGCTCATTTTGTTCCAAGGTTGCGGTGAATTCCCGACAAATTTAAAGTTATATCCAGCTTGCTTGAGATGCTTGTAAAGCCGGCTACGATAACCGAACTTGAAAGGCACCTTCCAGATTGGATTATCGGTATATCCTACCGTAATCGAATCTCCCAGGCACATGATTCGTAATGTATCCACGCTTGATTGATTGGCCTCGTTTATTGATTCAGTCTGAGAGTTTTGCTCCCCGGAAAGTACTGCCACAAGAACTGTGCTCAGGAATGTGATACCAATAAGGCGGGAAAAGCCTGTTCTTTTAAGATACATGGAGCTATCTCATGAGCTTATTTACTTCTACTGCAATCCTATTCAATCACTCAGTATAAATCATCATCGTCAAGCGTGTTAGAAGACTACCGTTAGTATTACTAAAAAGGTACAAATTCTTGCCATTATTTGAATCTAATCCCTATGTTTTAGCTAAAGAATTATTACTTTATTCTTCGACTTTATCTCGGACTTTTTCCTCAATGCCTCCGTCATTTGTAGATCATATGTCGGTACACATACCCAATATGTTTTCGATTCACTAAATTGTAAGGGACTGATTATTTATTTTAGGTTCATGCTATATCTAAAAACCATAAGCCTAAAATGTAAAACAGGATGAGATGGTAGCTAATTGGATAGAAGTGCCTAGTGATTCGCTCCAAAAATAAATTTTTCTTTTCTAATTCTGAAAACACATAGCTTTCATTTGGTTTTGAGCTTCACTTGATAGGGTGTTTTTGCTATGTGAACAGTCTAAATCGTTGTGCTGTTTGATTGATAGTCATCCACCTCTAATTTTCTCCCTCACATTAACATTCAATTATTATGTCTATTCGTTCGTTCGTTCCTTCCACTCTTTTAATGATATGTTCATTAATGGGTCTTCATTCGAATTCATTGACCTTGGAGGCAAAGAATACGGAGGTGAAGTCTTATTCCTGGACCACGGATCACATGCATGTAGGGGTGCGTTGGCAACCGTTTGGATTGAATGGGTGTGATATGTATGATGCAGGCAGACCCATAATCTCTGAGCACAGTAGTTATGCTCAATTTTGGGTGAGTTGGAGTGCGGTTGAACCAACCGAGAATCATACAGATTATAAGAATAATATCTCGGGTTACCTGAAGGGGATTGAAAATGCGGTGGATGCATGCGTAGCACGCGGAGTCAAAACGGAATTGGTGATGTGGCACTGTCCGGGATGGGCAACCGAGTCTGGGAAATCTGGAGGGTGGAAGCCAAGGGAGGGGGAATATCCAAAATTTTGTGAGCGAATGGCCAAGTACTTCAAGGGGAGGGTTGATGCTTTTCAGCTTTACCATGAAGTCAATTTACAAGGTATGATGAATGAGGCGGATATGAATTTTATTATCAGTGAGGTCTTTATTAATGGAGGTCGGGCGATCCGTGAAGTGTATGATTCAGATCCTAAAACCCCTGTCATTATATCGACTTCTGGAACTTCTCCTTGCCAGCCTTGTGGAGCACGCGAGGGTTTGCGTGGAGTAGGTGCGGTGGCGGTGGATGATTATTACGATCAATTGGTTGCCAATAAAGAAATGATGGAGGTGGTGGACGCATTGAATCTGAACATTTCGGACCACTCCAATGGATATGGAATGATGGATGGTGAGCTTATTCCTAACTGCTGGACTCAGTATGACTTGGCACGCAGTAAATTAGATAAGGCAAATTATTTTTCTAAAAAGGTTCTTTCTTCCGAATCATGGATCGTGTGGGATAATTCTTCCAATAATCATGATGTGAATGGGGACGGGGTGAAGAATGAAGTAGATGCATTTGATAAGACCGTGACGATTTTTGGAAAGGTTTTAGAACGTGGTTTAAACACGGTGAATATGCCTTGGTGTGATAATTCGAGCCGTTGGTCAATGGGACTGGTGAAGCGTGTTGACTATAATGGAAGGGTAAAGGAGCTAAAACCAGAATGGGTTATTCCATCCGACGATGGCGGGCCTGACATTGTAACCAGAAAGATTGGTTTGCGTGGTGGTTCGGATGATACTTTTCAACCGGTGGAAATGCCTAAAAGTGGATTACCTTTTACTGAGAAAGACTATATTAACCCGGCTGATCCCAATCATTTACATTATTATATCTGGCGGTGGTATTCGAAGATTGCCGGTGGTTCAGATGAGGTAATCCGGCACGCGATTAAGGGCGAGCGTGGTAATGATATTCTTGTTGCAGGACCAGGCATAACCGGGAATGAACAGTACAAGATTTCATCCTATAATCGGACGAAGAAAAGTTTTACGGTACTGATTTATTCAAGCGGTGCAAATGGGACTGGCTATATGGATGTTTCTATTCCGGCTACCATTCAAAATGGAAAGCACTACAATAACGAAAGCTCGAAAGTCGATTTTCGGGGCGAGGGTTTAAAGGATAGAACGATGTTTAAATATAGTATCGAGACTAAGGATATCGACCGAGAGAATGGAAGTGATCAAAATTCAAAAACATCACGGGGTGCAAAAGTGGAGGTTAAAAACGGAATTTTGAAGGCGAGGGTAAACGGTGCACGGAAATTCACTACTGTGGAGTTTAGCCCGACCCGATAACTTTCGGAACGAGTCTGGTTTGGGGTAGAATTCCTCTTGTCCCTGTTTCGTTTTACCCGGATAAGGGACGATACGGTTGGTGGGAAAATCCAATTGAATTGAGCATGCCCATGAGTTGTCTGCCGTATTTGAGGTAAATTTCAATCGGGTCTTCCTTGGATCCTGTGTTTGAATCCGCATCGTGAAAAACCGCAGCGAGGTGAGGTTCGATGGAAATTCCACCGTCATATCCGCTTTTCTTTAGGTCGGTCAGCACATCCAATATACGTCCCTGTCCATCGCCTGGGTAGGTATATACTTCTTTGTTACCATTTTCTGGTGATGGATTGAGGCAGTCCTTAATATGGACATAGGCAATATGTTCCTTCACATTCTGATAGAATTCCCAGGGATCTTGCCAATGGTTTCCCTCTTTTGAACGATCGCGGTTAAAGACCGGATTCCCAGTATCGTAGACCAGTTTCATGCCAGGCAGGGCATCGATAAGTGCAAGAGTGTTTTGCCAGCTCATTCCGCCGTAATTCATACAGTTTTCATGGACAACGGTAATACCCTCAGCAGTGAAGGCATCGAGAATGAGTTGTAGTCGCCTAATACGTTCGGTAACCATTAAGTCTTCTCCTTCCACAACCTTGTAGCTCATTACGCGGACAAACTGGGTACCCAGTTTTTTCATACGGGGAATAGTCCGATTAATTTCCGCCTCAGTAATGGCAAAGTCATCGCGTACATCTTTTCCCCAATTGGCGATAGCGGACCCGAAGGCGTTAATATGAACCCCGCTTCCATCCAATGTCTCGCAGACCTGATCAAATGCTTCCTCGCTTAGATCGTGAATGTTCTTCCCATCAATGAAGCGTGACTCAATCGCGTTCCATCCGAGTGTTCGGGTTACTTCAATTTGAGTTTCAATATTTTGGGATGCTTCGTCCGCGATGCCGGTTAAATACATAGTTTAAATTGTTAAATTAGAGAGAGATTTTAGCACCATCGTTCTTCATGGACTGGTAAATGGCGGTGATTAATTCAACAGCCCGCCTGCCTTCCTTACCGTCGACTTCTGGCTTTTCTTGGTTACGAAGTGCGTGGAGTGCATTTTCAAAATTTCTTTGATGCCAGAGGAAGTCGATTGCTTTGGGATCTGCTGCCCCGGCTCCTGAAGTATTTTCATACACTCCATGTTGGGAGAGAATTTTTTCATCTTCAGGTCGGTGATTTTTCAAATCCCAGACGCTGAATTTGTCGTCCACCATCATAATAGAACCCTGGTCCCCGCAGATATGGATGGATGCAGGTAGTCCGGTGTTGGAAAAACAGGCAGTGGAGGCTTGGATGACTCCGCGGGCCCCGGATTTAAATTCAACAATAGCTACGGCCACATCTTCCACTTCAATTCCTTCATGTGCTTCCAAACCGCCCGAGGCGGATACAGATTTTACATCCCCCAACAAGTGGAGCATGAGATCGATCGTATGGATAGACTGATTCATTAGGGCACCCCCGCCATCGAGATCCCAGGTTCCGCGCCAAGCTCCGCTATCGTAGTATTCCTGAGAGCGCCACCACTTAATGGCGGTGTCACAGAGAACAATTTTTCCAAGCCTTCCCTCCTCAATTGCTTTTTTGAAAATGTAAGTGGAATCATTGAATCGACGTGGGAACACGCCGGAAAGAGAGACCTTGTTTTCCTCGCAGACCCGGATCATCTGATCAATCCGCTCGGTGGTAACTTCCAATGGTTTTTCACAAATAATATGCTTTCCTGCCTGTGCTGCTGCGCTTACATGCTCTAGGTGAGCTCCACTAACTGAGCAGATGGTAACCACATGCATGTCGGGATGGGCGAGGAATTCACTCAGGTCGGAGTAACCAGCACAGCCGTACTTGTCCGCGAATGATTTTGCTTTTTCATCCTTCCGGGCAAATGCCGCGACTAATTCCGCACCCTCCATTGCTTGAATGGCTTGGGCGTGAAAATCAGCGATCACGCCCGCACCGATAATTCCAATTTTAAAAGATTTCATTTTTGTAGGTTGAACCTCTTCAATAGATCGAACGCTCAGAGTTCAAGAATTTTGATATTCTTAAATCGGTAAATCTGTCCTTTTTCTCCGTGGTGTTGAATGGCGATGAATCCTTTGGCGTCCGTTGAATCTTTAAGGTCCGTGGTTTTAACCCCGTTTACCCAGATTTGAATATGTTCTCCCTGACAATCAATTTTGTAGTGGTTCCAGGCATTTCGTTGAAATGCATTACTTTTTTCCTTGGTCCAGTGTTTATCATTGTAGGCATTTTCGATTGGTTTTTTGGGGTGAATCCAACCACCCCGGCCTTCGTCGTACAGCCCACCGGACCATTTTCGATCGGATCCGTCGACTTCCGCCTGGTAGCCAAACATGGAACCGTTTTCCCTTTTTTGCGAACGAAAGAGAAAGCCGGAATTCGCTTTGCCCTGCGGTAATTTTATTTCTGCTTCAAGGATAAAATTGCTGACCTGTTTGTCGTGGGCGAGAAAGAATTTTTTATTCGCGACAAGTTCAATCACTCCCTTGACCACTTTAAATTCACCGTGGGAATATGGGTTGTGCCAACCGGATAAATCCTTTCCGTTAAACAAATTGACCCATTTCTGCTTGGATTTCCCGGCACAGACTGAGGTCAGAAATACGGATACGAATAAGGGAAATAGAATGATGGAATATAATTTCATAAAAAATAGTTAGAGATAATCCGTTTTTATGGGATTTTATTAACTAAATTGACGTTAGGGTTAACTCGTGTAAAGCTTTTTGGTTTATAATTACTACATTTCAATGAAAGTACTGCTTACCACTACATCTTTTCAGGACACGCCCGGTCCACACCACGACAAACTCAGTGAAGCCGGTTTTGAACTTCTCTGTGAACGGGGCCCGTTAACAGAAGCCCGGATGCTTGAGTTGGTTGGTGATGTAGACGCCTTTATCTGTGGTGATGATGAAATTACCAGAGCGGTCGTCGACAAAGCTCTTCCTCGTTTGAAAGTAATTTCCAAATATGGGATCGGGTTGGATAAGATTGATGTCGATTATGTTACGGAGAAAAAAATACCACTTACTTTTTGCCCTGGGGTAAACCATACCACGGTCGCAGAACATACTTTTTCTTTGCTACTTGCTTTATCCCGCCAGTTAATCACCGAAGCAAATCACTGTGCTGCGGGAGAGTGGGTGCGTTTGACCGGTAATGAAATAATGGGAAAAACGATCTCGATTATTGGGATGGGCCGGATTGGTAAAGAAGTCGCAATCCGGGCGAAGGCATTTGGAATGAATGTGGTTGGATTTGATCTCTACTGGGACGATGAGTTTGCCAACAAGTATGATGTGAGACGGGCTGCCAGTATGGATGAGGCATTGTGTGCTGGAGATGTGGTCAGCCTCCATGTTAATTTGACTGAAGAGACCCGGGATTTAATTAATGAGCAAAGCATTACCCGAATGAAAGACGGAGTGATTATTCTGAATTGCGCCAGAGGAGAGATTGTAAATTCGAAAGAATTGTCTGATGCATTAAACGAGGGAACAGTGGGTGGATACGGGGCTGATGTATTGGATGTGGAACCACCTCCTTCTGATCATCCAATTTTAATGGCAAAAAACACTGTTGTCACCCCACATATCGGATCACGTACTTATGAGTCTGTGCAACGTCAGGCGGGTATGGCGGCGGATAATCTTATTCTTGCCCTGAAGGGGCAAAAGCCACTTGCCCAGGCAAATGATGTGCCAGTAACTGCACATTGTTAAATTAATTTTAGAACCCTTACTTACCTGGTACCATGAATCAAAACGAAGAAATATTCTACATTGTTCCCGAGGAGACTCATAACTCGTTAGTTGAACAGGCTTACAGCAAGCGGGGATTTGACGAGGGGGAATGTGAGGCAGCAGCTCGCTTTTCATCTTACGCGACGCATCATGGAATACGCACTCATAATGCATTGAAAGCTTTACATTTGGATGATTTGTTTGGTTCAAAAGCAGGTGGATGCAAGCCGTCTGCAACAATTATTAAAAAGGAAAGCCGTTTTGCTGCCTCTCAGGTTTGGGACTGTCAGTATAAGTTGGGGCAGGCTACGGCTTACGAGGCAATGGATGCCTGTATTGAGTTGGCAGATAAATTCGGGATCGGTCAAATTTCGGTAGATCATGCCTTTCATTATTTATGGGGTGGTGGCTATGTTATGGAGGCAGCGAAGAGAGGTTATATTGCTTACACTAACTGTACGGCTGCGATTACGGAAGTGGTTCCCTTTATGGGCAGTAGCCCGACTTTGGGCACGAATCCTCATTCCTGGGGCTTCCCCACTACTGAGGCTCTCGGTTTTCCCATAGTAATTGACTGGGCAACCTCCGTCATTGCAATGGGACGGGTTCAGCAACTCAAGAGGGAAGGAAAGTCCCTACCACCGGGTGCTGCAGTTGACTCCGAGGGCAATGAAACCACAGACCCCCATCAAGTCGCCGCTCTTAAACCTTTCGGTGCTCATAAGGGGTATGGTTTATCATTGATCAATGAATTGGTGGCCGGATTTATTGGCGCATCTAAGCCCACGCTGCGTAGCAAGCATTTGAATGATGGGGATAAACACACCCCCAATTTTTATTTTCAGGTTATCCATCCGGAAGCCCTGAGTAGTGGAGCATTCGCCCAGGGACGAAATCAGGCTGAAAATATAAAAGTTATTTTGGATGATATTTTAGGGGAAGGAAACGAGGAGTGTATTCTTCCCGGTCAGATTGAGGCCCAATTTGCGAAGCTTTCCGAAGAGGCAGGGGGACTGCTTTTTTCAGAAAAAGAAATTGAGGAGTTTAATCATATTGCCCTGGAATGCGGTGCAGAGCCTTGGAGAATGAGTGAGTTTCAAATCAGTAAATAAATTTCAAATTTTAATATTATGAGCCTAGAAATTAAGCCAAAATCTGACTGTCGATATGATTTATTATCGCTCGGTGAAATTATGCTTCGTCTCGATCCGGGGGAGGGTAGGATACGGACGGCCCGAAGTTTTTCCGCCTGGGAAGGGGGAGGGGAGTACAATGTGGCCCGTGGGTTACGACGATGCTTTGGGATGGACACGGGAGTGGTCACCGCATTTGCGGATAATGAGATTGGCCGATTAATTGAAGATTTTATTTTACAGGGTGGTGTGGACACTTCCCTAGTCCGTTGGGTTCCCTATGACGGACTCGGACGGGAGGTGAGAAACGGTCTAAACTTTACTGAGCGCGGTTTTGGTATTCGCGGAGCGGTCGGGGTTCCCGACCGTGGACTGACTGCAGCCTCTCAATTGAAAGTCGGAGATATTGACTGGGACGACATTTTTGGAAACCAAGGTGTCCGCTGGTTTCATACGGGCGGAATATTTGCGGCGTTATCTGAGTCCACTGCAGAAGTAACTGCGGAAGCGGTGCAGTCTGCCCAGAAATACGGAACCGTGGTTTCTTATGATCTGAACTACCGCCCATCACTTTGGAAATCGATCGGTGGAATTGAAAAGGCCCAGGAGGTGAATCGTGCGATCGCCCGGAATGTGGATGTGATGATTGGAAATGAGGAAGACTTTACTGCCTGTCTCGGGTTTGAAGTGGAGGGTGTGGACGAAGCCATTTCCACGATCGAAGTGGACAGTTTTAAGAAAATGATCACCCAGGTAGTGTCTGAGTTTCCCAATTTTAAGGCAACTGCGACCACGCTGCGTACCGTGAAAACGGCCACACTGAACGATTGGGGTGCAATCTGTTGGCAGGGCGGAAATTTTTATGAGGCGGTTCATCGTCCGGACCTTGAGATTATGGACCGTGTCGGGGGTGGAGACAGTTTTGCATCCGGTTTGATTTATGGATTCCTTCGGGGGCATGACGGAGAAAAAGCAGTTAACTATGGAGCTGCCCATGGGGCCCTGGCGATGACCACACCGGGAGATACTTCTATGGTGACCGTTGCGGATGTGGAAAAAGTAATGGAGGGTGGTGGAGCCCGGGTGGTAAGGTAAATCTCAACTCTTTATTTTGTATGAAAGAATTATTTAATATAAGCGGAAAAGTTTTTGTGGTAACAGGCTCAACTGGTGTTCTTGCCGGTGGAACTGCAAGGTATTTACAGGAGCAGGGTGCCAAGGTGGCTTACCTCGGACGGAATCAGGCCAAGGTGGATGCAGTCTTGGAAGAGGCGAGGAAGATATCCGAGCATTGCCTGGGAGTGACTACTGATGTCCTCGACGAAGAGGGGCTCAATAAGGGGTATGAGAAAGTGATGAACGAGTTCGGCAGGGTCGATGCTCTGATTAACGGAGCAGGGGGAAATATGCCTGGTGCGACCATTGGGCCGGATAAAGAAATTTTCGATCTGAGTATAGACGACTACAGTCAAGTGATGGACTTGAACCTCAAGGGTACGGTTTTGCCGACACTTACTTTTGCCAAAGCATTTAAGGCACAGGGCGCCGGTTCAGTAATTAATTTTTCGTCAATGTCTTCGGGCCAAGCTTTGACTCGGGTTTTGGGATATTCCAACGCCAAGGCTGCAATCGATAATTTTACCCGATGGATGGCGACTGAAATGGCAATTAAATATGGAGACGGAGTTCGAGTAAATGCAGTGGCCCCGGGATTTTTTATTTCTAATCAAAATCGGGCTCTTTTGTTGAATGAGGATGGTACCTTTACTGAACGTGGACAGCAGGTCATAAATAAAACTCCTTTCAGGCGATTTGGGGAGCAGGAAGAGATTTATGGAACCATTCATTATCTACTTTCGGATGCCGCTTCTTTCGTAACTGGAACCGTTGCGGCAGTGGATGGTGGTTTTTCTTCTTTCTGCGGGGTCTAAAATCTCGTATGGTTGGATAATTGATGAAGGCAAAGTATTACTCAACTGCTGAATTGGCCCAGAAAACAGGGACTTCGAGGCAGGTGATCTCCGCAATTATAAACGAGAAGTGGAAGGAGAAGAGAATTTCGCAGGCTACATACGAACGCATAAAGAAAGCGATGGATGACCTTGGCTTTGTACCGGACCGGACTGCAGTCTCACTCAAAAAAGACAGTCGGAAAAAAGTGGGACTACTCTGTCATGGTCCTTTATACTCTCATATTTTGACCGCGATTGAAAAACTCAATCACCATTTTTTAGATCAAGGCATTCCAGTTGAAATGCACATAAGTGCGGAAGGAAGACTTGCCGAAGGATTACGGGATTTGATGGGGCAACGAGTGGAAAGTCTGGTTGTTTTACTCAGCCCGATGACCCGAAACTTTTGCGAGGTTGATTTGAAGAATCCATCGATTCTCAAATTATTACGGGTAGTGCCCAATATTATATACAATTTTCCTTTCGGGATTCATGAGGACTCGCTTGAAAAAGAACTGACCCGGGGAGGTTCTCAACTGATTGGATTTTCTAAGGAAAAGGCATACACCGACTTTTTTAAAGGTTTTTCTGCCCCAGAGAAGACCCGAATTTTGATGGACGACAAGATTTTTGCCCTTTTCAAAGTAGGAACAACTGTGAGTAAAATTTGTGAGAGCTTTGATCGATTGGATACTTATCCCAATCCCCAAAGTGACAAATTGGACCAAAACCCTTTTCTGATTGGGGAAAAGGTTGCTCATATGCTTCTTCCTAGGATAAGAGAGCAGCACTATGATTTTATTCTGACCTCTTCGGATCGGATTGCTCAGGGAATGGCCGCTGTTTTAGAAGAAGCTGGATTATCCATTCCATCAGATATTAACCTACTTGGATTTGATAAAATAGATTCTCTTCCCTACTTTAATCATATTTTACCCACGATTGAGGTTCCGATTCAGCCAATGATCAATGAACTTCTTGTCACATTGAAAAAGCAGAAATGGAATGGGAATTCATTTCGGGTTGAAGCAAATCTAATTGGTCGATAGCCTGTCCACTCCAGCAAATCAAATTACTTCAAGTTAATTGATTATGCTCCCACCTTGTCGAATTAAGTTCGTTGTAAATTTCCAAAGTTATTTTCTTTATTCCTTGAGTTTTCGAGTTGCAATTTAGACTTATTTTATTGTTTAATAATTACTTTTATATGAGTACAGTCGATCAATTTGAAAGTGTTTTTAAGGCCGCAGCAAAGGTAGTTTATGAGCACGAAAAGCCCACGCTCGCCAAAGTGGTTTTAGTCACCGACTTAGAGGAAGCAGAAGCGAATCTCTTCCTTTCGTCTGTGCGTGATTTTTTTGCAAATGCCTTACCGGAGAGTGATTCTGAGTGGATTGTATTAAGTAAAGGAAGCTACCGATCGGTGAAGGAGGTATTGGAGAAAGTAGAAGAACACCAACCCGACTTACTTGTCACTTATCGAAATCTAGGAAGTGAATCCTGGCGATGGCCCTACAGTTTGGGTGAACATCTTGATGTCCTGACTCAGGTTACTACTACTCCAGTTCTCGTTCTACCCCATCCTGACCGGGATGATTGTGCTACGCTTCTTGCCAAAGATCTTCGCAATGTGATGGCGGTTTCGGGACATTTGTGTGGCGAGGGAAGCTTGGTCCATTACGGCTCTACTTTCACTCCGGAAGGAGGCTCGCTAATTCTTAGTCATGTGGAGGATCAATCAACCCTAGATCGTTATTTGGAAGCGATCGAAAAAATCCCAGAAATTGATTCGGGTTTAGCTCGGGAATTATTACTTACCCGTTTGCTTAAGGACGCGAAGGATTTTTCTGAATCTGCCCGCCAGGGTTTGCAGGAAGCTGGCCGGACAATCAATGTTGAATGCCGTGCCCAAGTGGGAAGGCGCCTTGAGGACTATCGAAAACTAATCGAAGAAGGACAGATTGACCTTCTGGTCATGCACGCCAAGGAAGAGGACCAGATGGCCATGCATGGAATGGCTCACCCACTTGCGGTTGAACTTCGTTCTGTCCCGATTCTTTTGCTATGAGTATATTACCTAATGTTCTGGCATCTTCCCCCGCGAATTCTGTCAGTCCTGGAGTAACATATATTTTTCTAGGATTGCTGGTTTGTATGATTCTCTGTTTGGCTTTGGAGGAAAAGATTCACGCTAAAAAGTCTTTGATTGTGGGGTTGTTTTCTGTTGTGGCCCTTTTTCTAGGTGCCTGGTTTAATCTGCTCCCCTTTGCAGATGTGGGTAACCTTGTAATCGGTGGACATAAAATTTCGCTGCCCATTTATATACCCGGAGTGGATTGGGAAGTCATCGCGATTATACTCGGTTCCTCTCTGTTTGTGGATGTCACAAGCAAGTCGGGACTCTTCACTTGGGTCGCGGTTAAATTAACCAAGCTTTCTTCCGGAGATCCTCTTCGCCTACTTATCCTGTACGGGGTAATGACAGTAGTTTTTTCCGCGGTGTTGAATAATGTTACCGCGATGATCATCGTGGGTTCTCTGACTGGAGTCTCCCTAAAAAAACTCAATCAATCAGAAAAACTTCTGGGCTTCCTCCTGGTGGAGGGATTACTCACCAACATTGGAGGACTGCTCACCCTTATTTCTTCGGTGCCCAATATTATTGTGGGGAAAACGGCGGGGATTGAATTTATTGATTTCTTTCTTAAAGCGGCCCCTTATGTGGTAATTGCCACTGTGGTTACTCTTTGGATGGGTTCCAAACTTTTCAAAATTGGTTCCCTGAAAACGGAGGAAGAAAAAACTTCCGCTAAGAATTTGGTGTCCGGATTCGATGAAAACGAAGGAATTGAATCGCCCGGATTTTTCCGTTTTGGAGCCATCATGACTTTTGTGTTTATTGGAACTGTGGCCATGACCTCGCAATTGCCAGTGGTCAACGAGCTGGGACTAGGCTTTGTGGCACTTTCTTTTGCGGGTATTATGCTCATTCGCTACAAGTCAGTGGCGGATCGGTTTTATAAGACAATTGATTGGGACTTACTCTTTTTCTTTGTCTGCTTATTTGCGGTAATTAATGTAATGGAGCATGCCCGAGTGCTTAACCTAATTGGTGATTGGCTCATGCCCATTATGGGGTTGGGTGATTCTGCGGGTCCAGCTGCCCTGCTTGTTGCCTCGGCCGCTGCCAGTTCGGTGACGGATAACATTCCCCTTGCTGCTATGTTGGCTAAGATACTGGGAGCGATGCCCGAAATTTCATCCAATCCGGACAGTCCCTACTGGTGGGCGGTTATCTTTGGATCAAACCTTGGCGGAAATATTACTCCGATTGGGTCGGCATCCACTTTGGTTTCAGTGACAATCATTCACAAATATGGATTAAAGCTTTCCTTCGCCGGATTTGTTAAAGTGGCACTTCCCTATGCAATTATTCAGTTGGCGCTCGGGGTAGTTTACTTGTTAATTACTACTTGATTTGAGAATAACATTCGAATCGATTCGGTAATATCGATTTACAATTTTGATTAATAAGTCGTCGAACAATCTTTAGGTTTTCCTTCTGGATATTTTTTGCCCAATTATCATTGCTCCAAAGATGAGAATTGATCCAGTGAACAATTTGAAGAGTGCATCCGCACTAATGTTTTCGATTTCTCCAAAGAAAAAGAGCGAACAAATAACGGCTAGTGGAACTACTGCATTGTTACAGGCGGCTAGAGTTCCCGTATTCGATAGGGTTGCCCCTTTGTTCCATAGGAAAAAACCAAGGCCAGAGGCTACAAATCCGAGGTAGAGAATTGATTTCAATTGATCGGGGTTGATTTCCAATGTGCTCCAATTCGTAAACAACGAAGAAAAGCAGGCGGCACATAGAGTACCTCCAATCGTTAGAAGTGAAAATACATTACGATCATTAATTTGCCAATTCTTATACTTCCAGTCTCGGTAAGCCACCTGTCCAAATGCGAAGGCGA
>JAQXBH010000034.1 GCA_029252505.1 Opitutales bacterium | reverse complement strand
GTACCAAAAAAAGAAAAAAAATGGGTTACATTATTTATTTAAGCCTTTTATTTATTTCTTAAATTTAGTGAGACTTCCCCATCAATTAACATCTTTATTTTGTAAAATTTTATTGAAATTTAATTTCATTCAGAAATTTTATCCGATAATTTCGGATACCAACTTAATCAAGCCATCTTCGTTAAGCGTATTTCACCCTATGAAGATGTTCGAATCTCATAGTACTGTTTTTATTTACGGTTGGAAGTTTAGGGAACCAAAACTGACACATAAGCATGCACAGAAAATCAGAGATTTCTTCAGACCAAAGCGTGAAATTAACAGTGTTATTAAATCAAAAGTTAGAAGAATTCGAAGCGATTACGACTTACTTATTGGAGTTCATATCAGGAGGGGAGATTATGATAAGTGGAAGGGGGGCAAATACTTTTATTCACAAAGAGATTATCTAACCTACATGCTGAAAATATCTGAATTGCATCCTAGCAGTAATATTGTTTTCTTGATCTGTTCTAATGAAAAAGTCGTTTCATGTATATTTGAAAGTTTATCAATTAAAGTGATGGATGCGTCCCCTATTGAGGATCTTTATACTCTCTCTGAATGTGACCTGCTCATTGGCCCTCCGAGTACATTTACACAGTGGGCGTCTTTTTATGGAAAGAAGCCATTATCGCACATCTACTCTTTAAGTGACTGTCTTACTAGCGAAGATTTTAGGGTACACGATATTACTGAAATACCAGGTTAAAGTTGCTAAATTCATCGAGCTTGGAGGCGAAAATCTTCCAGGCCGCTCTTCCGGCAAAGGTCCACAACTTGGGTTACATGCCTGAGGGGTACATTTTCATCTGCTACGACTAAGATTACCGGTTTCCTGGGCAGTAATGCGGTTGCCTCTAAGGCTTGAGACAGTTTATCGAAGTCGACTTTTTTTGAATTGATAAAGAAATCTCCCTCTTGTGAAATTGAAACGATTAGTTCGTTGCTCATCAAGTTGGAGCCCGCCGTATCAATCTTGGGCAGCTTTATATTTAAGGCTCGAAGGTCTCTAAATTGCATGGTGACGAGAAAAAAAATGATCAGCACCATAAGGACATCAATAAGAGGAACCACATCGATTTTGGGCTTCTTGCGAGATCTTGACGGAATTGACATTAATTCAAAATCGTCGGTTTCTTGTTCGCTCCGGTTGCATCAATAAGTCGTGCGGTAAGCCAATCAATAGATGCCGCTCTTTTATCAATAATACGAATGAGGTAGGCATGTCCGATTAATGCCGGAATAGCGATTGCGAGTCCTATTATTGTAGTCAGAAGTGCTAGCGCAATACCCTCTGAAAAGACTTCGGTTCCTCCTGATAGTCCTGATGTGGGCATACTGGAGAAAACTTGTACTAACCCAGTAGCAGTGCCAAGTAGTCCAATTAAGGGAGCGCCTGCCACTACAACTTCGAGGAGAAAGAGGCCCTTCTCCATTGCAGCAATTTCAAGTCTGGAATAGGAAAGTAATGCTTCTTGTGATGGCTTTTCCTTAATAGCAACTAGCGAGATTCTTTCGGCTGCAGATCTCCTCCCCCAGTTCTTGTTTGGAAATTCTCCAGATCTAAGTGCTTTTTCGACTTTGCTGGGGAACGTTAATCCTGCCCTGAGCGAATAAGAACGTTCCGCAATTACAAAAACAGTTATTAAAAGACAAATACTCAACGGATAAATGAATATCCCGGCTTGTTTGTAAGTTAAGGGAGGCTGAAGTGCTACGAATTTCTGTATGAAGCTATCTTCCTGGGCATCTTTTACCAACAAGACTAAATTTTCATTATAAAATGCCTTCAGTGATGAATTAACATCTAATTTGATATCACTTGCAACTAAACTAGACTCGCACACCAAGAGGATTGATGCTTTGCCTTGGATTAGGTACGAATTTGATTCTTTCGCAGTAAATGTAAATCGGGAAAAAGATGGGTTGTTATCGATTGGAATCGAACGAAACTCGATATTGCCTTTGGATAATTCGCCGAGGAAGTCAGACTGCTCAAAGATTTGATCGGTATTAAGGAAGCACCCCGACTGCATTATTGTGACCGAAAGAAAAAGAACCCACTTGATCGTACCGATGATCATGTCAGTTGAAACCTTATGAGTAGGCCAAGCGGTTATGAATGGCTTCTACCTGTTCATTCGCTTCCAATAATTCATCAATTGGATCCCATGTCCCGTTCAGGAGAGAGTCTCTCGCACCTTGTCTTAACTGACAGGGAATCGATGAACCGTCGATCCGAACTTGTAAATTCTGAACATCCACAATGACATCAGAACTTGGATTTTCTTGAATAAATGATGCAAGTTTAGCTCGCTCGGAATCAGGAAGGGAAATACAAGGCATGCCCAAATTGATTGAATTCCCGAAGAATATCTCGGCAAAATTCCCTGCAATTACAGCTCGGAAACCAGCCCGATAAAGAGACTGTGGGGCGTGTTCCCTTGAACTTCCACAGCCAAAGTTCGAGCCCGAAAGCATGATCGAAGCATTGATAAATCGAGGGTCATTAAGGGGGTGTTCTTTCTTAGAACCATCCTCTTTAAACTTCATGTCGTAGAATAAGTACTCACCTAATCCATCAAAGGTAACGCACTTCATGAATCGAGCAGGAATGATCCGGTCGGTGTCAATATCGTCACCAGGAACATAAACCGCTTGTCCTGAAACTTGAGAAATTTTTTCGAGTGGCATAATAAATTAGAATTAAGATGAAAAGACTTCGCGACTATCTGAAACCACGCCAGTAATTGCAGCTGCGGCAACCATTATTGGACTCATTAACATTGTTCTCCCAGTTGGACTGCCCTGTCTGCCTTTAAAGTTACGGTTACTGGAACTGGCACATAGCTGGTCGCCAATTAGCTTGTCCGGATTCATAGCTAAGCACATTGAACAACCTGCAAGCCTCCATTCAAAACCAGCATCCCTGAATATTTTATCCAAGCCTTTTTCCTCCGCTAATTTACTCACCACTTGAGAACCGGGAACTACAATTGCTTTCACTCCTTCTTTCACCTTGTATCCGCCAATTTGCCCCGCGACTTCTTCCAGGTCTGAGATTCGACCATTAGTACAGGAACCAATAAATGCGACATCTATGGGAGTTCCTTTAATGGGAGCACCGGGAGTTATTTTCATATACTCAATCGCTTCATCTATACTCGCTTTTTCTTTTTCTCCCATTCCAGTTGAGTCTGGTATGGTTTCATCAATGCCGATGGCTTGGCTCGGGTTGATACCCCAAGTCACAGTGGGACCAATTTCAGAGGCGTCGATTTTTATCAAATCGTCGTACTCGCAGCCCTCGTCAGAAGCAAAAGCAGCCCAATCCGATTTAGCTTTATCCCAATCTTCGTCTTTGGGGGAATAAGGTTTTCCTTTTAGATACTCGAATGTCTTCTCGTCCGGATTGACATACCCGACTCGGGCACCCCCCTCGATTGACATGTTACATGCTGTCATCCGTTCCTCCATACTAAAGGAATCAAATACTTCACCGGCATATTCATAGGCAAAGCCAGTTCCCCCATTTACACCCAACAACTTTATGATATGCAAAATTACATCCTTGGCATAAATTCCTGGATTCAAACT
>JAQXBH010000020.1 GCA_029252505.1 Opitutales bacterium | reverse complement strand
GCCCACCTTTTCGCGCAATCATCCTAAGAACTGCCTGTAACGCCTTTTCAGCCAAAAAATCAGGCTCAATACCAAGGTGTTTAGCCGTCTCCTCGAGAGAAACAGTAGATAACTTGGGTGTCGGCAAAGATTTAGCCGTTTCTTCAACTGATTTTGCTTGGAGAGCTGTATCTACTTCTGAGACTTGGATTCGGTTGGATGTGGCTTTCATTAGTGTAGGAGTGGAAGACTCGGAAGAGGGAGGGTTTTGGGATATCTCCTCAGTGAAAGGAGAATTTTGCTGAAGAGAGGGAGAGAATTGGGGTTTTGAAGTTTGGTCCGAAACATCAAGGTCTTCGATGAATGAGTCTATTGGTGCTCGACTTTCAACATTAGAAAAGTCGGAAACTTCTTCAGATTCGGGAGAATGCGAACGGTTCAACTTTTTGCCCAATTCTTCTAAGTATTCTTCCTGTTCAAGGGATTGAAGTCTTTCCTGTGCGATTTCTAGTTTCTCGTCGATTTTACTTATCTCTGATTCTAAATCAGTGCAAGGGGTGTCAACCAAATCTGATGATACGCGAAGGCCGTCCTCAAGAGCAGAAATTCTTTGCTCTAAAGCTTTTCTTTGAGCCATTACTTCTTCAATTAGCGAACTTGTCTCATCCCGCTTCTTTGCAACCTTCAGCTTAGAGTTAAAGTCTTCTCTTTGCTTAGACAATTCATCAATCGCCCAATGGAGTGATGATGATTTGCTGGCAGAATGGGTTCTCATACTATTAAATTAATATTTCTTTGGAGGATTAAAACGCAAACGAATTATAGTTTTTGGGATAATTTTATTTCCTCGAGCCTTTTTTTAATATTTCGAAGAGTTACTTTTGAACCATAATTTTGAAGAAAATACTTTTTTGCTAACTTAACCATTTCCTCACGATCCGATTCTTTTGTTTTAATAAATTTTTCTATGGATTTGCTAATATTCGAGGACGAAGAATAAGCACATTTTTGATCTTCAGCATAGAAAGCAGGGTTACTCGTAAAAGGCTGTATAATTTCTTCATGCGGAATTTCATAGAATCCGCCGGAGGTCAAAATAGATTTATGCCCTCCCCAAAAATTTGTGCATACGGGTAACTCGGCCATTATTGCTTCTGCTATGGGTAAACCTAACCCTTCCCCAAGACTAGCGGAAACAAAGCAATCGTGCTTGGTATACTCAGCTAAAAGTTTCTCTCGTGACCACTCATCTTTTATTAACACAATGTCATTCCGAGGACTTTCCCATTCGCATGAAGGGGATGTCTTGATTGTAAGTAATGCTTTGCCTACCTCGGGGAATGTCTTCATGAATCCCTGCATTAATAGGTGGTGGCCTTTTCTGAAATGAGGTTCACCAATAGCTAGAAAGCGAGGTTTTTTAGAAATATTAAAATTACTTTTAGTCGTGATTTTTTCAGTATCTAATGCGGGAGGTAAATTAAAACATGGAACTTTTAGCCCACACTTTATGAGCAGATTCATAATATGCTCGGTAGTTGTCCAAACTTCGTCAAATTTGTTTAGTCTTTTGATCCAATTTTTGGGGTATTTACTCCACTCATGGTGAGGTAAAGCTATGTTGTAGCAATTCTTAATAGGGATGAACTGATCTCCAAGTGTGTTGTGAAAAACAATTCCACCTTTAAATCTTAAATTAAGATCTCTTCTTTCTTTTAAACTTACAGGAGTTGGTAAATTCCTTACCACTCCAAATTGCTGTAAAGTGTTTTGGAAAAGATTACCTATAATTTCATAACTGCCCCGATGATAATCGGTTAATATAATGAAGTTTTTCAATTCAGGCAGGATAGCAAAACTTTGGCAGTTTCTTTTGCAGTTTTTTCCCAGGAAAATTCATTAGCTTTTTTTATTCCCGCAGCAGCGAGTTCATTTCGAAGCGCTTGACTTTCAGAGATCTTTTGCATGGATTGTGCAATTTCATCGATTGAGTAAGGATCGCAGCACAAGGCACTGTCATTAGCAATTTCTGCCAATGAACTGTTGTTTGAAGTTATAACAGGTATTCCACAAGCCATTGCCTCCAAAACGGGCAACCCAAAACCCTCGTACAGAGAAGGGTAAATAAATGCAAGGGCTTGCTGGTAAACTGCAATTAAGTGTTCATCTTTCAAATATCCAGTAAAAATTATTGAGTCTTTGTATTTTGAGTTATTGAAGGTTTCGAGCAATTCCTCATTCTTCCACCCGGTCTGTCCGACTAAGATAAGTGATGGTTTTATGGTTTCTTCCCGATCTCTGAAAAGTTCGAATGCCTTAATCGTTCTTACTAAATTCTTGCGTGGTTCTAGCGTTGCTACCGATAAAAAGTAAAGTCTGTCTTCCGGTATATTCTGACAATTGCTAGATCCTAGATAATTCGTATGTGTTTTTTGTTTAAAAATTGAACTTGGGGCTAAATGAATAACCTCAATCTTTTCCTCATCAATTTCGTAAAATTTAATTATGTCTTTTTTCGTGCAGAAGGAGTCAGCTATGATTTTGTCTGCACATCTTGCACTTTCCTTAAGATCCTGCTCAAAAAATCTTATCGTAGCAGGGTTAGCAAACCATTCAGGATGAACAAGTGGTATAAGGTCATGAATCGTTAGGACAGCTTTTCCATTTCTTTTCTCTGGAACTGGATAATAAGGACTGAAAATCAAATCTGATTGTTCTAGAGCAGAGGTTAATCCTATAATTTTTTTAGCACGAGTATGATCACTTAGTGGTAGAGAGATGGGTATGTTCGAAATGCCCTCGGGAATTTGAGAATGTTCACAACCAATTACTTGAATTTCGACTTCCGAAATTTTCGATGGCAAAGCTTTAAGCAACTCATTGGCATATCTTTGAATGCCTGTGTGAGAATTATTTGACAATACCCGTCCGTCAAAAAGAAGACGAGGTTTGTGCTTTTCATCGAATTGTGAGTAGTTTTGTATACTTTGTTCTGTTAGCCTATCGATTTTTGATATTGAGTTAAGTGCATTTTCACAATCCGTATGGGATAGTTGATACAGTTTTTTTTCTTGGTCGATAAAGTGTATTTCAGCTTTTGTTTTGGAAAAATGCAATATTTCCAGAATGTTTTGAATTCCCGATAAACTTTTTTGATTGATGTAAAAAAATATCGAATCGAAGTTTTTGTTAAATACATCTTTCCACCATTTTGGATCTGAGCTCCACTTCAGTAAACCAATACCATTATAAAAAATATGATCATGATTGTTTAATTTAAGATCCGATATTTCCTCCAAAAGAAATCTTGGTCCAAGTAAACTTTTTTTCCCATGATTTGAAATTTTATTTGCAGAATTAATGAGGTTGATAGTTTCTTGAGCGTTTCCTGAAATTAGAATAAGTGCATGCTTGTAGGGTAAGGA
>JAQXBH010000015.1 GCA_029252505.1 Opitutales bacterium | reverse complement strand
CCACACCTTCACGTTCAAGAGCAGTGACGAGTACATCTGCTCCTTTCATAGCGGGCCCACGCTCGCCTTTAATTTCGGGATCGGGTTGGATAATGGATTCAGTGTTCATAGTAAAATTGCGTTATGGGAATTCATTATGCCAAACAAAGCCCTTTTTTTCAAGATCGAAAGAAAGGCTTTATTTTTTTAAAGTTCTAGCTTTCCGGAGTCCAACCCACCACGATGTCGAACCGTGCTGTGACTTCTCCTACTTTCGACTTGGGGAGGGGGTTAAAGGGAATGATCAGGGAATTTCTTTCTTTGCTGCCTTTTACTCTTTTGAGAATAAAATCCTTTTGATTTCTGGGTTCACCCTCTACATAGCACTGAGTCGTAAGTTTTCTCTGCCCCTTCGCGGAAACTGCCATGTGAATATGGGGAGTCCGTCCGGAGTAGGGACTCGGTCTTAAAGTACGAAAAGAATAGCGACCTTTCGAGTCAGTGAGAAATTTTCCATATCCTTGAAAATTGGAATCCAACTTATCGCGGCTCCCTCCACGGGAATGAATGTAGACTCCGTTATTATCAACCTGCCAGATTTCCACCAATGCGTTACGGAGCGGATTTCCTTTCACATCGGTTACTTTTCCACTCAGGTAAGCTACGGTACCGACTGCTGGAGTCAGCGAATTGTTAATAATGATCAAATCATTGTCGGTATCAATGGGCATTTTGTCTGGATAAAAAGGACCTTCCGTTTGCTTGGGGGTTAAGGTCAGGGCTTCAGCCATTAATCCTGGGACAGTAAAAAGAGGAATAGAAGAGAGAAATGAACGACGAGGCAGACTTTGAATATTCATGATTTAAATCTGTGTTCCAAGTTTTGGATAGTAAAGGAAAAAGAATCCAAGTCGCCTTACTTCGTTGAGGATAAAAACCGATAAATTCAAGAAATTATTCGTACGACTTGATCGAATAATTATAAAAAACGGTACTTCCGCTGTGTGTTAGTTCCGGCAACTAGCTCCTCGTAATTACAGGAAGCAAAGTTTCTGTTAGATCAACTCGCGCAGATCGCTTACTCCAAGAGATAAGTTGGCCGCTTCGGATTCCTCGAAGACTTGTTCGAGGAGTTTTTGTTTCCCTTTTTGTAATTGAAGAACATTTTCTTCGACTGTGCCGGAGGTGATCAATTTATAAACGGTGACCTGTTTGTCCTGACCAATCCGGTGTGCCCGGTCGCTTGCCTGGGCTTCGGCAGCAGGATTCCACCAGGGGTCAAAATGGACAACAACATCGGCGGCGGTTAAATTTAAGCCAGTCCCGCCTGCTTTGAGTGAAATAAGAAAAACGGGGACGGTGTCGTCATCCTGAAAGCGATCGACTTGAGCCATGCGATCCTTAGAGGAGCCGTCCAGGTAACAAAAATTAAGACCGGCTGCTTCGAGTTCAGCCTTTAATAATTGGAGAACTTTTACAAATTGGGAAAAGACGAGCATGCGGTGTCCGCCTTCGAGGCAGTTGTAAAGAAGCTCGCGAAAGGCGTTTAGCTTGGCGGATTGATCGGGAGGGAATTCGGGATCAATCAGGCGGGGATCGCAACAAGTCTGTCGTAGGCGTAAGAGTTGGGTGAGGGTTTTCATTCGCATGGCTCCCTCGGATGCCCCGGTATCTGCCATTTTATTGAGATCCATCTCGGCGGATTGGCGGACTTCGGCATAACATTCCTGTTGTTCCTCGGTCATGTCGACATAGAGAATTTGCTCGATCTTGTCGGGCAGTTCAGGGGCGACTTCTTTCTTACTTCGACGGAGAAGGTAGGGTGCGGATTCCTTCAGGATTCTTTGCTCGTGCCAAATTCTTTCGTCACCCCGTGAGCTGGGGGGGAGATTGGGACGCGCTCCTGGCATCAGGAATTCAAGAAGGGAAAGGAGGTCGGACACGCTGTTTTCTATGGGAGTACCGGTGAGGAGGACCCGTCCTTCCGAGGAGAGTGAGGACATGGCCTTGGCGTTATTGGTTTTGCGGTTTTTTAAATGCTGAGCCTCGTCTCCAATTACGCAGAGGAGTGGGATCGGTTCAAAGAGTTCGACATCGCGAACGAGAGTGCCATAGGAAGTAATGATGAGCTCATGTTTGGCTAACTTGGATCCGTCTTCTGTCCGCTTACTTCCGTGGTGGATATGAGTGGATAATTCGGGGCAAAAGCGATGGGCTTCGCGTTTCCAATTTTCCAGGAGAGTGGCAGGGCAGACGACGAGAGATGTTTTTACAAGACTTCCTTTTGTACGAAGTGCCGAGAGGAAAGCAAGTGCCTGAAGAGTTTTTCCGAGCCCCATTTCGTCGGCTAAAATCCCGCCCAATTGATGCTGGAAAAGGTGCATTAACCAGGCCACTCCTGTTTTTTGATAAGGGCGAAGGATTTCTTCGAGTTTTTGATCTAATTTTGGAAAAGTGAGAGCTGTTAAATCGCGCAGTGCAAGGCTGCGTTTTTTCCATTGGGCGGGAGGTTTAAAACGAGGATCCGCTTCGGTTAAAAATTCCTCGAGTGCGGGGGCCTGAAATTTCTCGACAGGATGGCTCGATCGGGCGAGTAGGGGGGCATCGGGATTTCCGGATACGCGACGAAGGAGTTGGGTCGTTTTTTCCCGAAGTTCACGGGTAAGGAAATAAACTTTTTTCCCATGCTTGATGTGATTCTGTCCGGTGGCAAGGGCATGTTCGAGCAGATCGTGGGGAGCATTTCCTGCTTCGATGGTAATTTCGACTTCGACTTCCTCCTCACTTTCATTGGCATTGGTGCGTAGAGTGGCTTTTTCGATGGAGGCGGTCTGCTTTTTGAAATTCTCAGTAAATTCGGCATCAAAATCGAGTTCAAAATCCTCCTGGTGAGCGGCGAGAAAGTCGAGTGTTTTTGCAGGGTCTCGGAGCCACCACCAGTGACGATGGGAACGATCGCGGAGGAAATTCCAACTTCGAAGTAAGCGAAGGACTTGTTTATAATTGGGGTGTTCGGAAGAGGGAAGGATGATTCGAAGGTATTCAGTGGAGCCTTCCACTTCGATATCAGGACCGTTATAGTCGGGGATTAATCGTTGAGGGGGGGAGTAGGGAGTATTATCCACAACTGTTTCCTCAATTTCGCGGACTGGTCGGGGACGTTCGGGTTCGGTAAGTTCAATAAATTCGCTTACACCATTGAGTGCACCGTCGATCCATTCGATCGGGTTCTCCGGATTGTTAGCAGGAAAAAAACAGGGGATTTGATCGAGTAATTTAAGAAGCTCGCCTGTCTGCCTGAGGTCGAGTTGTAAGAAGGAGGTAATCGCACCACCACACCATTGGGACAGGGCGAAGAGGGCGGAGCGCTCGGCATTGTTTAAATCGGCAAATGCAGCTGGTGAAATTTTTTCCGGAGTGGCCCGGGTGCCATCCTCCAATTCAATTTCGATTTTTGCGGGTATCGCGTTACGTTGGACGCAACCCGCCATGGTGGGGGGGAGGAGAATACGAAGTTTCACCCTTCGCTAGTGAAGGAAATAGCGGAGAGGGCCTCGTTAAGATCTTTACCTACTGGTCCACCCCCCATCGCGAAATCCGGTTTTCCGCCGCCTTTTCCGCCTAGTTTCCCTGCGAATTCGCTTAAATATTGCCCCGCTTGGTGCCCCGATTCAACTGCTTCCTGAGAGCAAATGCAGACCATTGCACATTTTCCGTTCGATTCGCTGGCGAGCAGGACGATAGAGGGGGCCGCTCGTTTATTTACCTGAGCGGCGAGGGAACGTAAGTCGTTGGGGTTCAGGTTTGGAACAACTGCTTTAATCAGGCGAAGGTTGCCGCTTGTTTCGGCTTGCCCGATTAACTTATCAGCGAGCCCAGCCTGTCCCTTTTGTTCGAATGCCCGAAGTTTTTTATCCAACTCCTTGCTTTTAGACTGCATCTGATTGATACGGTCGGCTAGTTCGTTTGGTTTACATGCAAGTTGCCGGGTAAGTTGTTGGATGAGGGAGACTCGTTGGTCGGTCCACTGATATGCCGATAGTCCGGCTACTGCCTCGATCCTACGGGTCCCAGCAGAAATAGCGGATTCGCTTGTAATGCGAAGCGAACCAATTTCACCCGCTGATGAAACATGGGTTCCGCCACAAAGTTCCTGGCTCCATCCTCCGAGGTTCACCACGCGAACAGTATCGCCATATTTTTCATCAAAGAATGCAATGACTTCCTCGGGTTTTTCGGAGAAGGGAACTTCGTAGCTTTCCAGTTCGTCGTTGAGGAGGAGCTTCTCATTGGAGATCCGTTCGATCTCTTCAATTTGTTTGGGCTTGATCCCTTCGAAGTGGGAAAAGTCAAAGCGCAAGCGGTCGGGTTCGACCAGGGACCCCGCCTGTCTTATATGATCTCCCAGAACTTTTCGTAGCGCCCAGTGCAGAACATGAGTTGCGGTGTGGTGCCTTTGTATGGCTTTGCGCCTTTCGATGTCGACATTGAGAACAGCGGTTTGACCGACGAATTTAGCACCGCTTGGTGCGGATTTGAGGGCATGAAGGAAGCGACCTGATCCATCTTTTACCACCTCCGTGACGACATGGGTCTGATCGTTAATAAAGACTGTTCCTGAATCTCCCACTTGTCCGCCCATTTCTGCATAAAAGGGCGACTTTTCAAAAGCTAAATAGGTGGTTTTATCTTGAGTCACACAATCTACACAGGTGGATGAAAAACCTTCGAGGTTTGATGGGGCGTACCCTACGAATTCGGTGGCGTTGGCAGAATCTTCCTCTTCACTCACCACAATATCGACTGATTTACGAGCCTGCCTTGCCCGTTCGCGCTGTTTCTCCATTTCCTGCTCGAATTCTTTACCATCCACAGAGAGACCGGATTCACGGGCCATTAATTCTGTCAGGTCAAGGGGAAAGCCAAAGGTGTCATACAATTTGAAGGCAAAGGATCCGGTAAGCCGAGTGCCTTTACTCATTCCTTCGATCTCACGATTAAACAGGTCGATTCCTCGGTCGAGCGTCTTATTAAAAGATTCCTCTTCGGATCGAAGTGTTTTTACAATGAGATCTTCCCGAGTTTTAAGCTCAGGAAAGAAGGAGCCCATTTGTTCGATCAGAGTGGGGGCCAGTAAATGAAAGAAGGGTTGTTCAAATCCAAGAGTTCGCCCGTAACGAATACCCCGGCGAAGAATTCGACGCAGGACATAATTACGATCCCCGTTACCGGGTAAAATACCGTCGGCAATAGAGAAGCAAAGCGCACGCAGGTGGTCACCAATTACACGAAAGGCAATGTCGACTTCTTCCTGCTCATTGGCAGGGCTTCCATCTGCGGGCAGGGTGGATTGGTAGGATTTACCGGAGAGTTCCTTTATTTTTTCAAATACGGGTGAAAATACATCGGTATCGTAATTGGAGGTCGGTTTTGAGAAATCAGTAAACCCTTTAGTGGACTGGATTACCGCGGCCACTCGCTCGAATCCCATTCCGGTATCCACATGTTGTGCGGAGAGGGGAGAAAAATTACCCTCGCGGTCGGCATTAAACTGGATAAATACGAGGTTCCAAATTTCAATACAAAGGTGGGAGTCTTGATTAACTAAGTTGCCCAAGCTGTCTCCGTTGGGGGTCAGATCGATGTGTAATTCGCTGCAGGGACCACAGGGCCCCGTTTCACCCATCATCCAAAAATTATCTTTTTTTCCACCAGTAACGACATGGATTTTTGGATCGAGCCCGGCTTTTTCAAAAATAGCGGCCCAAAGATCATATGCTTCCTGATCAAAATCTGCGGGGTCCCCGTTGCCGGGCTTGTACACCGTAGCGTAGAGTCGATTGGCAGGGAATTTCCAAACTTCGTTTAATAGTTCCCAGCTCCACTCGATCGCTTCTTTTTTGAAGTAATCTCCAAATGACCAATTCCCCAGCATTTCGAAGAAGGTATGGTGGTAGGTGTCAAAGCCGACATCTTCCAAGTCGTTATGCTTTCCTCCCGCCCGGATACATTTTTGGGTATCGGTGGCCCGGGGGTAAGGTGGTTTTTGGTCCCCGAGGAAATAAGGCACGAATTGGTTCATTCCTGCATTCGTAAAGAGCAGGTTGGGAGACTCGGGTAGAAGGGAAGCCGAGTGAACAACCTGATGTTCCTTAGAAGCAAAAAAATCGAGAAAAGATTGACGAATTTCGTGGGCTTTCATGCGGCCTGTATGTGTGGTTTATTGAAGTCGGTCGAGAATGTTTTGCCCCATTTCCTCACTGCCTACGGATTTTCCTCCTTGGGCGATATCTCCAGTACGCAGTCCAGAACGGATGGTTTCCTTCACTGCATTTTCGATTGCCGTGGCCGCTTCTTCTAGCCCAAAACTGTAGCGGAGCATGAGGGCGGCGCTTAGAATCTGGGCACAGGGATTTGCGACTCCTTTACCCGCAATGTCGGGTGCGGTGCCACCAGCAGGTTCGTATAAGCCGAAGGGCAGTCCTTGGGTATTTTTTTGAGTGCCTAGCGAGGCGGATGCAAGCATGCCTAATGAACCACAAATTACAGCCAGTTCATCCGACAGAATATCCCCAAACATATTTTCAGTAAGAAGGACATCAAATTGATTAGGATCGCGGACAAGTTGCATCGCCGCATTATCAACATACATGTGGGAGAGTTCAATTTCAGGGTTAAGTTTTTGTACGCAATTTACCACTACTTCACGCCAAAGAACGGAGGTTTCGAGTACATTGGCTTTATCGACAGAGCAGATTCTGCCGTCACGCAGGGAGGCGGCTTTTACTGCGAGTTCAGTGATTCTTTCAATTTCACTAGTACGGTACACCATGGTGTCAATCGCTAGTTTTTCACCATTGTCCAAGGTTTTTGTTTCCTTGGGTTGCCCGAAGTAGATCCCTCCAGTTAGTTCCCTTACACACAAAGTGTCTATCCCGTTTGCAACTGTATCGGCCCGAAGGGGGGAAAGATCGGAAAGTTCCGGATAAAGATTTCCGGGTCTTAGGTTAGCAAAAAGTTCAAAAGCTTTGCGAATGGGAAGGAGTGCCGCTCGCTCGGGTTGTTCTTTGGGAGGAAGGTTTTCCCATTTTGGGCCGCCCACTGAACCAAAAAGAATAGCATCCACCTCCTTACAGGCATTAAGGGTAGAATCAGGAAGTGCCTTGCCGTGGTTATCGATTCCGATTCCCCCGACATCGTGGTTACTTGTTTCGATTGAGAAATCGTGAAGATTTCCAAGCTTTTGGAGCACTGTAAGAGCGATCTCCATGACTTCCGGGCCGATCCCGTCGCCGGGTAGAGTTGTGAATCGTAATGTTTTCATCAAAACGAGCATAGATAATGTTTCATGGCAATCCTGCAACGCTGAAAACTAGATGTCTTTTATTAAGAGATGAAATCATTGACAAAATCGTCCCCTTGGGTATGGTTAAAATTTCATTTCAGTCTCAATCTCGAAAGAGCGGGCCCTGCTCGCTTTTTTTGTTTTAAAATAACCCACCTAAAATAATCAATCATGAGTAGCGAAATCCTCGCAGTTCTTGAATACATGGAAAAAGAAAAAGGCATCAGTCGTGAAGACATGATTGCCACGATTGAGAGTGCCATTAAGACGGCCGCCGAGAGAGGAGTTAATTCTTCTGGAGATGTGCGAGTTGATATAAGCGCCAAAACGGGCGTCATGAAAGCATGGTCTCGTTTAGAGGTGGTGGAGTCAGTTTCTGATACTTTCTGTGAAATTCATCTTGATAAAGCTCGTCTCTATGCGGAAAGCCCAAAAGTCGGCGACTTTGTAGAGCGTGAATTGGATCCTTCTTATTTAGGGCGAATCGCTGCCAAAACTGCCGAGCAAGCAATTAAACAGAGACTTCGGCAGTTTGAAAAAGAACACATTTACGATGAATTTAGAGATCAAGTTGGCAATTTGGTAACGGGTATTGTCCGCCGTAAAGACCGCGGTGACTTAGTTGTTGAGGTGGGGAAAGCGGAAGCATTGCTGCCTTGGCGTGAAAGAGTGCCGGGTGAGGATTGGGTCCCAGGAGAGCGTATTCGTTGCTTATTAAATAAACTCGAGCAGCATGGCCGTGGTCCGGAGTTGATTTTGAGTCGATCCAGTCTTAATTTTGTCCGAAAACTTTTTGAAATGGAAGTCGCCGAAATCGCAGACGGTACTGTTACTCTAGCCGCAATGGCGAGAGAGCCTGGTTACCGTACTAAAGTTTGTGTGCGCAGTACTGACGCAAAAGTCGATCCAGTCGGTGCTTGTGTAGGAGCACGCGGTGCACGGGTAAAAAGTATTGTTCGGGAAATGAACGGTGAAAAAGTAGATATCGTTCGATGGTTTGAAGATCCGATTGAGCAATTAGCGGAGGCTCTCAAGCCCGCAATACCTCAGAATGTTACTTTAGATCGTGAAAAAAGAAGAATGTATTTTGAAGTAGTTGAGGATGATCTTTCTGTGGCAATCGGTAGAAAAGGAATCAACGCTCGTTTGACTTCTAGACTACTTGGTTGGAAGCTTGACATTGGCAAAGTAGTGGTCAAGCAAGTTGGTTTTGATGAAAGGAAGAGCAAAGCAGCAGATGCACTAACTTCTGTCGGTATTGAATTTGAAGTGGCGGATCGTTTGGTTGCATTTGGCTTAGTAAGTCCAGAAGCATTTGAGGGAGTGACAGCAGAGGATTTAGTCGGACTTGGTTTTGAGCAACAGATTGCAGATACAATCTTGGAAAAAGTTTCCTCAGAAGATGGAACAGATTCTCCAACTGCCGAAGCAAACTCGGAAGAACAGGAATCTTAAATTACCTATTTTTTAATAACTTATGAGTGTACGCGTTCACGCAATTGCGAAAGAAGTCAATAAATCAAGTAAGGAGCTTATTGAAATTCTTACCGCTCGTGGGTATGACATAAAAAGTGCATCTGCCTCTATCGATAACATTACCGCACAATCTATCATAGATGAGTTTGCAGTGGAAAAACCTGCCGAAGCTCAAAAAGAGCCAAAAGTTGAAGTAAAAGAAGGAACAGCTGAAAAAACAACAACAGAGTCCACGAAAAAAGCTCCTATTGTAAGAAGCAAAGCGGATTTGGATGCGGAAAAAAAGGAAAAGGAAGAAGCCGCACAAAGAGAAAAGGCTAAACTTCTTAAACCAGAACCTGTTCAATCTGTTCCGTCAGCAAATAGTGCACCATCTCTTCCGCCCCCTCCTGTGACTCGGGCAAATGCACCGCCTCCACCTCCTTCCACCGCGGGGAAATCAGGAGTGCCTTCACCTCCGATTCCGACCTCGTCAGGCCCTTCGGTTGACTCGAAAGTGGCCAGTAATGATTCATCTTCGTCAGATGATGACGTGGTAGTCGAAGGGAATTTAATTTTAATCAAGCCACCTATCGTGGTGCGTGATTTTGCTACATTCATTGGCTTGAAGCCCTTTCAGTTAATTTCCGAATTAATGGAAATGGGAATCTTTGCCTCAATGAACCAAACGATTGAGGAGGATGTTGCTCGGAAAATTGCCAAAATCAAAGGATTTGAACTTGAGATTCGACATCGTGGTGAAAAAGTGGAAGCCGCTGCACCCAAGAAGAAAGTGGTGGTGGATGAGAATGATGAAAAGTTTCTTAAACCTCGTTCTCCTGTAGTTTGTATTTTGGGCCATGTCGATCATGGCAAAACAACGCTTTTGGATACTATAAGGAAAGCAAATGTTGTGGAAGGAGAAGCGGGTGGAATTACTCAACATGTTGGAGCTTATCAAATTGAGCACAAGGACCAAAAAATTACCTTCCTTGATACTCCTGGACATGCCGCTTTTTCGAAGATTCGAGAGAGAGGAGCAAATTTAACTGATGTATCTGTTTTAGTTGTTGCCGCTGACGATGGCTTTATGCCCCAGACAGACGAGGCTTTAAAGTTTGCCCAGCGTGCACAAGGAACTCTTTTGGTTGCGATTAACAAAATGGACTCCAAGGGTGCGGATCAGGAAAAAGTAAAAACTCAGATGCAGGAGCGTTCGATTCCTTCTGAAGATTGGGGTGGCGAAGTGGTAACTGTTCCTATTTCCGCATTAAAAGGAGATGGAGTGGATGATCTGCTTGATATGATTTTATTACAGGCTGAATTGATGGAATTGAAGGCCAATCCTGAAGCTGTAACTGGAGGAGTCATTGTTGAGGCACGCCAAGAAGTGGGACGGGGTCCAACTGCTACTGTTATCGTGCAAAAGGGTACTCTCAAAATTGGAGATGCGATTCATTGCGGTTCAGTTTATTGTAAAGTGAAGGCAATGATTGATGACCAAGGTCAACAGATCAAGCAAGCACCTCCCTCTACTCCAGTCAATATCTTGGGATGGTCGGGTGTACCTGAATCAGGAGGAGTATTCGCCCGTTCTAAGAATGAAAGAGAGGCTAGACGAGAAGCCGAAGAATTTGAGCAGTTGTCCAAACTAGTGGTTCCTGTACCCGAAGCGGAAGGAGAAGGGGAGCCTGTAGTAACGGGTGTGGATGCATTATTTGCTGCTATCTCCAGAAGTAAGTCAGCAGCCTACCGTGTAATCCTGAAGGCAGATGTTGGCGGTTCTCTCGAGGCGTTACGTGAGACCCTAGAACTGATAACAAGCGATAAGGTATTACTTGAAATCCTTCAGTCTGATGTGGGGCAGATTACTAAAAACGACATCAAGATGGCCAATACTTCTGGTGCCGATGTAATTGGTTTCAATGTTAAGATGGAAAACGGAGTTATGGGGGAAGCGAAACATCAGGATGTTAAAGTTTTCCAAAACAGTATTATTTACGAGATTATTGACTTGGTTAAAGACAATATGGCAGAATTACTTGAGCCTGAACTAGTTGAGAAGAAGACTGGTCGTGCTGAAATCCGTCAAGTATTTAAGGTTAGTAAGGGACGAGCTGTTGCCGGTTCTATGATCATGGAGGGTTCCATTATCCGTAATAAGGGTGCTCGTCTTGTCCGGAAGGGCAAGGTTTTGGCGGAGGGTAAAATTGATACACTTAAACGCTTTAAGGATGATGTCACGGAGGTTAAAGCTGGATTTGAGTGTGGTATCCGATTGGATTCTTTTGATGAATACGAAGAAGGGGACATGATCGAGACTTTCGAAGTTGAAAAGATCCGTCCTTCTTTATAACCGAACTTTATTGAAATGAGCCTGCGCCTAGCCCGGGTAAATGAGTTAATCAAGAGAGAGGTCGGTAATTTCTTGAGAAGGCGTTATCGTTCTGAAACTGTGTGCTGGACTATTACAGGTGTGGATGTGTCTGCGGACTTACGAAATGGTACGGTCGGATACTCCGTTATCGGTGATGAATTAAAAGCACGAGAAGCCCAATTATTTTTTCGCAAGCATACTGGGGAAATACGCAAAGAAGTGAGTAAGCATGTCATACTTAAATATTCTCCCAAATTAACTTTCACTCAAGATTTTGGTATTGAACGCGGAAATCGCGTGATGGATATTCTTGATGATTTGGA
>JAQXBH010000282.1 GCA_029252505.1 Opitutales bacterium | reverse complement strand
TAAAGTTTTATTAATTATATTCAGTGCCTGAAGGATTGATTCAAGGCGATTTTGATCATCAGTATTTTCAGCACGGTGAATGGTGCAAAGTGCATACCCTTTTTCATCCAATCCCCATTTTTCTATGTTAATTGTCTCTTTGGCTTTTTTTTTATAAAATAGTGTAGCGTCATACATTACATCCCCGACATTAAAGATCTTTTGCTCTTCTCCAGAAGACGAATCAAACGGAAATCCTTCCGTGCGAAGATTTTTTACCGCATTATCTGTTGGGGAAAAAAGATAATTTGAAACTCTATCTGTAAGAATCCTGTTAATTTCTTCCGGCATTGCCATATTGAATGAACGAAGCCCTGCTTCAACATGAGCGACTGGAATATGCATTTTAGATGAAGCTAATGCTCCAGCTAAAGTCGAATTTGTATCACCGTAAACGAGCACCCAGTCTGGTTTTTCAACATCTAGAATATCTTCAATTTTTTCAAGCATTCGACCAGTCATGGCTCCATGGCCTAATCCTCCACACTCTAACCTGTGATCCGGTCTAGGGATATCCATTTCCTCAAAGAAAACATCCGACATATTAGCATCATAATGTTGCCCTGTATGAACAATAATTTCTTTGATGGAATAGCTATTCTTGGCATTATACTCGCGTATCGCACGGCTAACAGTCGCAGCCTTGATAAACTGCGGTCTTGCCCCTAAAATTGTGATTATTTTCAAGTTTTAAAGAAAAATGTAGAAGATCATAAAATTTCCTCAATTACCTGACTTTGGTCTTGGGCACTCAAATACGGACTCATAGGAAGACTTAGGCATTCATTGGCAACTTTTTCAGCAACGGGAAAATCTCCTGCTGGATGTCCAAGATTTTCAACGACAGGCTGCAGATGAAGGGGTGCGGAGTAGTAGGAAACCGATGAAATATCTTTTGCTTTAAGTAATTTACCCATCAAAACCTTCCACACATTCAAGAAAACGCACAAGATCTATTAGATCTCCTTCAAGAATGTTACAAACAAGTTGCCAGTCGATTTTATCGAAGGCATGAACTGATAAATTTCTAAACCCAACTGTTTTCCAATTCATATTCGTGATAAGCTAATTGCGGTAAATGTCACTTCTATGACCAACTTTTACTACAAAGATTAGCATTAAGTTATCTTGAATATCATATATCACTCGATAATTACCCACTCTTAATCGGTAGAGTTTTTCCCCTTTAAGTTTTTTTGTTTTGGAGGACCTTGGATTTTTTGCCAATTCTTCGATCTCATTTAATATCTTGGGAACATCGAGTTTGGGAATTTTTCTGAAATCTTTTTTTACACTTTTTGTAAAAATAACCTTATAGAATTCCATCTTTTTTTAGTAATTCTACAAACTCTTCGTAACCGTAAGTTTCTTCATCTTTTCTCTCACGCCACGATTTGATATCTTCTAAATCTTCTTGAAGGCTAGCCTTGAGTGCATCGTTGACTAATTCGGACATAGACTGCTTGGTCTCAACTGCCTTCAGGCGAAGTGCTTGGTGAATTGAATCTTCAAGGTATAGGGTTGATTTTGTCATAAAACAATTATGACATTAAAGCGTCATGCCGTCAAGCTGCCCTGAATCGCATCAATCACCTGACTTTGGTCATGGGCACTCAAATATGGGCTCATAGGTAAACTTAGGCATTCATTTGCCACTTTTTCAGCAACAGGAAAATGGCCTGATAGATGACCAAGGTTATTAAAAACGGGTTGGAGGTGAAGAGGAACGGTATAATAAGAAACGGATGGAATATCTTTTTCTTTGAGGGATTTTTGAATCTCTTCTCGTTGCTCTGAAAGGATAGTATACTGAGCATAGACCGAGGTGTTATGGTCTCCAATTCTTGGAGTTTCCAAACTATCAAAATGAGCCAAACTTTCCGAGTAGGTTTGGCCAAGATTCTCACGTTTCTGAACTTCATCGGGAAAAACTTCTAAAATTTCTAAAAGGATGGCTGCCTGCAGGGTATCCATACGACCATTGAGGCCTAAAATGGGATGGTGATGTTTGCGTTCCTGTCCATGAACCCGAATCCAAAGGAACTTTTCGGCCAGCTCATCATCGTTGGTGAATAACGCTCCTCCGTCACCATAGCAACCGAGTGGCTTAGAAGGGAAAAAGGAGGTGCTGCCAATAGTTGACAAGTTACAGGATTTTTTGCCTTTATAAGTGGCTCCAAAGCTTTGCGCAGCATCTTCGATAACAGGTAAGTTATATTTCTTTGCAATCTCGTTGATAGCATCCATATCCGGACACTGTCCATAAATGGATACAGGCATGATAGCTTTGGTTTTTATAGTAATGGCAGCCTGAAGTAGGCTTTCATCCATATTCCAAGTATCTGGCCGAATATCCACGAACACTGGCTTGGCACCAAGTAAAGCAATAACCTCCGCGGTGGAGATCCAAGTGTAAGGGACGGTAATGACTTCATCTCCTGGACCAATACCTAAAGCCATTAATGCAATGAGTAATGAATCTGTACCACTCGAAACAGTAACACAATGTTTTGAACCTGTGAACTCTGCAAGTTTCTGTTCAAGCTCTCGAACTTCTGGACCAAGGATAAATTGTCCGTGGTCCATGACTTTTTGGATACGGGCATTTATCTTATCCGAAATAAGATTATGCCTAGATTTAAGATCTATGAATTGCATTAGTTAAAGTTGTCAGAGAATATCTTTAAGATAACAGCAGTCAATTTCATCGTTTCACCGCTTTACACATCTCGTGTACTAACTCGGAAAAGATTAGCGATGGTTTCCAATTGAAAATATTTCTAGCTTTGGAAGAATCACCACACAGCTTTTGTGGCTCATTGGGACGAATGAATTTTTGATTTACCCGGACATATTTTTGATAGTCTAAATCAAAGTATTGAAAGGCAGTTTCGAGAAACTCAGATAATTTATGGGCAGTACCCGTCGCTAATACATAATCGGATGGAGTCTCCTGCTGGAGCATTAAAGATATTCTCTGACAAC
>JAQXBH010000268.1 GCA_029252505.1 Opitutales bacterium | reverse complement strand
AAAATATGGCTTCTTAATCGGTTACCGGGATACAATCGTGAATGCTTAAAATTTCCGTACACGCCATCCAAATCTAAGCTTTTTATTTTACGGTAAGTTTCTTCGTTAACCTCTTCCTTAAGCTTTACCCAACGAACTTTTTTAATTTTTCCTTCAAATTCAGTACCTTTTGTTATCTTTTTTGCGACTGCATCTTCGATTTTTCTCAACGGTATTTCGAGTAGTTTTGAAAGTTCATTAAATTTCCCATAGTCCTTCTCTTTAATTGAATATGGGTCCATTCCTACATTTACTACCGAACGGGTAGTCGCTAGAAGATTCCCCTTTCGATCTACTATATCTCCTCGTCTTGCCTTTAGAGTAACAAAATTCTTACGAGCACCTTGAGCAAAGCCGACATAATCATTTGCCTTAAATACTTGAAGATATACTAGTCTGCCGCCTAACGAGCAAAAAGTTATAGAGACAGCAAAGAAAACGAGGTAAAAACGAAAGGGAGAAATAAAGACACTCTTCATTACCGTGTTCCGGCAAATTCTCCCTGAACCCTATAGATGGGCAGCTTGCCATCACCTACCCGATCAACTAAATCCGACCCTGAAATATGAAAAGTATTTCTGGCCACAGGCATCGATAATCGACCCTCTACCATTACTGCCAAAGAAGAAGGCCTAAGAGATTTCGACCTCTGCCCCCTTAATTGATTTACTTCCCGCCCGACGATCTCCATTTGGCCTTCTAGTTGACCGCAATTTTTTGCCACAGATGAAATTTCCATCCTCAACCAGACAATCGAAAGTGCTCCTCCTCCAAAAAATAATAATAAAGCAGTACCAAAAGCAAAGATATATCGACTGAAGTTTTTCGATTTACTATTCATTACAAATTAGGTTGCTCGATTTTTCTTAATACACGCATTCTAGCCGACCTACTTCGCGGGTTAGCTTCGACCTCTTCCTTGGATGGAATAATGATCTTGGTATTCAACATTTCCGCACATACCTTTCTGTCATCCAATACACTCCTGTCCCACCTATGCACCGGACGACCCGCCATTTTCCTCATGAATCTCTTGACCATTCTATCTTCCAATGAATGGAAGGAAATTACAGCAAGAACTCCTCCTGGCTTTAGCGACCGGAATGCCTTGGGTAAAGTTACCGCCAATGCCTCCATCTCACCGTTAATTGCAATTCTAATCCCCTGAAATGTTTTTGTTGCTGGATGAATCCGTTGCCTAATCCTCAGTCCACCCACCGCATTGGCCACTAAATCTGCTGCACTCATGGTTCTTTGCAGCACCCCGGTACCTCTTGCATCAAGAATAGCGTTAACAACGCGACTCCACCTGCGCTCTTCGCCATACTCACGAACTGCACGCACTAAACTTTCACGGGATGCAGTTTCTAAAAAATCTGCTGCACTCTGCCCCTCTCTCGGATCCAGACGCATATCAATAGGTGCGTCCAATCTAAACGAAAAACCTTTTAGTGGTTCCATCAACTGGAAGGAAGAAATCCCCAAGTCCATCAACACACCATCAAAATCTCCAGGTGATGAAACTTCATCCATCTTTTGGAAGCTCAAGTCGTGAAAGGTAAAACGATCCCCAAACTGACTGGATGTTTTCTCAGAACGAACCAAAGCATCGGGATCACAATCAAAGGACACCAATTCTGTCTCCTCACTTGCTCCCAAGATTGCATCCGAGTGCCCCCCACCGCCGTAAGTCAAATCTGCAAACCTCCCCCCCTGTTCAGGCTTAAGAAAGCCCAAACTTTCCTCCAACAAAACTGGGACATGCTTTACCATAGAAGGAGCACACACAAATTCAACAGCACCGCAATACATCAGAAAAATCCAACCCTCCCTTTTGACTCTTCAATTTCCTGATTGCGAGAATATCACGCGAGTGATCTGAAAAAGAAACGCGAGGGAACCGGGGAAGTTCAACACATTCTCCCTTTATGCAAGCAACCACCCTAAAAGTTGCCCGCAGAATGTGTTCTAGAATCATAACCCCAACTCCCTCATCGCATCAAAAATATTTCGCTCATCCGCTGCCTCGCGTTTGCCATACCGATCCTCGGACCAAATCGCGAAAGCAGAAAAGTTACCCACAAGAACAGCTTTACCAGATATTCCCGCATGTTCTAAAAGTTTGTCGTTTAAATTAATCCGACCCTGTTTGTCGCATCCAAAAGAATGCGCCTTGGAAAACAACTCCATTAACAAAGATTGAGCCCTCGCATCACTAAGACTTGCTGCAGACACTTTCTCCTCAAGGCGAGAAACCATTTTAGGAGGATAAACTGTAACATACCCCCCTGGGTTCGGCAAAGCGAGATAGGTGTTATCACCGCCCGATATTCTCCATTTTGAAGGAATAGTAACGCGACCTTTAGAATCAAGTGCATGCACAAATTCACCGACAAAATAAGTTGTATTATCTTCTGCCATTTCCAATCCAATATTTATCCACTAAATTCCATTCCTACCCATTTCTTGCCATTTTAACCCACCATGGTCAAGTTTTTTTTATATTTTTATTATTTTATCTAAAAATTAAGGATTCTATTTTCTTTCAATTATCCTTTCACAAGTCCATTATTGGTAGTCTCTTAATGAAGAAAAAAGGAAAAATCAGAGCAGATGAATTGGTATTAAAAAATGGCCTCTGCGAAAGCCGCACCCAGGCTCAGGCCTGTATTCTTGCAGGGCAAATCAAACTGGGAACCGAAAAAATAGACAAAGCAAGTAAGATGCTGAACCAAGATAGTGAATTGACTTTGGTTCGCCCACCACCCTTTGTTGGGCGCGGAGGGCTGAAGCTTGAAAGTTTTTTTAAGAACTTCCCTTTAGCCATTCGAGACAGAAATATTCTTGATCTTGGTGCATCGACTGGTGGATTTAGCGATTATTTATTACAGCAAGGAGCAAAAACTGCTACCTGTGTCGATGTTGGGCACGGCCAACTCCACTATAAATTAAGAACTGACAAAAGAGTAACCAATTTAGAAAAGACTAACTTGCGAAATTTATCGCCTGACCGATTACCATTTTCCCCCTTTCCAATTGTGGTAATGGATTTATCTTTTATCTCGCTGACAAAAGTATTAGTCCGTGCATGGAGTTTTTTGGATACCGGAGGCCACTTGATTGCTTTAATCAAACCACAATTTGAATGCAAAAAAAAGGAAGCCGATCTTGGCCGAGGTATAATTAAAGATGAATTAATCCACAAAAGAGTGCTTCAAGACATCATTGATTTTGCAAATCAAAACCTAGCGAACTCAGAACTTTTTGCCCAAACTGAATCCAGTCCAAAGGGAGCAGATGGTAATTTAGAATTTTTCCTCGGCTGGAAAAAGAAAGGTTGATTAATTGGTTTGTCCGCTAGAGTGCCCCCTGAAGTAGGTTTTCTAAAATTAAATCGCGAGCACTCTCAGCCCGTGATCTTTCAATTTCGGAAACCCTAGTTACCACATCTTCTTTTTTCACCTCAGTCGCTTTTAAAGAATAGACATCAGACAGCTTCACATAGGTAGCAAGGTCTTCCGTTCTTTCTAACTCTGACCAACCACTACCGATTGTAAGGTTAGGGCAAGCCTCGGCCAACTGCACAGAAAGCGTACGATTTTCATTCGATTCGTCCTGTTCATTGCGAAGATCATCGATTAACTGATCTAAAACCACTTTTCTTGCCACCTGTGGAGCGGTGGCATTTGATTCCCTTTCCGCTTTAGAAATTTCCCCTCGCTCGCTTTCGAGTTTGCCAAGGCGAGACTTCAATCGTTGGTTCTGGCTATCGAATGAACTTTGCAGAGCCGATAAACTTTTGGCGTCAATTTTAATATGGCTACCTCGCTGCAGTAAGGTTTGATTACTTTCATCCTGCAGGAGTCCGTTATAAGTTTGTTCAGTCCAATCGTTGAAAGCATCCGAACGAAGTGTGTTCGAATATTCTCTGTAAAGGTCAGCAAAAGAAGCTTTTTCAAAAGTACCCGCCTCTTCTTTAGTTTTACGATCGAGAACGAAAACGGCATAACCATCTCTTACCGTTCGGCTTGATCGCGTGAAGAAGAGTCTTTCATTGAGGGCAGATACTTCCTGTAAAGGTTCACGATTATTTCTTCTTTCGCTTTCCCTTCTTTCAATACCCAAAATAGCAGATTGAACATTCATATCTTTCTCCGAAAAGGAAATTTCTCTTGCGACTCCCCCACTCTCTGCAATCAGGGAATTTAATTCATTCGAATTTCTTCTTTGTATAAAATTAGAGTATTTTGAATTCAACTGATCTCGCAATGAATTGATTTGATCTAAGAATTGCAAGGACGCCTCGCGGGCAAGTTCTTTTGCATCTCTTTCCGCGTCCAAACGATCTTCCTCTATAATACGTAATCGAATTTCCGCTTTCACATCTTCAAAGCTTACTTCTTTCTTTTGCGTTTGATTCGAGTCACCCGAAGCGGAGGAGATAAGATCAAGTTGTTCACCAATAATGCTGGAATTACTATCTCCCTTAGGACCGTTCTCACCCTCATCAGTCACGTTGGGATCTGGAGCATTAGGTACGGGATCAAATTGATCTCGGTTTAGATCATAATAGCCACGCAATCTGGATTCTTTCGGTTCGGGCGGTATCGACAAGAAATTACTGGAGGGAAACCGGATCATCGTGGCAAATGTTCTTGCCGGTTGTGTGAAGATGGGATCATTTTTACTCTCCTCATGAAAACCTTTCAGTTGTTCTGTTAACAAATTGGTAATTGCGATTGCTTGACTGGATGAAGAAACCTGAGGAGTAAGCTGGGGAAGGCTTTTAATTCCCGGGATTATAATGACTGTATTTTTATTCGATTTTTTACATTCGAAATCAAAATCCTTCGAATTTAGTGCTTTTACCAAGTTGGTCGTTGTGTGTGTAAGACTGCTTCCCAATTGAACCGACATATCAGTGGAATTTTGATCTGACGATTGATTTACAAATAAGATCTTTACAGACTGAGTACCGTAAGAAATACGAATCGAGTCGTTAACCGAGGGTTGCTTGGAAAATTTGAACTCAAAAAGTGCAGGATTACTGTATTCAATCTCGGTTAATTTCAATGAGAGTAATTCGGCCTTCCAAGCAAATTGATTACTGTACAAATCAATTTCCCCTTCTTTCTCTAAAGTAAAACCGGCGTCAGAATATATACGATCTACCTGATTGGCACGAAAATGAGAAAATAAAGTGGATTCGACAAAGCTTGTCCTTACTCCTTGGCGAGTGCCTACAAACCGCAACGCCCGAGAACGGTTTTCATCGGAAATTAAAGAGGGATCAAGTTCCCGAACATAACGGTTGAAACCATCATTTACGCCAATATGGTTTTCAGTATCTGCCAAATAAGACCACGACCTTGCCTGTCCTTCCATCACTAATTTAGCCCGGATTGCTGCCTGAGAGAAAACGGGATCGTAAATACCGGAACGGGAGATTTCTTGTGCTTTGAAATTCTTAGGCAAATTAGGCCACGATTGCATAAAACCAAAAAGTCTTTGCAACGCGGAGCGGTCAATATCTCCTTGGTCTGCCTGGAAGGCTTTCTGTAACTGAGCCTGTAACGATTCGAAGAACTTTTTGTCGGCCTCGAGCATACTATCTTCAAGCGGCGGTATTACTGCACCAAAGTCAGAAGCAACCCGATTCTCGATTGATAAAATTCGCATTTCATCGGGATTATTAAGATCATAGCCATAGAACTCTTTCTTTTCTCGATTGGGATCAGGTAAGAGATCAAAAATCGAAGTGCCTTGTGCCAGGTAAAGAACAAAAGAAATGACAACCACGAAAAGTAAGAGTACAAAGACGAACTTTCCTTTCTTTGAAATAAAATTTTGTAATGCTGTAATCATGAGGTTTTGTATAATTTAAAAGGGAAGATCATGAACATGATGTTCAATACGTCAAACCTTTGAATATTCAAAAAGATCCTGAATTATCTTGGCTTAAGTATAGGACGATCCGAAAAAACAAGGGAACTCATCCAACTTTGACGTCTTGTTCCATCCTCATTTAAAAACGGTCGTGTAATCAACATTTTTTCTAAATAAAGGTTATCCCCGCCCTCTTCCTCCCAAGTAAAAAAATATTTATAAGTTTCTGCAGGTTTGTTACCCATTTCCTTTTTTTCTTCCCCCATAGCAACGCTTACTGAAATTTGATCACCACCCCATTTCCATGTCCCAGTGTACGCATGATCATCTTGGGATGTTTCAATTTGAACTAGATTATCCTTCAAAAATTCAATTTTGAAGGGATAGGATGCTTTACGGGACTTTCCTTCATTTCTCATTAACAAAATAGGACTACCGTCATCATTACTCAGCCCCTCTTTGGTTTGAAAGGCAAATCGAGCACCACTTTTTACTAAAAAATACTCGGCAGGGGATTTACCATCTTCAAAAAATACACTTCGATAACCATCCTCCACTTTCCATTTCCCACTTCTTGTTACTTTTTCCATCTTAGGGTGTTGAAAAATAAGTTGCGAAACGAAGCCCTCCGGTGCTTGCTTTAATATTATCTCAATTTCACACTCATTTCCCTGTGTAATTAAAGGAGCCTCATAGACCTCGTAAACCCAGTCCTTAATTTCTCCCTGATAACTACCACTCGGATCTTTCTGCCAACAGGACACCAAGAAAAGATTCAAAAAAAGAGCACATAACAATTGGTTCCACTCCACCCGTTTCATGGTACTAAACATTAAGTGACGATTAAAAAGGGAAAATCTAGTTTATTCAACCATTTCTCCGTTTGTAATAACTAATTTTTTTAATTCTCGATGGTACATGAAACTGGCGAGTATAAATCCTAAGGCAAAAAACAAGGACCAGCGGGTACCACTCTTTTCTTCCTTCAAGAATAAAAGTTCAGATTTCTTAATCTTACCCATGCTCGTTTTCATTCGGTCTTCAGGAAATAATCGGGGTACACCATTTTCCCGAACCCCAGGCAAATAAGTATAACGAGAATCTTTCCTCTTGATAAGGAGCAGGGCATCTCTTGCACGGTCATACTGCAGAAAATCCTGCCAAATAAAATAATCTTCGTCCGAGGTTTTTCCATCACCAATAAATTGCCATAACTTTTTCCCACTCGATTCTTCCTTGCTTTTTTTAAAGCGCTTAAATTTCAAAACAAATAATCCATCTTCTTTACTCCACTCCCCGACCACATCCTGCCCACCATCTCCCTCTTCATCATAATTCCCAGGCACAATACCCCATGCTTGACCACCCCAAAGCCCTGCTCCCATTTGATAACTGTCCAATAAACCTTCGAGTGAATATTCGGTCCAGGGAGCAGGAGCCAACAAAAGATAAAGCGAATAAATCAAATAAAATGCAAAGCAAACTCCACCAATTAATGCCGTTATTCCACGCTTCGCTTTCAGGGTGCTCAGTTTTTCTTTTAATTGAAACTCAAGTTCTCTTTTCAACCGGAGTTCTTCTAGATCAACATTAGATTCACTCGAATCTGATTCCACTTTCATTCCAAATCGAGAAATATCACCCACATTAGGCATTGCATCCATTGAATGAGCACAAGAAGGAAATGGTTCCCGTTGTTCTTTTCCTATCGCCCGTGATGCCCATTCTTCCCAGTCTTTCCATTCATAAAGTGAATCAGAATTGTGCTTTGCATTTTCGATTATCCAAAAAACAATTTTGCCAAGGGCAAATAAATCCCAGTTTTCTTCGGGTATTTGTTGATGATCTATACCCTCTGGACGAAATTTTTCTCCCTCAAGAAAAGAGGAGCGACCATCGATGTTCATTACCGCAACCTCTTTTTTCTCTTCATCAGATAATCCATAAGGAGTAAATAAATTTAATCGATAAAGTCCAAATTCTGTAATTGAGGCCTCCCACTCTCCGTCCTTGTTTTGTTGAACCAAAATATTG
>JAQXBH010000261.1 GCA_029252505.1 Opitutales bacterium | reverse complement strand
ATATTCCCCCAGCTTTTGTTGGCTGGAAGTATTTTTAATCTCGTCCAATAATGCTTGCCCTAACTGCAACTCATTCCCTTTGTACAACGGATCTAAAACGCGATAAGAACGAGTAGTATCACTTGCTTGCCACTCATCAAGTTTTTCTATCAACCATTCGGTAATTCCTCGACTGGGACCGAAAAAGAAGGGCAACACGAGCAAATCCTTTTGCCTATTTGCAAATTTGTCCGATAAAAAAGTACCAATTGTTTCTCCTGAGACTCCATCTACCAAAGCGGGATCCACTTTATTAGAATGCAATAACCCTAGTGGAATTACCTTGAAGGAGGTTTGATCGGAAAGTTTCTGGGCGACCCGACGCAGAGCCAATATTGCTTCGGGTCGCAGAGATCCATTGTCAACTAATAAACAAATTGGTAAATTCATGCGCTTTCTCGTTGACGAAGGTTGAGTCGCGTGCAACAAAATAATTCAAGAAGATTAACTAAGGGATGGTTAGTCGTTAAATAGCGGGAGATAAAAGTATGAAAAATTCAATGTGGATGGTAGGATTGTTAGTGGTGGCATTCTTTCAGGCTAGTTGCTCAAAAAGCACTGGACCTAGCCCTGAAGATACTTCACTCATTAAAGGAACAGATCGTGGAACCTTCATTGGTTCGCCTGACGATTTTGCTTACAACGAAGGAGATGAATTGTCTCCCATCGGTGCGACTATTTCTGGGCTAGATGGAGAAGACGGACTTTTCCCACAAGATCCATTCTGGGGAGATTCCGAAAATCTAGCGAATGGGGATCGTCCCTTCGAGCCAATCTTCTTTGGCTTTGATCAATATAGCATTAGCAGCGAAGAACGAACCAAGTTGCAGGAAATCTCCTCATTTTTAAATGAAACTCCGGGAGCCCGGGTTTTAGTGGAAGGTTATTGTGACTGGAAGGGTACACCCGCTTACAACAAATCTCTTGGTGATAGACGCGCAAGTAGTGTCAAAGACTATCTCGTAGATCTAGGGGTCGATCCAAGTCGAGTTGAAGTTATTTCTATGGGTGATGAAGTGGCAACACCTGATGCGGATCCTACTACTGCGGGATTGGAGCGAAAAGCCCATTTCTTAGTTCTCAAAGACTCCTGATCAGTTTGTGATGAAAGTTTCACTTTTCGTAACAGTTCAGATTATTATCTTCTTCCTTTCTTCTTGTGCCAAAAAAGCACAGCCTGAAACAACACTTAACCGAGAAGGTGATAGTTCAATCAACAGTAATAACTTAGGGGGAAAAGGCTTTAATAATGGTGTAGATGATCTTGCAGGTTTGGGAGATCCTCTGAGAGGTGATTTCGACAACACAGATCCACTTGCACTCCGGGACCCTTCCCTTTCTGCATTTGACGATCCTCTTAATGTGATTCGCCCCTTCGATCCAGTATTTTTTGGATTCGACCAGTATAACATTACAGCTTCAGAGCGACCCAAAGTTTCTGAAATTGCCGATTTTCTAAAATCAAACCCTAATGCTCGACTTTTAGTTGAAGGGTACTGCGATTGGAAAGGAACCCCAAACTACAACAAATCCCTTGGTGACAGAAGGGCAACGACAGTAAAAGAATATTTGATTGAATTGGGATGCGAGGCAAATCGTATAGAAGTTATTTCATTAGGCGATGAACTAGCGATACCCGATGCGGATTCTGAACAGTCACGTTTGGACAGAAGGGCAACTTTTGTTGTATCGAAAGGCTAAAAAAGCTTAATTTCTTTGCTTGATCATATCTTCAAGCCCAACGAAACTGTTTACCTTCCCCTCTGTTATTATCAGTTTTTTTCATTTCTGATATCTCTCTGTCACTACGAGTATTGTTGACATTTCTCACTCCCCAGCCATTTTAATGAGACCCAATCTCAAAAGCAAATGACGATTAAATTAATTCGCAATATACTAGTACTTTTTTTACTTCAATCCTGTTCAGACTCGATAAACGAGGGTGATAGAAATTCGAATGATAATATTTCCCCTCTTTCAGTTTCTAGCATAAATATCGCACTCAAACCCAATAAAAATATCCAAGCCCAACGGGAAGACGAAAATACTCTAGGAGAAGCGTTATCCAAAAAAATAGGGATACCTGTTAAAATATCCACACCCACCAACAAATCGATCATTGAAGCAGGACTAGCCAACAAAACTATTGATATTGGATACGTGAGTTCAAGTGATGCGATTTCTTTCGAGGACAATGAGGTCGCAGATGTTCTACTTGCGGGGCTACACAGTAGCACTAATCCGCAAGGAAAACCATACACTGGGGCTTATTATTACAGTGTGTGGCTATGCCTTAAGGAACGTGATTACCAAAACATATCTGAGTTAAAGGGAAAGGCCATTGCCTTCTCCTCCAGGACGAGTACTTCTGGTTATTTGGTTCCCTGCTGGGATTTAATGAAAAAAGGATTAATCCAAGAAGGGGGTAGTATTGAAAAATTCTTTGGAAAAGGAAATGTGTACTATGGATCCGGGTATGTTTCCGCAGTTGAGCAAGTGTTGACCGGAAAAGCCGAAGCAGCAGCAGTCAGTTATTATGTCTTCGAAAAGGATAAACACCTTACCGTAGAACAGCGATCAAAGCTAAAAGTGATTCAAAGGCAGGGTCCTGTGGCATCGCATACATTTTGTGTTCGCAGATCACTCCCCTCGAAAGATCGTCAATTGATTCATGACGCATTGATTGATATCGTGGAAGAAGAACCACAATTATCTCAAGGCTTATTTGGAGGAACACTTATTGGAGTCAATTCTGCTGAACATCTGCAAGCTCCACGCGAAGCAAAGTCTCAAGTATCCACACTCAAGGAGTAACTTATCAATTCCTATCCTCATGCAAAGCAGGATAATCGAGTACCCATTTCATAAATCAGATGATTTCTTTGCGTACTGAAAACTTGGGTCTGCAACGGGGTGGTGAATGGCTCTTCCGTAATTTAGACATTTCGATACCGTGTGGTTCAATTGTTGCAATACTAGGTCCTTCCGGGGTAGGTAAATCAAGCCTACTATCGTGCCTTTCGGGTTCAGAAACTCCCTCTGAGGGAAAAGTTGAGTTTGAAATTCAGGACGGGGTAGTTCGGCATACAGATAATATCAGCCCAGATCTTGGAATTATTTTTCAAAGTCTTCGTCTCACTGATCATGTTTCTGTTTTAGAAAATGTTCTTTATGGTAGAGTAGCTCAATACGGGCTAAAAGAATCAATCATCGGCTTCCCTACTCCGGACAAGGAAAAAGCATTTGAAATACTTAAAGACCTTGGTATTCATCATTTAGCTTACAAGTGGACCTCGCAAACATCGGGTGGAGAAAGACAGAGAACTGCAATAGCGCGTACGCTTTTTCAGGATCCCTCCTTTATTTTGGCAGATGAGCCAGTTTCCAACTTGGACACTTATTACGCGGGTCGGGTTATGGGACTTTTTCGAAATTTAACCTCTCAATATGGAAAAATTGTACTATGCGCACTCCATGACCCCCAGCTTATTTCCAGGTTTGCCGATTTTGCACTCAGTCTAAACCCTGCCCATCCTGAAGGTTGGAACTTACGAGAAGTTCAAAAAAAAGATGAAGCCTGAGGGAAAAAAAACAAAGATGCCAACCGGTTTACCGAGCAGAAATTGGTATGAACGCCTCAATCTGCTCAATATTCTAGTAATACTCTTTTTATTCCTAACCATTTTTTCAGGGAAAAATCTACTGCAAGATAATCGACCCGCAGATGTGATGGCGGGGGTTCGTTATTTTTTTAAAAAGTTTTTCCCACCCGACTTTTCTGACTTCCCCCTTATCTTGGATTCATTGGGAGAAACTTTTCAAATCGCAATCGTCTCAACCTTTATCGCGGTCAATCTTTCCCTCATTATTGCCCTTGCAGCTTCAAGAAATATTTCGCCTGTTTGGCTCGTTCAATTAACACGAATGTTTCTCAATATAACCCGAACTTTACCCAGCCTAATTTGGGCATTTTTGTTCGTTATATTTTTTGGCCCTACCCCCATTGCGGGAGTCTTTGCTCTTACCTTTTACAGTTTGGGCTACCTCGGAAAGTTCTTTAGCGAAAGCTTTGAATCGATGGATATAAAAGTGGCTCGTGGACTGAAGCTAATTGGAGCGAATCCCATCCAGGCTTTTCTTTATGGACTTTGGCCAAATGTGAAGGCACAAGTTTGGAGTCATTCTTTATGGATGCTGGAATATAACATCCGATCGGCCAGTATTATTGGCTTAGTGGGAGCGGGTGGAATTGGGATGGAACTAAATAAGGCAATGGAGATGGCTAGTGGTTTTCAAAAAGTAACGACCATTTTAATCTGTATCCTAGTAATCGTAATTTTTCTCGATCTATTAGGGCAAGCAATTCGTCGCTGGATAACCCAAAAAATTAATCCAAAATCAATCTCAGATTAATTGCTTAAAGAATTTCTCAAAGGAATTAATGGCACGGTCCATGATGGTTAGATTAAAACTTTCATCCGGTGCATGCAAATTGTCTTCGTTTGTAAAAAGCCCGATCATCAGGGAGTCTAATCCCGCTAATTCTTTCAAGTCTTGAATGATGGGAATACTTCCACCCTCTCGTAGGAAAATCGGCCGTGTCCCAAAGCCAGACTCAATACAATCTTCCGCCACAGAGAAAGCTTTCTTCATCAATTCACTCTCCTGTCCACTAGAACCTGGCTTCCCCGGTGGGATTACAACATAAGGATCTCCTCCCCCTTTCAATTCAACTTCTACCCGAACGGCAGAAGGACAGGCTTTCTCAATCGCTTGCCGAACCTTATTAGCAATATCTTCTGACTTTTGATCGGGAACCAAACGACAGGTAATTTTTGCAAACGCTTCTGCAGGAATTACCGTTTTTGAGCCCTCACCCTGATAGCCTCCCCCCACTCCGTTAAATTCTAATGTTGGACAAAAACGTATTCCCTCAAGAGAAGAATATCCAGGCGGAGGAAAAAATTCCGGAACTCCTAGGAATTTGGCATAGTCCTCCTCTGTAATTGGTAATTTAGCTAGTTCTTCCCGCTCCCATTGCTCAGGGGGGCGTACTGCATCATAAAAACCGGGCACGGTCACTTTCCCGTCTTGGTCGTGAAGCGAAGCACATGCCTGCATCAACGCCTGCAATGGATTAAGCAATGCACCACCGTGGACCCCCGAGTGTAAGTCCTGTTTCGGCCCATAAATCTTCACCTCCATAGCACTTAGTCCACGTAACCCAGTAGTAACGACCAATTGATTGGCACCTGGACTGCCTGTATCCGAGACTAAGAGTAAATCACCTTGCAGCTTTTGTTTATGCTCTTCTAAAAAACCACGAAAACTCGGACTTCCAATTTCCTCTTCTCCTTCAATTAGGTAGGTAATATGTATCGGATAGTCTGGGTTATCCCGTAACACTCTTGCCAAGGCAGCCATGTGAACAACTTGCGGGCCCTTATTATCCGCTGCACCCCGACCATAAAGCCTTCCATTACGCTCCTCCGCATCAAAGGGATCTGTCGTCCATAAATCTAAAGGGTCTGGAGGTTGGACATCGTAATGACCATAAATGACCAACCTGGGCCAGGACGGATCTCCCCGTGTCGCTAAAATAATGGGATGAATCGGCGTGGGAATTAAATCCACCTCAAACCCAAGTTCCTTGAGACGGGAACAGGCAAATTCACGGGCCCCACTAACGCCGTCTGCAAAGCTTTGATCTGCGGACACACTTGGAAAACTGACATACTGACGCAACGCATCAACTGGGGAATCTAATAATATACTCATGGATTTGGTTTTTCACCCCGAGCCAGCTTGGCTTCACGATAAAGGGCAAGTGCATGGTCCATATTGGACCGTAAAAATTCAATTCGATTTCCGGGATTTGGATGAGTAGATAAAAACTCAGGCATTTTCCTTTTTCTTCCGCCTTGCATTTTCTGCCAGAAAGAAATGGCTGCCCGGGGGTCATAGCCAGCACGGGCGGCATAGAACAATCCTTTATGGTCCGCTTCTCGTTCCTGTGACCGCGAGAATGGAAGCGCCATCCCCACAGTTGTTCCCACTCCATAGGCTCCGGTGGCAAGAACTCGATCAGTGGTGCTTTTTTTTCGCATTGCCGTGTTTAAAATAACTCCCCCCAATGCAATCCCCATTGCCTGGGTCATTCTTTTGTTACTGTGGCGAAAAGCAACATGTGCAATCTCATGCCCCATTACTGCGGCCACTTCATCCTCATTTCCATTGGCCAAGGTGATAAGACCACTGTTCACTCCCACCTTTCCGCCGGGCATGGCAAAAGCGTTTGGTTCTGCCTTGTTAAAAACCACAAATTCCCATTCTGTTCCTGGGAGGTCGACCTTTGCCACTCGTGCAATCCGTTTGCCTACACGCTCTATCATTGCCTGATGAGAAGCATTAGTGGAGAGCCTTTCAGATTTTTTCATCTGCGAAAACTGACTCTTTGAACGCTTTGCCAAGTGCTCATCAGAAAGCATGGCACTGCCACAACCACTGCCCAATAACGACAAAATAATAATCACCAGCAAAGTGGTCGCTTTTAAATAATGAACCTTCAAATCGATGGGTTTAATAATATTAAAAACTTAAAAAATCACCAATGAATGCAATAACTATTCAAAATATTAATGTCGAAAATGTCGGACCCTTGTAAATACCATAGCCATATCACGATCATTGGCCGCAGCAATTACATCATCATCCCTCACGCTTCCGCCCGGCTGAATTGCCGCAGTAGAACCAGCGTCTGCAGCTGCAATGAGTCCATCCGGGAAAGGAAAGAATGCATCCGATGCAACCACGGAACCAGCCAAGGACAATTCCGCCTCACCTGCTTTCCAAACCGCGATTTGAGAACTATCTACTCGAGCCATTTGACCGGCCCCCACTCCTAATGTTCGCTCATCACCGGCATACACTATTGCATTGCTTTTTACATGGCGCACCACTCGCCAACCAAATAACATTGATCGCCACTCCTGCTCGGTTGGCTGTCGTCTTGTAACAACTTGAAAGTCCTTTGGATTAATTCTTTTTTGATCCCGGTCTTGGGCAAGAAAACCGCCGGGCACTGTCCGAATTTCCTGTAAAGTTTCTGGACCAAAACCCGATTTGGAGACCAACAACCTGAGATTTTTCTTTTTTTGAAAAAGTGCAATCGCTTCTTCTGTAAATCCGGGAGCAATAATAACCTCGCAAAAAATCTCGGAAATCTTTCGAGCTAAACCGATATCCATGGTGTTATTCACTACAATAATGCCACCAAAAGGAGCCTGTCGGTCAGTTGCAAAGGCACGGTCCCAGGCAGTTTCCAAATTATCTGCACTCGCGACTCCACATGGATTAGTATGCTTGAGAATTGCGACCGTTGGCCTTTCAAACTCGCCAATTAAATAAGCGGAGGCTGAGATATCTAAAATATTATTGTAACTCAATTCTTTCCCTTGGAGTTGATCGAAATAATTCAGAAAATCACCATATAATGCCGCCTGTTGATGGGGATTTTCTCCATAGCGTAAACTCATTGATTTATTGGACTGAAAATCAAGTGTGGCGGGAAAGCCAGAAATAGACTCCATATCGGGTTCATCAACCACCTGCTTGGAAAAATATTCACTAATTGCTTTATCGTAGGAAGATGTTCTCTGAAAAACTTTTAAAGCTAGCTCCCTGCGCAATCCACTCCAATCATCTTTCAGTTTCATCGCATCCAATACCCGTTTATAATCACTTGGATCGCAAACCACTGCCACATCGCGATGGTTTTTGGCCGCACTCCTTAACATGGATGGACCCCCAATATCAATCTGCTCAATTGCTTCCTCGAAGGAAACATTTGCACGGGCCACGGTTTCCTCAAAAGGATATAAATTCACTACCACCAAATCGATGAGGGCAATATCATGGTCTTCCGCTGCTTTTAAATGTTCCGGGTTATCACGCAGGCAAAGAAGCCCGCCATGCACTTTTGGATGCAATGTTTTCACCCGTCCGTCCATCATCTCCGGGAACCCCGTCCTCTCGCTAACATCGCTCACAGGTATGCCCTCCTCTCTCAATAGTCGAGCAGTCCCTCCAGTGGAAAGAAGCGTGAAAGAATGCTGATCAACTAATTTTCGGGCAAAGGGAACTAAGCCTGATTTATCACTAACCGATAGAAGTGCGAATTTTTGCATTCTTCCTTTCTGTTTTCTCTGAGCTTAGGTGCAAGCGTTTTTCTCTTTTTTTTTACATTCTTGTGAATTAGTTCAAAAAGAATTGGTCTTTCTGACAAGCCTGTTATGGTGAGTTCAACTAGAATTAAATTGTGAATGAAGAAAGTACAGAATTGGAAGGACTACAGGCGTCTCTAGACAAATTAGTTCATCATAAAGAAAAATCGACCGTGAAGGGGATCAACTTACACGCCTTTATTTACTTTATTACCATACGAAATCTGAGTGACCGGAAAGTTACTCTTCTGGGTAGAAAATGGATCCTTGCCAACAGCGACGGTACCACCACCGTGGTGGAGGGAGATAAAATTGTGGGAGAAACTCCCACAATTGGATCTGGTGAATCGTTTTCTTATAACAGTTATCATGTTACTCACTTGTCCGCTGAAGCATCTGGCTCATTCCATGGGTTGGACGAATTCAACAAGAAAGTCCATGTGAGAATAAATCCCTTCCGACTCGATTTACCGGACGAGTCCGAAGTTGACCCCTCTCATTCATGAAACTCATTGATTTAAACCCACATGGTGGAATTGGTGCTAATTGCACAGTTTGTGAAGTGGGTGGCTTTCGCTTTGCAATCGACTCAGGATTACACCCCAAGTATGCGGGTAAAGATTCTATCCCCAGACACTCGACTCTTGAACGGGATACTCTCGACTTTATTATTCTGACCCATTGCCATTTAGACCATTTGGGCAGTTTACCCCTGCTTTCTCGTGAGCATCAGGATGCCCCAGTCCTGATGAGTTATCCCAGTTCGGTACTTGCTCGGCGAATGCTATCCAATTCCATTTCCGTGATGAAAAGGCAACGAAATGAACTAAATTTAACCGAACTTCCCCTTTACGGAAGAAGCGACCTGACCTCCCTTTATGATCGCGTAAAAGTTCTCTCAATCAAACGTCCATTTCGACTGGAAAAGGATGGGCGGGCAATCGAGGTCGTGCTTCATCATGCTGGTCATGTGGCAGGCGCAGTTTCGGTAGAAATTAAATCACCTAAAGAAAGAATTCTTTTTACTGGCGACATTCTATTTGACGGTAGCCGCACCCTGGATGGAGCGGAGCCCCTTCTTGAAAAAGTGGATACACTTGTAACCGAGACAACTCGTGGGCTTTCTATTCGTGAACCATCACGCCAGCGCGAATCGGAAATGCTAAATCTACTCGAAGAATCCGGCAAGACATTGTCCCGTGGCGGATCCGTTCTCATACCCGTTTTCGCTTTGGGCAGAATGCAGGAAATGCTTTCGGTCCTAGACGATGCATTCAAGCGAAACGCCATTCCTAAAGTGCCTGTTTTTTGCTCGGGCTTAGGCATGGATCTAGTAAATCACTTTCACGAAATTTCGAAAAACACCAACCGGGTACGTTTTAATCGAAAAGTGCTGAGAAGCTTAGGTGCTCGACCTCTCCCCCGTAAACTCGAACCCGGGCGCAAACCTCCCATGCAAGGAATTTACCTGGTTAGCAGTGGAATGCTCGTTGAGCATACCCCCTCCTATGTAATGGCTTCTTCCATGCTTGGAGATGAGCGCAATTCAATACTCTTTGTCGGTTACTGCGATCCTAGTACGCCGGGAGGGCAACTTCTTCAATCAGAACCAGGAACACCCTTTGAATTTAATGCATACAATCATATCGAACCAATTAAGGCAAAAGTTAGACAATTTGATCTAAGCGGTCATGCAGACCGGGATCAATTAGTAGCATACGCGGAAAAATTAGCTCCCAAGAATATTTTCTTACACCACGGCGACCCCGAGGCACGGGAATGGTTTACCAATGCCCTTGAACCAATCGGTGCGAAAATCATCAACCCAGAACCACTTCAATTTTATGAAACCTGAAAATTCCGAACAATCCCCTCTTGCCGAGCAACTCAATCAAGTCTTTGTCCGACCATCGGGACGTGCAATCGATGAGATGCGCCAAGTTACCTTTCAAACCAATATAGCTCCCCACGCAAACGGGTCGGTACTTTGTTCATTTGGAGACACTCAGGTAATCTGTGCGGCCATGGTCGAAGATCGAATTCCAGGTTGGATGCGGCAACAAAAAGTGGGAGGAGGCTGGCTCACAGCCGAATACAGTATGCTCCCTTACTCCACACTTACTCGTAAGGATCGCCCGATCAGTAAGGGAAAACAGGATGGTAGAAATATCGAAATTCAACGCCTGATTGGTCGTTCATTACGGGCAGTATTAGACTTGAAAAAATTTCCTGATAAAACACTTTGGATCGATTGCGATGTGCTTCGTGCTGATGGCGGTACCCGAACTGCATCTATTACCGGTGCCTGGCTTGCCACTCGCATTGCGATTAATGGTTTGTTAGAAAAAGGAAAGCTTAAGGAAGATCCGATCCTTGACCATCTTGCTGCGATCAGTGCAGGTGTATATAATGACAAATGCGTTCTCGACCTTGACTACCCAGAAGACCGCGACGCCTCGGTCGATGCCAATGTAGTCATGACCGGGTCGGGCAAATTTGTAGAGATTCAATCATCCGGTGAGGAAGCCACTTATTCACGCACCCAACTCGATGAACTCCTTGCACTTTCAGAAAAAGGGATTGGGGAATTGGTGGAAATGCAAAAAAGCCACCTGTAAGGTTTCAATCGAGCCTACTCGATATCTCTATTACTAAAGTCAAGGGGCTCTTCGATTATTTCCCCGAGTTCTATTTTAATATAACGAATTAAAGTATTCGGGCCAAGGGGGGCAACTCCCGCGAATTGAATGGTAACTTCGGGATAAATATAAGCTGCTCCATCTTGCGAAACTTGATCTGAATATATGCACAGTTTCGAATATTTACGAATCATCAAGTTTCCATTTCTCATCTCCTCAAATCGGACTCCTGCATCTTCTAAAGCTTTAATAAATGGCCCCAGTTTTTTATCGCGGGCATGTTGCTGAGTAAAGATAAAGAGCACTTCTTTTTCCACAGTATCAAAAGTCGAATTTCCTTGTGGGTCAATTTTCTTCAAGGTCTGTTCTATGGTGCCGTTGTAAAATAATTGTTTATTTTTAAACTCTAGCTTTGCATTCTCTGTCTCCTCTGCCCTCAAGGCTAAATCCTCCCATATTAGCCTTTCGACTTTCCTTTGAATCGATTCTTTCTCTCTTCCTAGAGTCAATCCGACTGATTGAAATAGGTTTCCCAAGTCTCCGATCACAAACTCCCGACCCTCCCCCTGCAGCGAGCCCAGGAAATCATTTTCATAAATATTTCTCTCCCAACTTATTGGTCCAAAACGAACAGATTGTGGGATTTCACTAACGAAAAAACCATCTCCTTTGAAAATAATGGCGATCCCCCACTGATTATCAATCCAACTTAATGTATCGACAAGAGCTTCTTTCTGATTGATTCCCCGCTTGGCATAATCAAATAAAGCAATCGCTAGATCGGCAAAAATCTCATGACCTGAAATCTGACTTTTCTCAAACCTAGCTGTTATAAAATTGACTACACCTGTGCTGGCATTCGCCTTCCTTATCCAATCTTCTTCCTCGCCCGCCAACTCCAATAAGCTCGCTAAAACTGGATCCGCATCCTCGGATTGCAAAAGATCATTTACCATAGGGAGAGGGGCAACCTGAATCTCGGGGATTTTCTCCCCGTTCTTATAAGTTTCCTCGAATCGTTCCAATCCATTCCTTGACCACTGAATTCGTTTACCGTCGAGCTTTCCATTCTTATAAATCCCTTCATCATATTTCTGTCCGTCCTTACTCCATAAAGAATAAGGCCCACTTTTCACCCCCTCCAAATAAAAGAGCTGTTCTATTTTTTGTCCGTTGTTATGCCACGATGCTCTCTGTCCATGTAGCCGTCCGTTCAGGTAAAAATTTTCCTCTTCCTTCTGACTATTTTTATAAAACCGAGTCGTCAATCCATTCAATAAACCGGAACGATATGATTCCTCCAATTGTCTCTCTCCCGAATCATAATAGTTGGTCAAAATTCCTTGCCCATTCTCCAGCGACGAATGGGAACACTTCACTCCATCTGGCTTCCATGAAAGGCCGAGAAGAACCTTCCCTTTTTCGTACTGCACAAGTGTACTCAAGGAGTCAGAATTGGGATAGGTTGACTTAATCCAACCGGAATAAGGCAAATTAGCATCCCTCTTTACCATCAAGCCGTCTGCCATTATAAATAAACTTTTCGACTGAGCACTTGAGGCAATTTTCTTTATTTCCTCATCTTCTGTAAATGAAACAACAACCTCTTCATCTCTCGTCTTAACACTATTTCCTCTAATTCGAGCAAACAGATAAAGCCCCACACAAACAATCAGAAGTAAAAATAAGACTGTGGTTAAAATTACATTTAATGAAAGTCCAGATTTTTGGGCTACAATTATTTTTTGCTTATCCATCTGCTCAACACATTTTTGCTCTATTGTTGAATCAGAATTTAAAAACTCACCTAAATTCAACCATTCTTCATTGCCCACCAGACAGATCGGATCGGATAAAACAAATTCTCCTGTCTCCACTTTTATACTTATTTCTTCAAGTGTAAAAGGACCAAGATTTTCTCCTTTAATATTGATCCAGTAGTTATCCATTTTTTTGTTCCTATCATTCAATTCAATCCATTACAAGGATGTGTTTATTATATAAATTTATTTAATTTATATAATTAATTATTGAATGGGAACACATATGGTTCGTTGATTGCTCCTCTTTATTGTGAAAGGGGTCACAGTCTATCATTACCTCTTTTAGGTGTTTACCGAAAACACGATTACCGAAAGGAAAGTACTTCAGCTTTGCAATTAAGTAAAATTCTTAAATGGAGTGAAGCAATGAGACCGCTTCCCCAAATCGATCAAAGGCATCTTTACCTCCATGAAGTCGAATACGGTCAAAGACGCTGGGATTGGATGGTCGAGGAAAAGTAATTTCAATATTTTGTAAAAACTGAGGAAAAAGGTCGCTATGTGAACTAAGGAAGAAAGAATCTTTCTCCATTGTACGGACGATTTCATTTTCAACTTTTTTTCGATAATCTGGTCCTGGTAAAATGCAATCTTCTATTCCACATGCAATTATACACAAAAGGTTATCAGGTTCATTTTCTAAATAATTCAACATATCCTGTCCGACAACCTTGTAGGGAATCCTTCCCCCCATTCCCGCTTCACCGGATAAATAGGATAAAATAGATTTTTCCTGTATGTCACTGTAAAAAGGTTCGACTGCCACATAATTCCTGGCACCACAAACACTTGCCAATGCATACCCATAAGACATCATTCCCGCACCCAATTCGACCACTCGCCTCCCCTTCAGCAGGGAGTGCAGTATTGTGCCATTGGGGGTAAAGGACCACTCATAAAGTGCTCGGGTAAACTCCCCCCCTGGAGCGGCAAAGCCAGTACCCAAATCCCTTGATTGATTAAGTCGCTCGCGCCAATCACGGGAATTACTGCCTTCCTGATTGCCTTCAATCATTGAATCAAAATTCCCGATTGAGCATGTAACGGATCAAATCCTGTAAAAATTGGCAATCTCCCCCTAGATCAATGACCGCTTGAAGTGCATTCTCTGTATGTTGCGCCGCGAGAAGCCGTGCCTCGCTCTCTCCCTTTAAGGAAACCCAAGTGATCTTACCACTTTCACAGTCATGATGTGCATCCTTACCTAATTGTTCGGTTGTTTGGGTAACATCGAGAAGATCGTCCACTGCCTGAAATGCAAGGCCTAGAGAATGACCAGCCCTGCCAATCTGAGTAAGTTTTTTTGAGTTTTGTCCTTCCCTTCCCACGCGGAACCCCATTTGGAGTGAAGTTTCAATCATCGCAGCTGTTTTATTCGAGTGAATATATGAAAGGCTCTGTTCGTCTGGATCTTTTCCCTCTGAAAGAAGGTCCTGCATTTGACCACCAACTAATTTTTGACTACCTGCAGTCTGACTGAGCATACAAACTAAATCGAGTCCAAGCTGTGGATCTCCTGCATATGAATTGGCCAGGATTTCAAAAGCGAGTGGTTGAAGTGCATCTCCGGCAAGTATTGCAGTAGCCTCATCAAAAGCTTTGTGGCAACTAGGCACTCCGCGCCTGAGATCAGAGTTGTCCATTGCTGGCAAGTCATCATGAATCAGACTGTATGTATGAATGCATTCAAGGGCAATTGCCGCGGGTATTGGATCTAATCGATTAGGGAAGATATCATGAGCCGCTAATACTAAAATGGGTCGTAAGCGTTTGCCTCCAGCATTCATGCTGTGACGCATCGCCTGATGTAGTACTTTTGGTTGAACTGAGCTTGCAGGGAGTGTTCGCTCAAGCCTTTGGTTAATTAAGTCCTGCCAATTTTTTAACTTTTCTAGAAAATTCATGTCTTGCGAAATGAATCCATTATGTCATAATTATCAAGTTATGCCAAGTTTGGAAGCGGTGTGTGAAAGGCTTTTTGGTCACCCGGGTTGGGTGTCCAAGGTTTTATGGGGGGGTGCATTATGCTTCATTCCCGTTCTCAATCTATTTTCCTTAGGTTATCTTCTGGAATACACGGTTCGTTTGCGTCAAAATAAGGAATGGCATTTACCCGAGTGGAAAGAAATGGAACCTGTTTCCCTTTTTACAGGTGGCTTGCAAGTTTTTCTACTTATCCTTGCGTACGCAGGGTGTCCCATCTTGATTGGTCTTCTTGTAAGCATGCTCGTGGATGCACTTACCTTCAGCGTCCTCGGTATCATTAGTTACTTTCCATTGGCAGCGGGTGCATTTGTTGCCCCATTTCTTTTTCTTTCCTCCATTCATATATTTGTTCGGGACGGTCTATATTCAGATGCATGGAAGGTAAATCTTGTATTACAAGTTGCCAAGGCTATGGCACCGAAGTTAATACTGCCGATTATTGCCTTTTGGGGAGTACTGTTACTCGCCGTTCCCTTATACGGGTTTTCGTTCTTTCTTGGCACATGGGTTTTACTGGCGTATTCAAGTGCATTAAATTTTTCGAAAATGAATCAAGATTGATTCACTTGTTCAGTCTCCCTTTTTAAACTATGCCTACTTACGACTATAAATGCCAAGCTTGCGGACATGACTGGGAATTATTTCAGTCCATGAAGGATTCCCACGTGAAGACTTGCCCCAAATGTAAAAAACGCAAAGCCAAGCGCCTGCTCGGATTAGGTGCAGGAATTATTTTTAAAGGTACCGGATTTTACGAAACGGATTATAAGAAGAAGACTCCCGGGAAAAAAGAGGGGAACTCTGATTCCTCTTCCGAGACATCCACAACAAAAGAAAAAGAATCCTCCCCTAAAAAGGACACCAAAAAAGAATCCTCTCCCAAGAAGGATAAGGTAAAATCAACCTCGTAAGTGTTTCTTTTCACTCTCCTAGAATATGGCTGTAAGTGCATTGGTTTTACTCGCGGACAATTTTGAAGAAATTGAAGCAGTTGTACCGATTGACCTTTTGCGCAGAGCGGAGGTTTCGGTAACCGTTGCCTCCTGTACCCAACGCTTATTGGTACAGGGGAGATCGAGAATTTCTGTGCAGGCCGATTGCATGTTACAGGAAGTGGAGGAACAAAACTTTGACCTTATCGTATTACCAGGTGGTCCTGGTGTTTTTAAAGTAAGAAAAAACCGAGCAATCCAAAAAATTATTAAAAAGTTCAAGAATGAAAAAAAATGGATTGGGGCAATATGTGCAGCCCCCCTTCTTCTTCTTGATGCAGAAGTCTTAGGGAATGCAAAACATACTGCCCATTCAAGTGTTGCGAACGAACTCCCCCACATCATTACCGGTAAGGATGTGGTCTGCGATGGAACGATTATAACTTCTCCGGGTGCTGGAACTGCCATTACTTTTGGATTGGCCTTAATCGAAGCACTTGCGGGTTCTGACCAAGCAAAGTTAATTGCAGATTCCATCCATACCACTCATTCAAAATTAGGAATTAATTAATTGAAAGCATTTAGACGATTTGCCAAAGAAGAAAGGGCTGCAAGGTTGGAAGAAGTCGCAATTCCGAATCTTAAAAAAAGCGAGGTTTTGCTACAGGTGTCACATTGTGGAATCTGTGGGTCCGACCTTCATGCATGGCTAAACCATAAGGGGTATGAATCTGTCTTACCAGAGGTCACTTTTGGACATGAACTGTCCGGTACGATCGTACAATCAGCAATCGAAGGTGGAAAGTACAATATTGGTCAACAGGTCGTCATGATTGCTCTACAAACCAAGTATGACCCTACTGATCCTTTCTGTCAAAATGGCCTACCCCAGCTGTCCCCAAGAAGAAGAGTTCAAGGACTGCATTTGGATGGAGGAATGGCAGAATACATTGCTGTGGAGGAAGAATTTTTACTCCCCGTCCCGGATGGGCTAACAATGGAATTAGCAGCACTGACTGAACCTCTTTCCGTTGCGGAACATTGTATTGAAAACCGCACATCCATACAAAAAAATGACCGTGTCGTCGTAAGCGGTCCTGGCATAATTGGAATGCTCTGTGCAATCTCAGCTCGTTCACGCGGGGCGGAGGTCGTAGTGGTGGGAACAGAAATGGATCAAGAAATCCGCTTATCAGCAGCAAGGAAACTTGGTTTTGAAACATTTGTAGTGGGGCCACAACAAAATCCTTTATTTAAACAAGTGGAGGAAAAGTTTCCGGGCGGAGCGGATGCAATGGTGGAAGCGTCCGGCGCACCGCTCGCATTAAGTGAGGCATGGCGTTCGGTTCGACCTAATGGAACAGTCACCGCAATTGCACTATATTCACGAACCATTGATTTAGATCTTACTCAATTTCTTCGCAAACAAATTGATCTTCGGACAAGCTACGCCTCCTCTAAGCCTGACTACCTGCGTGCATTTGAACTCCTCAAGAACGGACAGGTGGACGCCGTAGAGTTGGTCAGCAATTACCAATTAAAAGATGCCGAACAGGGATTTAAAGACAGCGAAAATCTTCGCGTAATGAAAGCGGTACTCAACTGCCAGAAATAAGTAATCCGCTTAGGCTTCTATAAACTATTTGGACTGATTATTCTCAGAGACTGCAGTTTCAGTCTGACTTGATCTTCCACCGTTTACAGGAACTGAATTTTTTGTAGCATTAAGCTCACTCACATCTGCTGGTGAGGGAGGAAGTACAGGAACACTGGAATTAAGATCTGCAATTGGTTCCTCTGGTTTTGGTATTACTTGTAAAAGCTCTACTTCAAATACCAAAGTTTCATTAGGACCAATCGAATTGCTTCCGGTCTCTCCGTAGGCAAGATCGGCGGGTATAAATAATTTCCACTTTGCACCTTCTTTCATTAGTAAAAGAGCTTCAGTCCAACCCTTTATTACTCCACTTACTCCAAATGTAGCGGGTTCTTCACGATCAACTGATGAGTCGAAAACCTCTCCGTCAATTAAAGTACCATGGTAATGAACTTTAACAGTATCTTCACTATTAGGGCTTTCTCCATTCCCTTTTGTAATCACCTGATATTGCAATCCGCTTTTTAAGGAAACCACATTTTTTCTCTTTCCATTTTTTTTCAAAAATGTAATTCCCTTTGCTAAATTTAAGTCGGGTAAAGATTGAGCAACCGCAAGAAATTCATTGGTTTTAATTAAATCTTCCAAACGGGAAAGAAAGTAGGATGCATTACTATCCTCCTCCAACTTTTCCTTGTGCAAAGAAAGGGAGTCCATGTCATTTTCTGCCATTGACTGTAGGGCAAGTAAGAATCGAGCTTCTTGTCGATCAGCGGGCAAATAGTTGGTGCTTGTTGCTAAATTCACTAAAACTTCTTTCCCCTCCGCGCCCTTCATTCCTTCGTCCTTTAATAATGAAACGGCTTGCCCCAAGAGAGCCCTACCCGCAAGGGGGTCAATTCCTAATTCAATCCCCGCCAACTTAAAATTCTCGGCAGATAAACTATATCGCTGATCTCTGTATTGGATTACCGCTGCCCGGTAACGGGCAACTCCTGCAAGGGTATCGTCGTAATCCGAAGCGAATGATAAAAAACGCTCCTCTGCACCTTCGGAATCTATACTCGCGGAAAGAAATCGGTAGGATCGTTCAGATTGATGGGTTCGCTCAGAGTTGTCCCAATAGTGGTAAACACTTACTCCAATTAAAATTGCACTAAGAACCAGAATTAGCGATTTCTTGCTTTT
>JAQXBH010000260.1 GCA_029252505.1 Opitutales bacterium | reverse complement strand
AAATTTAAGGTTTTGGAGCCCTCCCCTACTTTAATTCGTTTAGGAGGTTCTAAAAGGTAGGGTGATTCCGAACCGTCAGCAGGCATAGGTGGGTTAAATCCAACCTCCCATCTACCAGGAGCAACCTTTAATTCAAAGGCTCCAGTGGTATCGGTGACATCACTTGTCCACCCACCCGTCTCACTCCATGCCCAAACCTCAGCATTCCCAAGTGGAGAACCACTGGATGTGGCAATTACACCACTAATGGTGGAATTGAATTCGCGGAGTGAAATTGTACCTACATTTACCTCCGATTTACCAATACGAATGAATTGAGGCTCTGGGCTGCCGTACCCTTTGAACTTATCGGGATCAAGCCATACGGATAATTCGTACTGACCTGGTTTAAGGGGGATAGAAAAAGAACCATTTGATTCTGGATTTGCCCAGTTACCAATACCATCTGGGCTAAAGACATCGATCCAGATGGAGGAGGCTGCATCAGTAATACCGTCAGGTATATCTATCGTACCGACGACTTTACCATCTCCCATTCGATTGACTGAGAAATTAACAGTTTTAGTTGTCTTGCTGGAGGTATTGGCAAAGGTAACCGTCTTAGGTGCTTTGTCATAGGACCAATTTACATTTTGATCCCACGGGCGATAAACCGTGACTTCCCACTTTCCAGGACCCACACTTAATTCGTAGCTTCCGGAAGTATCGGTAAATGTATTTGTCCAACCCTCTCCATCCATTCTCCATGCAACTACTTCGGCTCCAGATATTGTCGCATTTAAATCATCCCGCACTTGACCAGAAATGGTTTTACTTGGAGGTGCCAAATAAATAAAGGGTTTGGAAATTTTGTAGGAACTATCTCCAATCGCTTTGGAACCATTGGCAGTAACAGCGGTAAGTTTGTAATCATAAGCAGCTCCGGGAACTACTGTGTAATCCACATAGGACTTTACGCTTCCCGAGATATTATCATCCAATGTCGTGTAGACACTTTCTGAACTAAGCTTCCTTTCCAATTTGTAAGTGGTCGCACGAGCTTCTGCTTTGGACCAATCAATACGAATCGCATTACCCAAGCGCATTTCCTTTGCAGGGTTCTTCAATTCGAAATGAACAGGAGCCAAGGCAAGATTCGCAAGGTTACCCGGCAACTCTATCCTAATGGAATATTTTCCTGCCTCAGGTAGAGAAAGAGCAAAGAAACCATCCTCATTGGTCTCGCCATAGGCTTCATTGAAGACAAACGCTTCACCCTCGACATGGTTGTAGTTTGGCTCACCCGTTTCGTTTTCATCCTGGAAGACCCAGAGAAAGGCATGTTGTAGACCGACTAGGCTAACTCGACCGGTATCCTCATTCTTCTTGGGATACATAATACGGCCGGAAACATTGGATCCTTGAAGAGTCAGTTTGATATCAGTTGTTGAGTTGGCATCGACTGCAATCGGCGAGTCCCAGTTGGGTAACGAGGATTGATACCCTAAGTATTCTTCCGACTCAAATGGAGGTTCAGCAAAAATAATCCAATTTCCTTTTGGCAGATTATTTAACTCATAGGTGCCATCCACTTTGGTCTCGAAGTGATCGAACCAAAATAGGTAGTCATCGGTATGTGCTACGATGCGTGCTTTAGGCACAACATTTCCTTTTGTGGTTACAACCTTACCAGATATGGTACCAAACGTAATATTTGCGTCTTCATCGAACCACTCAAACGCATATCTTTGATGGTCTTCCTGAGCGAAGGCATTTAATTCAGCCAGCGGTAAAGAAGTGGTATATCCTTCAGTAAGACTTAAGGAGGCTGCGGAAGCCCAATCAGCGGAGTCCCAAGTGTAATTACCATCTGCATCACTGGTTAGAAACTTTGGTTCATACCCACCTGCTTCGACCATGACTTTATAATTTCCACCAGGTAATTTTAGAGAATAATTTCCATCATCCTCTAAGACATGAGGATAGACGACTGGGCCATACTCATCCTCTGCATCAAAGAAGGCGAACCAAGCAAATTCGACAACATCAGAAGTATTGGCATCCACAATTCGCACCTGCACTTCGGCCGCAGGAGCTCCATTCAAATTAAAATTGATATCAGTAAGGTCGGTATTGATGTTTACAGAATCAGCTTCCGAAAAATCTGTCGTGCCCACCCCATTAATAGTGTAATACTCGGATTTATAAAGACCATCCCAACGCATAGCTTTTATTTTGTAAATGCCGGCCGGGATTTTTACACTGTAAGAGCCTTCAACATACGAGTCAGTATCTTCAAATTCTACGGGTTCCCATTGGGGCCAAAACTCCCGATGCTCATCCGAAGGATCCACAAAAACAATATCCGCCCAGATACCAGCACTCGTATTTGCATCATAAACTACACCACTAACTTCCAAAGGCTGTGCTTTAGAAGCTTCTAAGGCAGTGAATTGATTGAGTTGATTGGCTGTGACATCCCAGAAGATAGGTCCTCCACTTAAACGAACGGAATTATCGTAAGAGAATAATACGACTTCATAACGCCCCGAAGGAGCTTCCCCACTGATATCACCATTAGGCTCAACCCATAACCACCCGGCAGGATAGTCGGTAATCCTGCTGCCATTTTGTTCGACTGGATATAGTTCTATTGAGATATCAAGCCTATCATCGCTTCCAAGTCCGGAAACACTTAGGCTTGAGCTGACCTGTCCATACTCATGGGAAACGACAAAATCTTGCTCTAAAGCAAAATTTAAGGTGTGTGAACTGTTGGCATCCATGATCGCGAAACTGGATCCTGAAACTTGGGGTCTGTAAGGGGTTCCGGTCTCAGGATTATAAGCCCAGGCTTCGACATAGTAATCTCCTTCGGGCAGGTATGCTTCGTAAGCACCCGTAGAAAAATTTGCATCAAGGATAAAAAATGCGGGTTCCCATGGACCATCCAGTCCATCTGGTGCCTGGAAGAACCAAAGTCCAAATTCTGGGATTGCTTGTCCGCTTTCATCCAGTACGAAACCGCTAATCGAACCCATATTATCTTTGCTTAAATCCTTGTATGGATCCTCATAGGGATCACCGAATCCAACCTCTGCAGGAAATGCATTGGCAAAAAATCTTACTTCCAGAAGAGAATCTCCAAAGCCATCCGCATTAAAATCAAACCTGGATTTGATCTCTCCTTCATCTGACTCTTCGACTGAATCTATAAAGCCCTCATCCGAATCGTGATCACCCAACTTGTAATCATCATCCTCACCACCCCCCTGTGGGTAGGCTTGGTAATCTGGTTCATGACCTTTGTGGATAATACGGGTAAAACCACCCCCTGTGAATTGGGCACCCTCTTCATCAGCACCACTACCGTTGATAAGAAGAAGAGAACCATTTTCATCCATCAAGCCAGCTTTAACACGGTGGGGTTCAGATATACCAAAATTCCATTCCAACAAGTCGCGAGGTAGAAATGCAGATACATTCACATCGGAAGATACATCTGCTCCTAGGGAGAAAGCAGCCACCTGATCATAAGGAGCTATGAATTCCGAAGGTTTTAAGTCTAAGACAGGTACATTTGCCTGAAAGATCGCACCATTGTAAAAGCGTTCCCCTCCCATGACCACAACCATACCGAAAGTGGACTCAATATCTCCGTCAGTTGTGGAAACTGCATCCACAGTTTCAGCGAGTATTGTAAAGGAACCGGGGCGATCCAACTCCGGCCATGCACGCTTAAATCCCTTGATCTTAGCACCACTCACTAAAATGTAGCGGGGTTCACCCATCTCGTAAGTAAAGGTGAGCTTCAATGGCGTACCTGCCGAAAGCAAAGTGTCAGCTAACTCTAAATCATCAGAAGAAAGGTTAGCGTCCTCACTTAAGTTTTTATTGACCATGGAAATACGATAGACCATGTCGTCCCAGTTTCCTCCCCCGAAATAGTCATCTGTTTGATGAGATTCTTCGGCTGAACCTAGATCCAATTTCTCGATATGAACATAGGCTGGAGTGTTGCCCGTAGTTGCACCATCAGAAAAGTTGGTAACAGCTAGATCAGATCCCCACGCTGAGCGACTATTTTTAAAGGCTAATTTTGCATCTTCTTCCCTGTCCCATGGGTTAAACTCTCGATTGAAAGTACCATCTTCATCAAAGATTACTTCTCTGCCATCCTCTAAATATGCTACAAACTCCATGGATTGCCCGTCGGGAGTTGGGCGTTGGTCCTCCCAATAATTCATGGGATAACCATCCTCATAAAAATAATTGGCTGCAAGGTACTGCACTGCAACATCTGGCAATTCTACAGGACGCCAAGGAATGA
>JAQXBH010000112.1 GCA_029252505.1 Opitutales bacterium | reverse complement strand
CGGGTCATCAGAAAAACCAGGAAGTGGGGGAAGGTCATCACTTCCCGCCCCAGGTAATGGAGGAAGATCGTCTCCGCCAGAACCGGGAAGACCAGGAAGTGGAGGTAAGTCGTCTCCACTAGAATCAGGAAAGGAAGGAAGATCGGTACTGCCAGACTCGGGAAGACCAGGAAGTGGGGGGAAAACCTCGTCACTCGATGGTGAACTGGGAAAGGAAGGAAGATTTGCGTCACTTGAATCAGGAAGACCGGGTAGAGAAGGTAATTCGTTGTCGTTGGTTGGAAAATCTGAAGCAGGGGGTTGAGGTATTTCTGTTGATTCAGGAAGTGGGGGGAATTCAATAGTACCGCTATCAGGCAACCCCAATTCGGCTTCTGGTAAAATAGGATTATTTCCAGGAATCGCAGGGGTGGCTACTTTCCCTGGCGTGTTCAGGGCGTCAGGCAAAGGTGGAAATACATCAGAGTTTGAGGGTGCTTCAGAGGGGAAAGAGGGAAAAGAATCTGGATTCGAATCACTTTCGGGTAAGGGAGGAAAAGATTCGCTTACAACTGGTTTATCTTCAGGAACATTTACATCATCAGAATCAATTGGTTGAAACTGCAAGGTTTCCTTCACATCATTACGTTCTTCGGGAATAACCGTCTTTTGCCGAGGTGTAACAAAAGGCTTTTCAGATAACTGTATGGGAGACCCATCCGATCTCCAAGTAGCTTCTTTTCCATGTCTTGTTCCATTGGTGTAAGCACGAACATACATTTTCTGCCCATTGGGCCACCAACGTGTAACTGTTCCATGCCAACGGCCCTCACTATAGTTTCTCTCATACATCTTGATGCCGTTTGAAAACCAGCGAGCACTTAGACCCTCTTTTTTTCCTTCTCTCCAAGATTCATCAGCCAAAACATAATCTCCGCTCTCTCCTTTTTCTATTGATAAAATTCTTCCTGTAAAAGGTCGGTCATTGAATTTTTGATACAATAAACCATAGCGAGATTCGAAATAATTACCATATTCCTCGGTAGTTACCTGAAAAGCATCATCCGTAACGCCGACAATTCCTTTTGAGGAGGGATCGTTGGGCATATTTTGCCGGTAGCTATTTTGGCAAGAGGAAAAAAGTAAAACGCAGGCAAGAAAAGAAACTAACAACAGATTTTTCATATTAAATATGGTGATCAATTTATTGAGGAATGCAAGATTGAAGGACATCAATCGACAATGTTATTGTCAAAAGTCGAGTAATATGTTTTCGGTTAGAGTAAATTTAATTGAAATTTCTCCCTTAATTTTACTATGGATATTAATAATCTTGCTCTCATAATACCGGCATTCGGAATCCTCGCATTGCTTTTCACTTGGTGGAAAACGAAACAAATTAATGCACAACCTGAAGGAACTCCGAAAATGGCCAAAATCGCGGCTAGTATTCAGGAAGGTGCAATGGCATTCCTAAAAGCTGAATACAAAGTTTTGTTCATTTTTGTAATCGCCGTCGCCGTTCTATTGGGTTGGAGCGGGTCACAAAACCCCAATAGTCATGTGTACGTAACAGTGTCCTTTGTAGTTGGAGCCCTTTGCTCCGCACTTGCTGGATACTTAGGTATGGTTGTTGCCACAAAAGCCAATGTAAGAACTACCAATGCGGCTCGAGAGAGTTTAGGAAAAGCACTGGAGGTAGCATTTGCTGGTGGTTCTGTAATGGGACTGGGAGTAGTTGGATTGGGTATTCTTGGTCTAGGTGGTTTGTTTGCATACTTTGCACGCGAGTTCGGTGCTTTCGAAGGAGGTGCTGCTTTAAATACTACACTTTCAGTATTGACTGGATTTTCATTTGGTGCCTCTTCGATTGCACTTTTTGCACGTGTGGGGGGTGGTATTTATACCAAAGCTGCAGATGTGGGTGCCGACTTAGTCGGAAAAGTGGAGGCAGGTATCCCAGAAGATCATCCACTCAATCCTGCCACAATTGCAGATAATGTTGGTGACAATGTTGGTGATGTTGCCGGGATGGGTGCTGATTTATTTGAGTCTTATGTTGGTTCAATTATTGGCACTATGATTTTAGGAGCAGCGATGGTGGCTGGCTCCACAAATTTCCATGATGACCTAAACGGCTTGTCCCCAGTATTTTTACCTCTTTTATTAGGATCAATTGGCATTGTCACCTCGATATTAGGTACTTTTTTGGTTAAGGTAAAGGATGGTGGTGACCCGCACAAAGCCCTGAACAAAGGCGAACTTGTAGCATCCCTTGCAATGATCATATGTTCCTACGTTGCGATTAATTATTTCCTGCCACAAACATGGAGCTATGACGGTGCCACTTTCACATCTAATGGCGTATTTTTTGCAATCATAATTGGATTAGTTTCCGGTTTGGCAATTGGTAAGATTACTGAGCACTATACGGGAACCGGCACGAAACCAGTAAAGTCTATTGTGGAACAATCAATCACCGGTAGTGCCACTAATATTATTGGCGGACTTGGGATTGGGATGATCTCAACAACTTTCCCAATCCTTATTCTCGCGGCTGCAGTTGTGGGTGCTTATGAATTAGCAGGGCTATACGGAATTGCGATTGCCGCTGTAGGAATGCTCTCAAACACAGGGATTCAATTGGCGGTAGATGCCTACGGTCCCATCTCTGACAATGCTGGTGGAATAGCAGAAATGTCCGAACTGCCAAGCGAAGTTAGGCAGCGCACAGACAAGCTTGATGCTGTGGGAAATACGACCGCAGCAATTGGTAAGGGATTTGCCATTGGTTCAGCTGCACTCACCGCACTCGCACTTTTTGCCGCCTTCAAGGAAACTGCAGGAATTGATGTTATTGATGTATCGACACCAAAAGTAATGGCTGGGCTATTCATCGGAGCAATGCTACCCTTTTTATTTAGCGCATTAGCAATGGGTGCTGTAGGTCGAGCGGCAATGGCAATGATTCAAGAAGTTCGCCGACAATTTAAAGAAATTCCTGCCCTTAAAAAAGCTCTCGTAATTTTAGATAAAAATGATGGTAAACCCTCTGATCAATGGTCAGAAGGGGAGAGAGCACAGTTCGAAGAAGCAATCGATGCTGCAGAGTATGGCAAATGTGTCGAAATCTCAACCCAATCAGCTATCAAAGAGATGGTTGCTCCTGGATTAGTTGCGATTCTCACACCCGTTGCAATCGGCTTTGGAGGAGGTCCAGTAATGCTAGGAGGCTTGCTCGCAGGAGTGACCGCATCTGGAGTTCTAATGGCACTATTTCAGTCTAATGCAGGAGGCGCATGGGATAATGCAAAAAAGATGGTCGAAGAAGGTTACGAAATGGGAGGAGTGAAATACGGAAAAGGCTCGGATGTACATAAAGCGACCGTTGTTGGTGACACGGTTGGTGACCCACTTAAAGACACCTCAGGCCCCTCTCTTAATATATTGTTAAAGTTAATGTCAGTGGTAGCCTTAGTGTTGGCCCCATTCATAAAAGTCTAAGACTTCTCTCCAACAGACTGGGCAAAACCACGACGCTCGGAATCATCACCTTTGTAATAAGCAGTTCCTGCTACAAAAACATCAACACCCGCATCCAAACATGGTCGAACATGTTTCGGTCCAACTCCTCCATCAACTTCGATTAGAAATTGATTGGAAGATTTTTCCCGTAAAGAAGTAAGTTCTTTTACCTTTTTGAGGACATCATAAATAAAACTCTGACCTCCAAATCCTGGGTTAACAGTCATGCATAGAACTAAATCAATCCTGTGTTGATTAATAATTTCATAAACTTCTTCGACCGGAGTAGATGGATTTAATGCTATGCCTACTTTCTTTCCAAGTGATTTTATATGCTTAATTGATTCGGCATGATCGTAAGAAGGCTCAATGTGAATTGTAATTAAGTCAGCCCCTGCTTGACTAAACGCATCAATATAAAGATGCGGATTATCGAGCATTAAATGAACATCAAAAAAAAGTTCTGACTCTTTTCTCAAATCAGCCACAGTTTGTGGACCAAAACTTAAATTAGGCACGAAGTGACCATCCATAATATCTAGGTGGATCCATTGACGACCGTCATTCTCAGCAATATTAAGTGCCGTTTTTAAGTTCGCATGATTTCCTGCAAGTATGGAAGGAGCTAAAAGTTTTTTCATTATAAGTTTATTTTTTACCACCGATAATTTTCAATGAGTTGAGAAATCTGCTGCCCCAATGATTCGGATATGTTTAAAAGGGCTTGTCGATCTGATGGAACTGTCAGCGAACCATCTCTCAGTACAGAAGCGTTTTCAGTAAGAACTATATCTTCCAATATTAGTGCGCCGCTTCGTTTCCTAAGAGAAACATTAGCTTGAACACTCATTCTAAATCCTGCAGCAAGAAGAGTATCATTTGGTTTAAAAATTTCAGTTCCTTTGCTGTAGTCGTTCAAAGTAACCTGCAATATGTAATCACATTCTCGCATATTGGAGCGGATCAAAAAATGTCCACGACGAATAATTTGAGCTCGAATTTTGTTACTTACAAAAGCCCCCAACTGTGGGGCTAATGTTTGATTACGAACTACTTCAATGTAGACCGTCTTAGAACCAAGTTCTGTGCTTTTGTAATTACAGCCACACAAAAGTAATAAAAAAAAAAGACCTTTCAGGTTCAAGAGCTTATTCATTAGCATTGCGAAGCTCAGCGACTTTTATCTCGGCTTCCTTTGCCGCTGCAGATTCCGGGGCAATGGTAATAGCCTCATTGTAAAATTGAAGAGCTGGGCGGTTTCCGAGTTCCCGCCAATGAGTAAGATAATACTTTCCATATTTCTCAACATACTTACCAACAATCACCTTACTCGCTGCAAGAGTTTCTCTCATTTTATTGCGACCTTTTTCAGCAGATAAATTTCTAATTTTGGCCTCTTTTAATCGAATTTTATAGTCAGAGAATTCCTCATGTTTACTTTTAGAAGGAGATTCCGAGAAAAGAATTAAATAATCTTCGTAAAAGTTTAACGCTTTGAGAGTTGCACCTTGATCGTAAGCAGGACCGGCTACCCGACTCTCAAAAATTTGTGCTAATATAAAATAGGATTCCTCACAAAGATAGTTATCGGGATATAAGTTAATTAATCTTTCAAGGGCATCGATTGCTTCTTCTTCCTTATTATCTTTGATCGCAATTTCAGATAATGCCATAAGAGCACGAGGGGCAAATCTTGGACCACGAGCCAGTCCAGCAATTTGATTGAGTCTCAGGCGATCTTGAATCCCCGAACGAAACCTGGGAACAACTCCCCACTTGCGTGGCAATTTATCTTTCGCCAATCGTTCCGCTATTCTCATAAGGGATTCAGCAACTCGCTCAAAGTCATAGTCTGTGTAGGCCTCAGCAATAAGTCGCAAGTGTTGAAAAGCCTTTTGCCAATCCCCTTTTTTCTCTCGAAGATTTGCGGCCCGATACAAAGATTCTGGTCCGATTTGGATTTCGTTACCCTTTCTAATTATTCGAGAGTCTGATCGTCTTTTAGAAAATTTCTCATAGAGAGTGAGTGCATCTCCGCTATCACCATCTATTTCCGCTTGTTCGGCTTCCAAAAACCATGATTTGGCTTGTTCATCATCAAGCGGGTCTCGATTCTTCTTAAAAAAACCCGTTCCCGGAAATAAATATTCCTTATCGTTATTTGAAGGGCCCCTATTATTTCTGCTATCTCCCGGCGAGACTGACCAAACATATGAAGATGACAAAAATATAATAAAGCAAAAGAGTATAGTATGTTGTTTCATTAGAATTAAATAGAATTTAGAACCGAACAAGAACCGCCGACCAAGTCAAGCCTGCTCCAAAAGCAACAAATAGCCCGAGTTGTCCCTTTTTCAAAATTAGAGATTTACGTGCTTCATCTAGTGCGATCGGGATAGAAGCGGCAGATGTGTTACCGTATTTGTCAAGATTACAAAAGAATTTCTCGAGAGGAATTTCTAGTCTCTGCGATAAGCTTTCTACAATTCTGGCATTCGCCTGGTGAGGGATAACATGATCGACATCATTTTCAGTAAAGCCATGTGCCTCAAGAAGTTCTCGAGCGGCACGTTCCATAACCCGTACTGCAGATTTGAATATTTCCCGCCCGTTCATTTTTAAGAAATGACCTCTACTTGTTAATGACTCTTCCGAGGCAGGTAGCAAAGATCCGCCAGCAGGCTGGTATAAAAGCTTTGGGTTTGAGCCATCTGCTCCGCTCTTAAATCCAATGAGTTGTGAACCAGATCCAATATTGGAAAGAATGGCAGCTCCCGCACCATCACCAAAAAGTACACATGTGGTACGGTCATCCCAATCCATTATGCTAGAAAGTTTCTCCGCTCCCACGACTAAAGCACATTTATAGCGCATACTACTAAGCATACCATCGGCGACATCCAATGCGTAAAGAAACCCAGAACAAGCAGCTTCAATATCAAAACTCGCTACTTTGGGGATTCCAAGTTTATGTTGAATCAAGCAAGCGGTTGATGGGAAAGCCATATCTGGAGTAATCGTTGCCACGATGATAAGATCAATATCCTGAGCAGTTAAACCAGCATCAATTAATGCGTTTTGAGCCGCTCTTACGGCAAGATCGCTAGTAGCTTCATTCTCATTTGCAATTCTTCTCGCCTTAATTCCAGTACGAGAAGTAATCCATTCGTCACTCGTATCAACTTTTTTACTTAACTTTACATTATCTACCACCTCAGATGGCAGATACGAACCAACTCCCACTATCTTGCTTGTAAGTTTCGTTAAATTATCCCCCATGATTTAATCTCTCTTTAGCAAAGGTTCTGGTCGTAGGATTTCGTTGGCTTCATGCACATCATCTAGAACTTGGGTTATCATATCATGTTGCACTAGATCTAGTGCAATCTTGATGGCACCGCCTATATGATTTCGGTTCGATGAACCGTGTGCTTTTATTACGTTTTTAGTTAAGCCTAACAAGGGGGCACCCCCAAATTGTTCCGGATTGATTCTTTGCTTTAGACTTCTAAAAGCACCCTTTGATAATAAAGCTCCCGTTTTACGAAGTGCATTTCGTCGCAACTCTTCATCAAGAAAACTTCCAATTAATTTGCTTAATGACTCACATGCTTTCAGTACAATATTCCCAACAAAGCCATCACAAACTACGACATCAACGACATTTTCAAAAATTTGAAAACCCTCTATTAGCCCGGCGTAATTAATGATACTCCCATCAATATCTTTTAGCATTTCGTGAGTTTCATGAATCACTTCATTTCCCTTACCCTCCTCAGTTCCAATCGTCAGTAGACCGACCTTAGGACGGACTAAACCGAGTGCAACTCGTGCATAATTTGAACCCAGTACAGCACTTTGAGCAATATGGAAGGGCTTAGCATGTGGGTTTGCTCCCGCATCCAATAAAGTAAAATATCTTTCTCTCCCAGGCCAAATTGTACAAAGTGCGGGTCGCTCCACACCATCAAGTGTTCTTAATTTGATTGCACCGCCTGCCATTAAACACCCTGTATTCCCACAGCTTAATAAGGCATCCGCCTCACCATCTTTAAGGGCTTGTAGGGCCAAGCTCATTGACGATTTCTTTTTGCCTTTAATTCCAGCAATCGGTTTTTCCTCCATTCCCACAACCTCAGGTGAATGAACAAATTCTACCTTGGAACGCGAAAGAATTGAATGAGAGTTTATGAGTGGTTCAATGATCTCTTCTTGTCCAAATAAAACAAACTCTGTATTCCAAGGTGAACGATCAATTGCTTGTGCGACACCTTCAAGCACCTCAGACGGACCGAGGTCGCTGCCCATAGCATCAATCGCAAGCCTAATTCTAGCTTCGGTCTTGTCCATGCCGAAGCACTAAAGTATTAAACCTCTACATCAAGCACTTGCCTACCACGATACTGTCCAGTTTCAGGATTGACGCGGTGAGGACGACTCAAAGTACCATCTGCTTCTTTGGTAAGTTGAGGTTCTTGAAAGCGGTTCGCACCGCGACGCTTTCTGCTTCGCTGTTTAGATTGTTTTCTTTTTGGTTGTCCCATAACTTAATAAATTAATCTTCTCTTAAATCATGTATCCGGATTATGGTCAAGCTAGAGAAATTAAGATTGGGAGTTAAAATAAAACGCAAAAAGCACAATCGATAATAATATGCGATACCAAACAAACAGCCCCAAGCCTCGCCTTGATAAATAGCCGACCAACCAAAAGACAGATAACGCCGCGGAAATCCCCGCCACTAGGCACCCGAATAAAATTGGCCCTACTGACAAATTTGCTTCCATTACCTCCCATTTTGTTAGAACTTTGTACCCAGCAGCGGCAGTTAAAGTAACGAGGCCAAGTAGAAAACTAAACTCAGCCGCTTTTTTTCTTTGTAGCCCAACTAAATATCCACCCACAATTGTCATCATCGATCGGCTTGTACCCGGCCACATGGCAAAGCATTGTAAAAAACCAATCCCCAGTGACTGAATAAGGGTTAAATCATCCAAAGTTCGGCCCTGGTCGCTACTCATTCCAGAGTCTTTTGCTTTTTTTCTTTTTTCGACCCAATACATCAAAATTGCCCCCAGAAAAAGAGCGATTGCGATAGGAACTAGTCCAAAAAGAAATTTCTCTATCGTCTCATCTAATAGTGGCCCCAAGGCAGCAGCAGGCAAAAAAGCGACTAGTACATTAAATGCCAATCTCTTGCCCCGTGGGTCTAATCCCAGTAATCCCAATATCATTGACCAAATCTCTTTCCGATAAAGGAGGGTGACCGCCAATATCGCCCCCGCTTGAATGACAATCAAATAAGCGTTTATTGCTTCTAGATTATGATTTTTGTTATTGGATAAAAATTCACTTACAATCACCAAATGACCAGTAGAAGATATTGGTAGAAATTCCGTCACCCCCTCGACTATTCCGTAAATAAAAGCATCTAAAAAGCTCATAGATGAATTTGAATCGGGCGGGTGTACGCCAGCTTCACTAAGGTTTCCTGAAGCCGTTTGTTCGGTAGCCGTTAGCAGTCCTCCATTGAAGAAAAAAAACAGCACGATAAAAATAAGTTGGCGACTGAGCATCAAAATCTCTACAAACATTGTTGCACAAAAATGCAAGATTAACTTTTTGCCATTCTTCAATTCAACGCACCTTTACTGACACGATGTACTCACTAAAAAATCTTACCGCATCTTTAAATGAGAAAACTGATCTAGGCACAGATCAAATAAAATTTTGCATCGATCAACTAGTTTCGGAGGAAGTTGATTTTTCAGAAAAAGAAAACTTTTTAATTTCACTCTCCCAAAAAGGGGAAACTGCTGGTGAAATTTCTTCTTTTATTAAATATTTTCGTGTTCTTTCAAAAGACCCGGGGTTAGAAGTATTTTCTGAAGCGGCAATCGATCTTTGTGGTACGGGGGGGGATAAAGCTGGAAGTTTTAATATCTCCACTTTTGTCTCTTTCATCCTCGCCTCGTCAGGAACCCCTGTGATTAAGCATGGAAACCGTTCAATAAGTTCCAAATGTGGAAGTGCCGACCTACTGGAAGCGATCGGAATCCCCCTTGATATTGATAAACATAAAAGAATCGAAGGAATGAAAAAACTTAATTTTTCTTTTTTATTTGCTCCTTCTTTCCACCCTGCTTTTAAGCATATTGCCCCGGTTCGAAAAGAACTCGCCAAAAAAGGAATAATTTCAATATTTAACATTCTTGGACCGATGATAAACCCAGCCCAACCAGGTTACCAATTACTGGGTGTCTATTCCAAAAATTTGGTTTCTAAAGTTAGTAATTCTCTACACCAATCTGGAATAAAAGGTGGATATGTAATTCACGGATGTATCGAGGGACATTCAACCATAACTGGGGTAGATGAATTAACTTCATGCGGTAAGAATTTAGCCCAGGGTTTTGGTCAAAACTTATCGAAAGTTGAAACTAATTTTAATCCCGAAAATTTTGGGCTTAGCAAGTCGCCCATTGAACATTTATCTGGAGGCGACTTGAAGCAAAACCTCAATCTAATGAATCAACTTTTATCCGGAACGGCACCATCCGGACTAATCAATAGTATATTAATGAATGCATCACTTGCATTTCAGACAACCGGTCGGACCAAGGATCTGAACGAGGGCGTCGAGCTAGCCAGAAAGTTACTGCAAGACGGAATTGTCAAAAAATGGCTCAATCAAATCACAACTTTTTTCGCTTAATTGAAAATGAATAAATATTTTGGAACCGATGGCATTCGTGCTACTTTTAAAAATTCTTTCCTAGATGAAGATTTTGCTTTTTCTCTGGGACGAGCCATCGCATTATTTATCCAAAAAAATGAAATCCCTGGGAAGCAAGTTCTTATCGGTCGAGATACCCGCCCCTCTGGTAATCTTCTCTTACATGCCTTTCAACAGGGATTGAAAACATGTGGTTACACCGGTCTTTGTGCAGGAATTTTACCAACCCCTGCCCTCGCGTTTGGGACCATGCAGGAAAAAATGGCGATGGGAGTCATGATCACTGCTTCTCACAACCCAGTTTCGGATAATGGATTTAAATTTTTCACTTCCACCGGAACAAAACTAAAAGACTCCGAAGAAACTGAAATCGAAGGTTTAATTTCACAACATCGAAGGCCAACAGAGGTCCAAGATCTCAAGTCGTTGAAAGTCACCCCTTCCTATCTTGAACGTATTCGAAGTTTTTTTCCCGACGATCTCCTACAAGGCAAGAAGGTGGTAATAGATGTTTCTAATGGTGCAACCCAGGAAACCACCCCGCAAGTACTCGAAAAACTGGGAGCTGAAATAAAGGTCTTTAATAATGGAACCGGCGATATAAACGCAGGAGTTGGATCGGAGTACCCTTTGATGATGGCAAGTAAAGTGAAAGAGTTAAACGCCGATTTTGGGATTGCTCATGATGGGGACGGAGATCGGGTTATCTTTTGTGATTCCAAAGGAAATATAATACCGGGAGATAAAATCCTGGGAGTTCTTGCCCTTAATGAACACCAAAATCAGCGACTCAATAACAACGGGTTTGTTGCCACGATCCACAGTAATTCGGGTCTTGATGCCAGTTTAGAAAAACATGGTATTACAGTACACAGATCCGATGTGGGGGATAAAAAGGTTGCCGCCATGATGAGGGAAAAAGGATTAAACATGGGAGGGGAATCATCTGGGCATGTGGTTGCAAGTGATTATCTTCCAACTGGCGACGGTCTACTTACTGCCCTACTTGTGGCTAGGGCGTCTTATGAAAAGAAACAAACTTTCGATTTACTGAGCAAAGAAATTGTTCTTTGGCCCAGCGTGGAAGGTTCATACAGGGTCAAAGAGAAAAAGCCCATTGAAGAGTGTGACGACCTAAACTCAGCTTTGCTTGCGGTGAAATCTTCTCTTGGTAAAAATGGTAGGGTTTTACTTCGATATTCTGGAACAGAGCCAAAAATCAGACTTCTCGTGGAAGCGATTGATCAAAGTATGGCAAAAGTGTCTTGGAAAGAATAATTAACAACAGTCATCAAAGGAACTACAGCGTTAAAAGCAACAAGTACAAAAACAGGAATAACGAAGAACCAGGCTTTTTGATTAAGTGTTTTATTCATTATTCAATTATCCAATCATCTCCATAAACGTAAGTATATTTTTTATCAAAAGTAATATGTGCACTCTCACTTGGTATTTCAGTTGAGGCATTAGCTAAGATTTTAATACTTCCGCTGCTACATTCAGTATCAATTACTTTATGTCTGCCTGTATCGCTTACTCTTTTAACCTTTACTTTTATTCCATCGTTAGAAAAATTAATAAATTCTGGCCTGATGCCAACTTGTGTTTTGCTAAAATTAGTTTTTTTTATGCTTGTATTATTGGGTAGTATCTTTCCTTCAAAATTGATTTGACCATTTTTAATTTCACAAGGTAGAATATTCATCCCTGGTGAACCAATAAAGTGTCCAACAAATGTATGTTTTGGTTTTTCGAATAATTCTACTGGTGTTCCTGTTTGAACAATTTGACCTTCATGCATTACCACTACTTGATCCGCAAAAGTTAAAGCTTCAATTTGATCATGAGTAACATAAATCATTGTACGATTAATTTTTTGATGTAGCTCTTTAAGCTTTGATCTTAAGACCCATTTTAAATGAGGATCAATTACTGTTAATGGTTCATCAAACATAATTACATTTACGTCAGATCTCACTAAACCTCTACCTAATGAGATTTTTTGTTTTCCATCTGCTGTCAAACCTGAAGCTTTATTATTTAAAGTTGATGTCAGTTCTAACATTTCACCAATTTCTTTTACTTTAGAGTCAATTTCTGTTTCAGAAAGACCTCTATTTTTAAGCGGAAAAGCTAAATTGTCATAGACAGTCATAGTATCGTATATGACTGGAAACTGAAATATTTGAGCTATATCTCTCTCCACAGGGTTTAAATCTGTTACATCTTTATCGTTGAATAAAATTTCACCTTTAGTCGGTTTTAATAAGCCTGAAATAATATTTAATAAAGTTGTCTTTCCGCAACCAGAAGGACCTAAAGTAAAAGA
>JAQXBH010000111.1 GCA_029252505.1 Opitutales bacterium | reverse complement strand
CTTCCATATAAAAGTGGGAATTACATTTCGCCAAACAGTGTGATGTGTACCTCGCCATCTACCGGCACCAAGAATTTCTCTTGGACCATAAACATTTTGAAAACGAGCTTTTACAAAAGGTAATTGGTGTCGATTCCAATAATAATTTCCATACATTTCTCCTACTAGTTTTGAGATGGAGTATGGACTGTCATGAAAAAGTGAAACCGGTGCATCCTCAGATGTTGCTGTCGCATCTTCAAATGTTTTCTCAGCCACTGCACAACCCGCCGCTGCATATACCACTTTCCTAAGGCTCTTACTTTCTTTTAAATATTCAAATAGTTTCAAGGATGTAATGGTATTATTATCATGATCAGCAATCGGTTCTGCGATTGATGATTGATTACCATGATAGCATGCAAGATGGAAAACTACCTCTAAATCAACGGGTAATTTTGACAAAACTCTATCATCAGCAACGGAGCCAAAAATAAAGTTAACTTTAGAATCCTCGGGTAGATTTGATATTTCTGAAGAGAGCAGGTTATCAATAATCCAAATTTCTTTGGGATCATATTTGTCAAGAATATGATGGCACAAATTACTACCTACGAAACCTGCACCACCAACTATTAAAATTTTGGTATTATTGAGAGTTATTGTATCTGTCATAACGTGAAACTTTATTTATTCTTAAGATAATTGAGTAGGATCTGCGAGATGGCTAAAGATATCATTAATTCCATACTGGTCATACCATTTAAGTTGCTTTTTTATCGTGTCTTCAAAATTAACATTCGCCTTCCAATCAAAAGCTTTCTCGGTTTCTGTAGGATCCAAAATAACTTCAGATACATCATCATCTCCTGCAGGGACAATCGGGACTTCAGGAGCATCAATATTAAGGTATGCACAAACAACAGAAAAGACATCATGTATTGTATTTCCGATACCAGTAGAAACATTAAAGACACCACTCGGTGCTTTTTCTTGAATTGCTAAATCCATAAGTTTCAAGAAATCGCTCATATCCAGAAAATCACGAACTGTCTCGCTACAAAAGCAATTTTGTCCGGCTTTTAAACGTTTATAGAAAGTGGGTATTGGTCCAATTGCTAAACGAGGTCCACAGATATTTGCTAGCCTAAATGAAATAGTCGGTAAGTCTGCCTGCATCAAATATGATTCTCCGGCAGTCTTAGAGATGCCATAACTAGTGAATGGATTCGTTGGGTGATCAACTGGAATGGGAACTATTTTAGGTCTTCCGTAGCATAGAGCGGTTTGAAAATTGATCAAACGCTTTACTCCGTGCTTTTCAGAAGCTTTAACAATGTTAGTAGTGCCCAAGATATTTGTTTTAGTATCCTCGCACCAGTCACTAGGATCTTTGTATGAAGCGGCACTATGAATGACATAATCAGGTTGAAAATCCGCAAAAGTTTTTTCAACTAAAACAGAATCCTCAATTGAACCCTCGATCACGCTTAATCGGTCCTGCTCAGGTACTACTTCTTTTTTTCCTGTTGCAAAATTATCAATTACTTTAATTGCAACTCCTTGAGCAAAATAATGCTCGATCAAGTTTGACCCGAGGCAACCTGCACCACCGGTAATTAGAATTTTACTAATCATTATTTTATTCTTTAAGCTTTAAGTGAGTGTATTCTCCCAAGGTTCCATACTCCTCAAAGTATTTAATTGCCTGTGCTACAGTTTCTTCAATCGGTGTAAATTTAAATTCACCGAAATCTTCGAAGGTTTTTGAAGGATCTAACAATATTGAAACCACATCATCAGCACCAAGCTCTTTAATTTCAGGTTTTGGGTATTCTGAAAAGGACATGGCTTTGACTACTGCGTTGTAAAGTTCCTCAATTGCTACATCTGAACCAGAAGAAAAATGATATGCTCCATGCCCGACTCCGTCACAAGCTTTTAACACGATATGAGCGAGATCTTTTACAAAGACAAAATCTCGTCTGGATTTTGTAACAAAACACTGCTTTCCATCTTTAAGCCTTTGATAAAAAATTGGTAATGGACCAGCTACATTCCTTGGCCCAACGACATTAGCCAAACGGAATGTCACAAAATCTAAACCTGAGATCTCAAGAAAATCTTCGTTCGCTGTTTTGGTAATTGCATAGCTTGTTGATGCTGGAAATTTAGGATGGTTAAGCGTAATTGGTTGTTCCAATGGTTTTAATCCATAGCACAAAGATGTTTGGAAATATATAAATCTCTTCACTTTATACTCTGTTGCAGCCTGAACAACATTCGATCCTCCAACACAATTAGTAAGCGAATCATTATACCAATCATTGGGATCTTTATATGATGCTGCCGTATGCACAACCGCATCAGGGTTAAAATCATCGAAACAATTTTTTACCAAATCGTTATCCGCAATACTTCCAATTACAACTTTGAGGTTTTGATGTTCGGCAAGGTGTTCCCTGCGACCCGTTGCCAAATTATCGATGACTAAGACTTGATCACCTCGTTCTAGCATCATTTCTGCAATATGTGATCCAATTTGACCAAGTCCTCCTGTTATCAGTGTCTTCATTAAGTTAATCTTTCTTGTGTTAGTTGTTTTTTGTATTCACTAGATTTGTCATGGAATTCTTGCATCCAAACCTCTAATGATAGTAGTCCCCAAATTTTTCTGCTAAACTTTCCTTCTCTTGATAAGTTTTCTAAAATAACATCCGTATTAAAAAACTCTCTGCCGCGATCTCTGCCTGTTTCAAAAATACCACAAACAAAATCTTTTAATTCTCCCTGCATCCATTCGTTCAGGGGAACGGGAAAGCCCATCTTATCTTTTCTTTGGGTAATGGAATTTGGTAAAATAGAATCAAATGTTCTGACTAAGAGTCTTTTTAGTTCTCCATTTTTGAATTTTATATCTGCGGGAATGGTTGCTGCTAATTCAATAAGTTTATGATCTAAGAAAGGAACTCGAGACTCTAATCCATGTGCCATACTCATTCTATCTTCCACTTGCAGCAATGCAGGAAGCAAAGTTTTGAAATCAAAATGAGTCATGAGATCAAAATAAGATTCATGACCTACATTATCACCAAGAAAAATTCTCGAAAATTCATCGCATGTCGAAGACTGTCCAATTGCATTCCAGTTGACTTCGTCTTTCAAAGTAGGTGCTCGGTTAATTAAGTCAAAATATCTCCTATCAATAGTTTCAAATAAACCCTTACTCCAAAATTGCTTTAACATGGGCTTATATTGCTTAAGTGACTCCAAATTGGAAATGATGGACTCATAAGTAACAACGAAATTTCCGTTATTTAGGCTTCCTTCAATCGCCCCCTTTATACATTGCTCAAAATATGCAATTAAATATCGAGCATATCCTCCAAATATTTCATCTCCTCCTTGACCACCCAAAACCACTTTTCTATGTTCACTTGCTAATTGAGAAATTTGATATTGTGGAAATGATCCGGGACCTGCTACTGGCTGATCTAAATGATAAATAATCTTGTGAATTGAAGATACAAAATCCGTACTTTTAATATCTAATTCGTGAAGATTGAAAGAATACTGCTGGGATAAATCGCGTGCATATTCACTCTCATCATATCCCTCGCCAAAGGAAAACTTTCCAGTAAATGCTTGAAATTCGCTTGATTCAATTTGAGAGGCAAGTGCGGCGACAATACTGGAATCGCGACCACCACTAACATAAGCACCGACAGGAACATCACTACGAAGGTGCAAACGAATTGAATCCCCCATCAATTCACGTATTTGTTCAATGAAATACTCTTCAGTATGGCTAAAGTCTAGATTGTAATAAACTTCCCAATATTTCTTTACTGATATTTGAGAGTCCTCAATTGTTAATAAATGTCCAGGTTCTAATTGTTTGATTCCCTTGAATAGAGTTTTTTCTCCTAAAGTAAACTGAAAGGTCAGGTAATCGTTGAGTGAATCCTTATCAGTATCAATTTCTTTAACAAAAGGAAGCAATGCCTTGATTTCGGATGCACAATAAAAAGTGCCATCAACAATTGTATAGTAGAAAGGCTTTATGCCAAAGCGATCTCGTGCACAAAAAAGCCTTGATTTACTTTCGTCCCACAAAGCAAAAGCAAACATCCCACGAAATTTTGAAATACAGTCAACCCCCCAACGTTCATATGCCTTTAAAATAACCTCAGTATCTGAATTCGTACTAAAATGGGATTCGCCAATTTCTTTTTTTAACTCTTCAAAATTATAAATTTCTCCATTGTATGTAATTGTATTTTTCGAACTAGAGTGCATTGGTTGCTGACCAGTTTCCAAATCGATAATACTGAGGCGAACATGAGCTAAACCAACATGCTCTTTTTCATGTCCCCATAGTCCCTCTCCATCTGGACCCCGATGTTTTTGTAAACGATTAAGAGTTGCAAGCGAATGCTGCAAATTGACTACCGGACGATTACTTAGATTTAAAATTCCTGCTATTCCACACATATTAGCTGATCTTTAAACTGCGTTAAAATTAAAGAAAACATTATCTAGAGAATTCAAAATATTAAATAAATATAACTTAGCAGGATTAAACTTTTTGAGAAATAACAAGAAGTTCTAAAGGTTGGTGTATAGATCGAAGTATTCGTAGAGGAAAAGTTCTAGATTTTCGATTAAAATCATACCAGTTATTTCCATAATGGCCGGCAAGCGAAAATAACCTGGCCATATTTTTCCCAAAAAAGGAAGGAACAACTTTACGAAATCTTCCCGGTTGAAAACCATTTCGATAAACTTGTACAGGTTTCAGCCCAACTTCTTTAAGTTGAGTTTTCAGCATTGATTCATTGAAGAAACGTAAATGTGCAAATTCATATTTCTGCTTATTGTAAATACTATATTGTCCGAGTGCTTCCTTGTAGGGCACTCGACAAGCAAACTTACCTCCAGTTTTTAGTGAACTGGCAATACGAACGAGGGCGTTTCCTAAATTTAAAACATGCTCCAAAATATCAGTGGCAACAACCAAGTCAAAAGACTCATGAAAGGGCATAAATTCAACATTGCCGACTGAAGTATAAAAAGAAGTAGAGGAATTCCCCGAAGTTTGAAATATTTTTTTGGCGTTTTCGATGTATTCTTCAGCTATGTCCAAAGCAAGTAAACTTTTGGGAGTTTCTGAAAGAAAAGCCTTTTGTAAGAAACCTTGCCCCACTCCAAGTTCAGCAACATTAAGCCCATTAACGGAGCCAATTTCACGATGAGTTTCAACAGCTAAGTCAGATTGATATTCCTCTGCATAAATAGGATTACTTAGATCATCTTCAGCTAGGTCTTCGTAAGCATTTTCGTAAGATTTATAAATACCTTCACTATCACCAGATCTTCTAAATGTTATGTTATTACCTGAGGTAGATTTAGTTTGATAACCACATTTCGAGCAACACTCACCTAAAGTTAGAAAACAAGAATGAAATGGGCATACAAATTTTAGATTAGACATAAAACTTTAACAGTTCTTGGTTAATTAGATAAAGATTAACAAATTAATTACGCTGTAACACTTTCAAAGCTTCCACTCATATCTACGCTACCATCTTTAATTTTGTAAACAAGGTCACAATTTCTAAGAGTACTCAATCTATGTGCTATAATTATAAAAGACTTTTTTTTCCTTAGGCTGTAGATGGTATTTGTAATGTTATCCTCGCTTTCTGAATCTAGTGCGCTTGTAGCCTCATCAAAAACAATTAATTCTGGGTCACTGTAAAGTGCACGAGCTATCCCTACTCTCTGCCTCTGCCCCCCACTCAACCTTGTTCCTCTTTCTCCCATCATAGTATCCAAACCGTCGGGTAAATTTTTAATAAAACCCTTTAAGTTAGCATCTTCAAGGCACTGCCAAACTCTTTCATCGCTAATCTGAGAAGGCTCCACACCAAAAGCAACATTACACCTTAGGCTTGCATCAGTAAGAAATATTTCCTGTGGTACATAACCTACCATCTTTTGCCATGAATTCTGAGGTAGAAACCCACTAATATCCTTTTCATCTAACAATATTCTACCTTTTCTAGGGGTAAGTAAACCAAGTGCAATATCAACTATAGTGCTTTTGCCAGAGCCACTTTCACCAATAATTCCAATACAAGTTCCTTTTGACAAATTAATTGAAACATTGGTTAAACAATCTTCGTCTTGATTAGGGTAGGCATAAAAAATTTTCTCTAATTTAAAAGATTTATTAAACTCGAGGGGTTTTATATTTTTTACATCTTGTTCCTGTTGCGTCCAGCTATGTAGTTCACTCTGCAAAACTTGTACGCTTGGCCAACCGTAAACTATTGATTGAGACGAGTTAATAATTCGTGCAACTGAAGGCATTACTCGAACTAAGCCGAAAGCTATCATTCCTAATTTAGGCAGCAGTGATTGGGTGTTTGATTCATGAGATAATCCAATTACTAAAATGGCTAGACCTAGCACAGCAAGAGTTTCAAATAATAGTCTAGGCATTTGCTGCATTGCATATTGATTCTTACCTGCATTCGCACCTAACCGAGTATTTTCAGTAAAATTTTTGTTAATGACAGAATTATTATTAGCGAGTTTTAGTGCCTTAATGCCGTTAAATCCCTCCTGTAAGCACTGAATTTTAATACCTTCTCGTTTTTGACGCTCGACACCCCAATTATTTACTCTTTTAGAAGTAAAACGATGAAAAAGCCAACCTAATGAACCTACAAAGAAGATAGCAAATGCACATGCAAATGGCTCAACATATATCAGCAAACAAACAACAGCTAAAAGCACCATGCATTCCGATATAATTATTAACAAAGGTTGCAAAACATATCCGACGAAAGAATTAACTTCAGCAACAGTATTTCTAAGAAGTACCGATGAGTTAGTTGAGAGAAAGAACTCGTAAGGCTTTGCTAAATAACTTTCAAACAGGAAACTCGATGTCTCAACCTGAACATCAAATGTAAACTTTGAGTGAAGGTTAACTTGAAAGGCTAGGAATAAGTTTTTAAAAATAAAAAGACATACAACTAAAGATAGTCCTATCAGTGTAAATTTCGGTTTCTCACCAAAGCTATTTAGCACATAAAACCAAACTGACTGTTCATCAACCAGTTCAGGTCGGATAAGAACTTCAATCATAGGCATGATCATGCCAATCCCTATAACCTCAAGCCCCATACCGACAGTTGAAACGATAAGCACCACCCAAAAAAACCTTTTGCTTTTGTTACTTAATACTCGGTATATCAAGTTGAACTTTTTCACTTAGTAATATTTTATGAACAAGGTTTTATAATAACTTAAAGGCTAAATTTTGGATTAAAAATTATTACTATTTAAATATATGCCTCAAGTCAGAAGATAGTTGTAAGAAACTAAATTCCTATTTTATGAAAAAAGATTACTCTTTCTACTCTGCTTTACGCAACTTTCCCGCAAATACCGAGAGTCCGTCGTGAATTCGCTCTAACAGAACTTCTTCATTCACCTCAAGTTTATCTCGATTATCAATAAATCGGTAAAGAATCTTTCCATAATTATACTTTCTTCCACTTATGGGAAATTCTGCAACAAATTCATTTTTCCTAGAATAAAATCCGGTATATTCGGGGTCGTTCCAGGAAACCGTTTCCCCGGTCTCATTACTCCCCGAACTAATTCTGCTACCTAATTTTCCATCCTCTTCATAAAAAGTAATAAGCGCTTCATGAAATTGCATAAAGAAGTGTAGAAAG
>JAQXBH010000229.1 GCA_029252505.1 Opitutales bacterium | reverse complement strand
TGAAGAAAATCATGAAAAGAATCAACTTGATTTTGAAGCAAGTTTGGTGGCTCGATAGCTTCTGTAAGCTTACCGAAATTTTTTCGAATTGCTGTATCCATATTATTGGTTGGTAACTTGTGGGATAGGGAAAGAACAAAAAAAGCCGCAGATTGCATCGCAACCATACGGCTTTACTTTAAAACTAGAAAGAAAGAAAGAAATGCATTATTTAACTTCTACCTTTGCTCCTGCAGCCTCTAATTTCTTCGCAATCTCATCTGCCTCGTCCTTGGAGACTGCTTCCTTGACAGGCTTAGGTGCACCTTCGACGAGCTCTTTTGCTTCTTTTAATCCAAGACCGGTAATTGCCCGGACTTCTTTAATAACGGCAATCTTGTTGCCGCCAAATTCAACGAGAACAACATTGAATTCTGTTTGTGCTTCTGCTGCACCTCCAGCATCTCCACCGGCTGGTGCTGCGACTGCTACGGCTGCTGGTGCTGCTGCACTAACGCCCCATTTGTCTTCGAGCTCTTTAACGAGATCTGCGATCTCTATTACTGATTGGCCGCTTAGCCAATCAACTACTTGGTCTTTTGTTATGTCTGACATGTTATTATATACCTCCTGTCCTGAATATGATTAGTACCTATTGGTGTTTAAGGAATTACCCCTAATTTCTTCTAGGTTGGTGGTTAATAGTTTGATTTTTCGGATAGAATATCCAGAAAGTTGTTTAGGATTTATCAGCCTTTGCTTGTAAAACAGTAACCATTGAACGTGCTGGTGCACTTAGAACGGATACTAGTTGAGTTGCAGGCGTATTAAATAATGATAAAAGTTGGGATTGAAGAACTTCTAAACTCGGAAGGTCTGCTAATTGCTTAACTTGATTAGTATCTAAAACTCTATCACCGAGTGTTCCCGCTTTAACGGTTACCTTTTTTGTTTCCTTTAAAAAGTCACCCAACGCTTTTGCCACACCTGACGGATCATCTCCTCCGACTACAATAGCGGTGTGGCCTGATAAATGTTCTGATATATCGGGCAACTCTTTTTCTTTGGTTGCAATCGTAAGTGAGCTGTTTTTTACAACGTGAAATTCAGCTCCTCGCTCAGACAACTTTTTTCTAAGTTCAGAGGTTTCTTCCGCATTTATTCCCTTGTAATCGGTAAGAAAAAAATAATCGGATCGTGAGAGGTAATCGGAAGCCTCTTTTATTAAATAGGATTTTTCAGGTCTCATGTTATAATTGTATTACGAAAGATTGAGTGTACTTGTATCAAGTTTAACACTTGGACTCATTGTGCTGCTAATATAAACACTTTTGATAAATTTTCCTTTAAAGCCGTCTGGCCTTGAAGACAAAACTGCATCCAAGGCAGTTGTGGTATTTTCCTGCAACTGAATTGAAGTAAAAGATCTTTTACCCACAACGACAGCGAGTGATCCAGTTTTATCCATTTTAAATTCAACTCTACCTGCCTTAACAGCAGTAATTGCTTCTGCCACATTATCGGTGACAGTACCAGCTTTTGGAGTTGGCATTAATCCTCTAGGACCAAGCACTCGGGCAATACTACGAACGCTCTTCATCGAATCTGTTGTAGCAAGAGCAACATCGAATTCCATCCAACCGTCTTTAACTTTTTTAATTAGGTCATCGAGTCCAGCAAAATCGGCACCCGCAGTAAGAGCTTCATCTGCATTATCAGTAAATACGATCACGCGGACTTCTTTTCCACTTCCATGTGGCAAATTAACAATTCCTCTTACACCTTGGGAACTTTGCTTAGGATCAACTCCTAAGGCACATGAAACTTCTATTGTTTCATCAAAATTTACTTTTTCAAATTTTTCAAGCTTACCAAAGGCATCCGATAAGGTACTCTGATCGTCACATGAAAAACCTTCCATTGACTTGCGATATTTTTTACTACGAGAAATCATGTTATCTTATATTAATTAGCGATTTCGATGCCCATGCTTCTTGCTGTCCCTTCGATTATTCTACAGGCAGCATCTTCATCAGATGCGTTTAAATCATTTTGTTTAGTCTTTACAATATCCTTGATTTGGTCGCGGGTTACTGTCCCCACTTTATCACGATTAGGGACACCAGAACCTTTTGCTAAACCGGCAGCTTTTTTTAACAACACGGATGCAGGGGGTGATTTAAGAATGAAACTAAATGACCGATCTGAATAAACTGTTATTACAACCGGTAATATCAATCCAGCTTGATCTTTCGTTCTTGCGTTAAATTCTTTACAAAAACCCATGATGTTTACACCCTGAGCACCCAATGCTGGACCAACAGGAGGAGCAGGGTTGGCTGCACCAGCAGGTAATTGTAGTTTAATAAGACCAACAGCTTTCTTAGACATAGTAAATATTATTCTTGATCGGCTTTTTCAACTTGCCAAAATTCTAGTTCAACAGGTGTGAAACGGCCAAAAATCGAAACCGAAACTTTTAAGCTTCCTTTTGCAGGATCAATTTCCTCAATTTCTCCAGTTAAATTTAAGAAAGGACCATCTAGTATTTTAACCACTTCACCAACCGTAAACTGAACCTTCGGAACTTCTTTCCCTTTTGCTTCATCTACTTGGTTTAAAATACGAGAAATCTCATCATCGCGTAGCGGTGTAGGAGTTTCCTTACCAATAAAGTTAATTACTCCATCTGTATCCTTTACTTTATACCATGGTTCTTTCTTAAGAGTACCTTGGTCATCATAAAGTTTCATTTCAACAAATACATATCCAGGGTAAAACTTACGATCCCTTTGCCTTTTTTTTCCATTCTTGACCTCGGAGACAGTCTCAATGGGAACAAGAACCTCGTTTAAGTTTTTCGCAAAGTGCTCGTCTTCTTCTTTATACTTGGCTAGGTAACGACGCACTTTATCTTCGTGATTAGACAAACATTGTACGGCGTACCATCTCATTCCAGTTGATAAAGTAGCATTCATGAAGAGTAAGGATTAGCTAGAACGAAGGTATTGAGTTACAAACTCCACCCAATTAGATAATGAAAAATCTGAAACAGAAATAAAGCAGCCTAATATAACCACACCGATAACAACAACAATAGTTGATTCTCGTAGTTCTGCAAAGGTAGGCCAACTAGCTTTTCCAAGCTCAGCGACAGTCTCCTTGTAAAAGGTTCTAACTTTCTTAAACGGATTCACATTTATTATAAATGGCGGGAGAAGAGGGACTTGAACCCACAGCCTACGGTTTTGGAGACCGTTGCTCTACCAATTGAGCTATTCTCCCCAAGTTTTAATTGGGTGGATTGATGATTTGTAATCTTAGTGATTAAGAAATTTCAGTAATGTTGCCCGCTCCTATAGTTTTACCACCCTCACGAATAGCAAATCTTTGGCCAGGCTCCATAGCTATTGACTTTTGTAGTTCAATTTCAACACCTAAATTGTCCCCTGGCATTACCATTTCAACACCTTCGGGCAATTGAACGATACCAGTAACATCAGCAGTACCAAAGAAGAATTGTGGCCGGTAACCTTTAAAGAATGGGGTGTGCCTGCCTCCTTCTTCTTTATTGAGAACATAAATTTGAGCTTTTGCTTTTACATGCGGTTTGATACTTCCAGGAGCAGCAATCACATGACCTCTTTGGATATCAGCTTTTTCGATTCCTCGGAGAAGAATTCCGACATTATCACCTGCTTGACCCTCACCTAATTCCTTGCGAAACATCTCAACACCGGTGCATGTAGTCTTACGAGATTCTCCAAGACCAACGATTTCAACTTCTTCACCTACTTTGATTATTCCACGCTCAATTCTTCCGGTTGCAACGGTACCACGACCGGTAATAGTGAAAACATCCTCCACAGCCATCAACAGTGGTTTGTCAACATCACGAACTGGTTCAGCGACTTCTGTATCAATGGCATCCATCAGTTTTTGAATAGATCCTAGACCCAAGTCACTCTCTTCGTTTTCAAGTGCTTTTGTAGCAGAACCACGAATGATTTGTGCGTTATCACCATCGAATTCGTACTTGCTTAATAAATCACGAATTTCCATGTCAACTAACTCGAGTAACTCTTCGTCATCGCCAGACATGAGGTCGCACTTATTTAAGAAAACTACTAAATTAGGTACATCTACTTGGCGGGCAAGTAGGATGTGTTCTCTAGTTTGAGGCATTGGGCCAGTAGTAGCATCTACTACTAAAATAGCTCCGTCCATCTGTGCGGCACCCGTGATCATGTTTTTAACAAAATCTGCGTGTCCGGGGCAATCAACATGAGCATAATGCCTGTTTGCTGATTCATACTCAACATGAGAAACTGCAATCGTTACAATTTTAGACGCGTCACGTACTGTTCCGCCTTTCGCTATATCGGCATAGCTTTTGACCTCAGCAAGTCCTTGGCGGGCTTGAGCGTGTAAAATAGCTGTCGTTAGTGTTGTTTTACCATGGTCTACATGACCGATGGTACCTACATTGACGTGGGGTTTTGTGCGTTGGAACTGTTCTTTGGCCATTTGTTTGACGTAGTTTGAATTTATGTGGAGCCCACGAGCGGATTTGAACCGCCGACCTCGTCCTTACCAAGGACGCGCTCTACCGACTGAGCTACATGGGCGGGGGGCATGGAGTTAGAGAAAAGTTTTTTAAGGTAGAGAAAAGTGATTTTTTGTCAAGTAAAACCAAAAGTTTTGTTCGGAACATGTTTTTACTTTTTGTATTATTAACTTGATTTTCTTAGATAATATTTACATGCTGATTGATTAGTCGCGGGCGTAGCTCAGCTGGTAGAGCACCACCTTGCCAAGGTGGATGTCGAGGGTTCGAATCCCTTCGCCCGCTCCATCAATTAAGTTAATAACAACTTAGCTAATTCACCTTTAATTTCGGGTTTACAAGCTACTATTGATGTAAAATCTCTTTTTGCTGAAAAATCTATTATCGATAAACCTGCACCTTTCAAAATAGGTATAATTGGCAAAATGTCATAGGGTTTTAAATCGATATCTAACATTGCATCAGCCTTACCAGTGCATAAAAGATAATATCCATAACAATCGCCCCAAGTTCTAAATTGAGCCTCTCGTTTCTTTAGCGTTCGCCATTTAGATGCGATGGAGGATTGATTGATACTTTTCTCATCTGTTGTAAGGATGAGAGCTTCGTCCCATGAAACAAACGGAGTGCATTTTGTTTTTCTTCCATTCAAGAAACAAGAATCATTATCTCCAACGAGTAATTCATTTCCCATTTTAGGAAGGCGCATACAACCATAGGTAGGAGATTCATCGTATAAATACCCTATTAATGTGCCAAATAAAGGAATCCCCCTAGCAAAACTATATGTTCCGTCAATTGGATCAATAATCCATACGCTTTCAGTACTTTCTTCTTTATTAGCCAACTCTTCACCAATTATGCTGTGACCGGGGTAAGATATTTCAATCTGTTCCCTGATATACCGTTCGGTATTTAAATCAATATCTGTAACGATCGTGCCGTCGGATTTTTTTCTTTTATTTACAATATTTGTATCAAAGCATTTACTAATTAATAAAGATGTTTCACTAGTAATTTTTTCTACAAATTTAGTAAAAACTGGAAAACTTAATTTATTCATTTAGATTTTTTTAAATATGCAAATTTTGACCCTGGACTTTGAAGGTTCACTCTCCAATGGAATACGAGAAGTAGGTTTAATCAAATCAGAAAATTCCAACATAGTAAGTTTAGCTGAACAAACAATTCGAAATGAAATTGAATGTATTGAATTTTTTAAAACAGTATTTGAAAAGACACCTGATTTTATAATATCCCACAATGTACCAACTGAAAAAAACCTTCTGAAAAAGTACTTGCCTTACAATAACACCACTAAATCAAACCATCGCGTGGAATGGGGACCGTGGCTCGATACAAAAGAAATGTACAAATCATTATACCCACAACTGGAAGAATTCAAGCTGGAATACTTAACTACTATTTTTATTAAAGAGGAAAGCTCTGAGCTAGCTAAAATTCATTGCCGAAAAAATAAAAGAACTTCACACAATGCTTTGTATGACTCGATATGTGCTTTCTTGCTTTATAAAAGACTGGCAAAAGTCATAAATGTTAAACAATTTATTCGGTAAAATCGATTTTGTTATCGTTGTCAGTATTAGAGTCTTCACTTTCTGTTTCTGCAATTGGCTCGATCTCCAAGGAGTTTTCGGATTGCACTCCATCGGCCTCGGCCTCGATTTCATCTCCTTCATCGAGTTCTACAACTTCAGAGATAGCAGTTAGTTTATCTTTACCGGATAAATTAACAAGTTTAACCCCCTTCGACCCACGACTTGTTTCCCGAACATTATTTACAGGGCAACGAACCGCTTGTCCATTGCTTGTTATCATTAAGATTTCACTCTCAGGGTCCACACTAAGTGCACCAATTATTCTGTCAGTATTCATTGCGGTAACACCCTGACCACCCCTTTTCCTTGGGGTAGCATCTTCGAGCGATTCGCTATCAAGCTTTCCACCGTTTGGAAGAAAAGCACTGAAACGCGTACGAATACCAAGTCCGTTTTGACCTGCAATAAGTAATAATTTTTGATCATCGACCACAAGGCATGTGTCTACTTGATCTTTGGGCTTTAGTCTGATACCGCGTACGCCCCTAGTCACTCTACCTTGGTCTCGTAGCTGATCACAGCAAAATCGAAGTCCTTTTCCGTTTTTTGTCAAAATTAAAATATGATCATCTGAATTGGTTTTTATCGCTTTTAATACGGTATCACCTTCATCGACATTTATTCCAATAATCCCACCCTTTCGATGGTTTTTGTACGCGTTTATCTTTGTTTTTTTGACAACCCCTTTTTGGGTACATAAAACCAACGATTGATCGGATTCAAAGGAATCTATGGCAATAAGGGCAGCAACCTTTTCGCCCTTCTGCATTTCGAGAAGATTAATTATATTTCTACCCTTTGCAATTCTACTTCCTTCTGGAATTTCATAAGCTTTTCCAACATACACACGACCATTTTTCATGAAAAACATAAGCGTATCGTGAGCATTACAAGTTTGTAGTATTTCAACAGGGTCTTCCTCTTTTTGACCACTACCAATAACTCCCTTTCCACCACGATTTTGAGAACGAAATTCTTCAACACCAGTTCTTTTTATAAATCCGCTTTTCGTAATCGTGACAACACAACCATCATTAGGAATTAAATCTTCCATTCTAACGTCGCCCTCATACTCAGTTATTGTGCACTTTCTTTCGTCTGCATAAACATCTCTCAGTGCACTTAATTCATCTTTGATAACTGCTAAGAGTATGTGTTCATTTTCAATGATTTCTTTAAGACCAGAAATAATTGTCATTAATTCTTGATATTCTTCGTCGATTTTCTCTCTTTCCATACCAGTCAATTGGTACAATCGTAGATCAAGAATTGCATTCACCTGCCTGTCAGAAAGAGTATATTTTGCTACTAAATTTGATTTTGCTTCTATTCGATTTGCTGAAGCTCGAATTATACGAACAAAATCATCCAAATTATCCTGTGCAATTTTATATCCCTCTAGTATATGAGCTCTATCTTCGGCCTTCCTCAATCTGAATTGCGTCCTTCTAAGAATAACCTCTCTCCGATGATCAACATAACACTCCAAAGCTTCTTTGATATTCATTTGTCGTGGCCTTCTCTTATCTAAGGCCAATAAAATCACGCCAAAACTACTTTCAAGTGCAGTTAATTTAAACAGTTTGTTAATCGTAACTCTCTCAATTTCACCCAACTTAAGTTCTACAACGATACGAGTCGTTTCTGTAGATTCATCTCTGAGATCGCTCACTCCATCAAGAATTTTTTCTTTCACTAAATCTGCAATTCTAGTTACTAGTGTTGCACGATTTGCATTATATGGAATTTCAGAAATTATTATTTGCTGTTTTCCATTCGGTAATTCCTCTGTGGTTATTGTGCCTCTCATTCTCACGATTCCACGGCCCGTATGCATATAAGAATTAATACCAGATCTACCAGCAATTGTCCCACCAGTTGGAAAATCAGGACCAGGAAGAATTTCCATAATTTGCTCAATTGTACAGTTAGGGTGGTCAATTAATAAGGTTACTGCATCAATCAATTCACCCAAATTATGGGGAGGTATATTGGTGGCCATTCCTACAGCAATACCTGATGAACCATTCATTAAAAGAGATGGCAGAGAAGAAGGCAAAACAGTTGGCTCTGTAGAACTTTCCTTATAATTTGGCGCAAAGTCGACTGTATCTTCATCAATGTCCTTAAGCAACTCCTCCGCTATTTTAGTTAGTCGGCATTCTGTATAACGATACGCTGCCGCAGAATCTCCATCTACAGAACCAAAATTACCTTGCCCGTCTACCAACGGATACCTCATTACCCACGGTTGTGCCATTCTTACTAATGTATCATATACAGAACTATCCCCGTGCGGATGATAATTTTTTAAGACTTCTCCTACTACACCGGCACATTTATCATAAGCCCTACTGTGCAACAAACCTTCCCGCAACATAGCGTACAATACTCTGCGATGAACTGGCTTAAAACCGTCTCGAACATCCGGTAAGGCTCTACTTACAATCACTGACATCGAATAATCGATGTAAGCAGATTGCATAATATCGCTGATATTTCCTGAAAAAAGTGATTTGTTATTGTCTGTCATTGTAAATTTATTAGGCGTCTAAAAATGAAACATTTAGTGCATTATCTTCAATAAAAGCTCTGCGAGGTGGGACTTCCTCTCCCATTAGCATAGTAAAAATATTGTCGGCAGCAATTGCATCCTCAATTTCTACTTTAATTAGACTCCGTTTTAGTGGATCCATCGTCGTTTCAAAAAGTTGCTTCGGGTTCATTTCCCCCAAGCCCTTATATCTTTGAATTTGAAGTCCTTTCCTTCCCTGCTTTCTTATAGTTTCTAGAAAATTAATTACTGAAAAGATACCTACAGATTCTTCTTTGTTTTCATCACCACTATTTGTGATAATATGATAATCAGATGATTCATCCTTGTTAGAAAAGAGTGTATAATTAATACCTAATTCATTGCATTGTTTTAATAACTTTTCAATTTCATGCGACTCGTATATCTCGTGAATTGAAATTCTTTGGCTCACTTTTAATCCGTTTAATTCTATTTCTCTACTAACAGAATCAAGTTCATTGTCTTCTATAATATTTTGTGACAACATAAACCCAGCTTTAGCCTCAGTATCTTGGAAAAATCTAATTTCCTCATCATTACCAGTACGAATTCGGGCTAAAAACCTCGGAAGAGATTCTGTCTTTCCATCAAGTTGGGCAAGTAACCTTGTTAAAGTACATCCATAGCGTTGAATCCCTTTTCCTAGTGCTTCGATTTTTAAAAAATGATCGATCAAATTTTTTATTGTCTCGTCCGAAAATAAATAGTTATCACTTTTTCTTTTAAATTCAATGTCCTCACAGCCTAATGAAAGAAGAATTTTACTCATTTCTGCATCATCTTGAATATACTGTTCCGTTTTTCTTCTTTTTATTTTGTATAATGGGGGCCGAGCAACATATACGAATCCGTTTTCTATTAAACCTTTCATTTGTCTAAACAAAAATGTAAGAAGAAGAGTTCTAATGTGAGCTCCATCCACATCCGCATCAGTCATTATTATTATTTTATGATAACGGGCTTTAGTAGCGTCAAAAGCACCTTCCCCTTCGTGGTCTCCGATTCCAGTCCCCACAGCTGTGATCAAACTTCTAATTTCAGCATTGTTTAGAACTTTATCTAAACGAGCCTTTTCAACATTCAATAATTTTCCCCTTAATGGAAGTATCGCCTGGGTAAGCCTATCTCGTCCTTGCTTAGCTGAACCTCCTGCTGAGTCTCCCTCCACTATGTACAATTCACTCTTGGCAGGGTCCTTCTCAGCACAATCGGCTAATTTGCCTGGCAATCCACCACCAGATAATGCTCCTTTTCTTACAGTTTCCCGTGCTTTTCTTGCTGCCTCTCTTGCACGAGCAGCATGAATTACTTTTTGAATTAATGACTTTGCTGTGTCGGGATTCATTTCAAAATAGTATTTCATCTTTTCACCAACGATTTTTTGGACAATCCCATCTACTTCACGGTTTGAAAGTTTGGTTTTCGTTTGTCCTTCAAATCTTGGCTCTGGTACCTTTACCGAAACAACCGCGGTTAATCCCTCTCTTACATCATCACCCGTTAATGATAATTCTTTTTCCTTCAATAAATCGTTTTGCCTCGCATAACCATTAATAACGCGGGTCAGAGCTGTGCGGAAACCGGACAGATGAGTACCTCCTTCTACATTATGAATCGAATTTGCATATGCGTAAAGTTGGTCGGAGAAGGAGTCATTATAAATTAAAGCAACCTCTAATATAATAGTTCCCTCTCCTGTTTCGGCAGGCGCCTCCCCGGAAAACGATATTGGTTCATTAGTTAAGCAATTCTTATTTTGATTTAAATACATTACATATTCACTAATACCATCCTCGAAAACAAATGTTTGCTCGCGTTCCCCTTTGTCTTCTTTCAACGATATCTTGACACCGGGATTGAGGAATGCTAATTCCCGCAATCTTTTGGCAAGAATATCAAATTTAAACTCCCTTGTTTCGGTAAAAATTTGTTCATCTGGAAGAAAAGTAACTTTTGTACCGGTAGATTGGCAGGATCCGATCACTTTCATTTTCTGAGTAGTTTTGCCCCTAGAAAACTCCATCTGATGAATTTTTTCCTCTCGTCTGACTTCTGCAATAAACCATTCCGAAACAGCATTTACACATTTTGCACCAACTCCATGCAACCCTCCCGAGACCTGATAGGCTCCTTTTCCAAATTTACCCCCTGCATGCAAATTGGTAAGTACTAATTCTAGCGCAGGCATATTATGTTTTGGATGCACATCTACTGGAATTCCTCTACCATTGTCTTGGATTGAGCACGATCCATCCGCGTGAAGTTGCACTTTTATTTCTGAACAATGCCCTGCTAACGATTCATCAATTGAATTATCGACAATTTCAAAAACACAATGATGCAGACCCCTTTCATTGGTATCTCCGATATACATGTCGGGACGCTTTCGCACTCCCTCTAGGCCTTCTAACTTTTGAATTTGTGAAGAGTCGTACTTTTCTTCTTTTTTTTGGTTTTTTTCTTCTGACATATTTGGCAATTAAATTGTTTCCTTGCTAACGCTTTAGTTCTTTTAAGATAGAGGCTAAAATGTTTATTTTTCTTACAATCATGAAGTAGTCTTCAGTGGTTATTTTATACCTTTTTTTTGGTATTTCAGTCAAGGTAGGATTTAAACTTTTTCCTGAAAACTTGAGGGGGGCGCGGTGCCTAGTATTTTAGTATTTTAATTTTGGACCTCATAACTTCATAAAGCATTAAATATCATGTATTAAAGAAACTCATGATCAATTTTTAGAAATTAAATTTACTATGATTTTCAGTATCCCCTAATGCTTTTCTAGGAAATACTTTTTTTGATAAAAGCTATCATGGAATAAAGTCCCAAATAATTGAAACTAAAGTGATAGATCCAATAAAATATATTAAGTTAAAATAAATACCCACTTTCAGAAAATCTTTAAATTGATAACCTCCAACAGTATAAACAAATGTATTTGTCTGGTATCCAATTGGCGTGACAAAGCTTGCGGATGCAGCAATACAAGCTGTTAATATATAGGCTCTCGCATCGCTTGGGGGCATGTTCATTAAATGTGCTACCTCCAGTGATATCGGTGCCATTATGACAATTGTTGCATTATTTGATAAAACTTCAGTTAAAAAAGCAGTGCATAAATATAAAACTACTAAAACCGCAAATGGTTGCCATTCCGGTTCAAATAACCCCAACCCAACTCCTCCTACTACTGATGCAATAACTGAGGATGCACCCGTACTTTGCATCGTTATGCCTAGTGCCAGCATCCCGTAAATCAGTATTAATATGTTCCATTCGATTGCGTGGTAGGCTTCTCGCGGTTTTAGGCAACCAGTTAGCAGTAAAATTGACACCCCAATAATTGAGGTTATAGAAATCGGTAATACACCAAAGGAAGCAACTGCTATAATCCCAATTAGAACTGCAATCACGATGGGTGCCTTTTTTTTCATATTCTTCATTGGCATGGCCGCTTGGTCCAGCAGGATGACTTCATCAGATTTTCTCAGTCTTTCTATTGCATCTTCGGCTCCCAAAATTAATAATGTGTCACTTGGCTGGAGCCGTATCTTTTCAATTTCAACCCCAAGATTTTTTCCCCGACGGTGTACTGCGAGAATAGTTAAATTAAAACGAGCCCTAAAACTTGCGTCCGAAAGGTTCCTTGAAATCAAAGAAGATGAGGGTCCCACCACACACTCCACCATTATTCCAGTTTTAGAGGAAACTTGCTCAATACCAAGAGCAGTTTCATTTAATAAATTTACACCCTCTATTTCACTAGTTTCGATAATCCCTTGTGGTTTACAAGAAAGGACGAGGCGATCTTTTGCTTCCAGTTTTTCCCCTGTTTTCCTTGCTGAAATTGCGGCTCCATTTCTTACAATTTCTAAAAGTCTTACTCCGGAAAGTTTGGTAATTCCAGAATCTTTAATTCTTTGTCCAACAAGTGGGGAGTTATCATGCACAATAGCCTCAGTTAAAAATTCCTTACTGTCTAGGTCTGATATTATATCCGATAATGCTTCCCTATCGGGCAACAATCTTCTTCCGAATAAAACTAAAAAGCTTAAAGAAATTGCCAATAGGGGAAGGCCTATTTTTGCTAACTCAAACATACCCAATGGTTCCATGTTTTGGTAGATTGTAGAATTTGTTATAATTCCGCTTGCTAGAATATTGGTACTTGTACCAACCAAAGTACAGCATCCACCAAATATTGAGGCATAAGACACCGGTATAAGCATTTTCGAAGATGGTACTCCCATTTTTCTTGAAAGGCTTATCACGACTGGCAATAATACGACCACAACTGGAGTGTTATTGATAAAAGCGGATACAAAGGCTACCAGTAAAAGTAAAATGAGCATGAACCTGCGATATCCATATTTACAAAATTTGCCCAATGAATCGGAAGCTTGCTCAATTAATCTACAACGATTTAAAGAAGCACTAATGACAAACATTGCCGCAATGGTAAGTGGTGCCTCGTTAGAAAATACACTTAAAATGTGGGGTAAAGAAGGCCAATTATCACTAATTTCTAACCCCGAAAATAGTAAAATAATTCCTAATAAGGTAAGGGCAGTGGTATCAACACTTACCTTCTCCATTAAAAAAGAAATAAGAGCGGCCAACAAGAGTCCGAAAGCTAAAAACATTTCCCATTCCATAGATTAATCAAATAATTTTATAGCGATCATAGTAGCTTAGAGGTATAATAACATTTAATAGAATTTATATTTGCTTACGAGTATTTCATTTTAATTACCCTTCATCAATGAATTTCAACCTAACCCATCGCCCTAGGCGCATAAGAAATAATCCAGTTTTTCGTTCTTTGGTCAAAGAACAAGAATTATGTCATAATGATCTTGTTTTACCAGTTTTTGTTTCTGAACAAGCTCAAGTTCCTGAAAAAATTGATTCTATGCCTGAAATATTTCGATGGCCCCTCAATTTATTGGTGTCAAAAATTAGAGAATGGCAAGATATTGGGATCAATACATTTGCTATTTTTCCACAGATTCAGGCTAGTAAAAAAAACCCATTAGGCTCCGAATTCCTCAATTCCGATTCCCTGGTATATAAGACTGCTTACGAAATTAAGGCAGCAGTTGATAATGTTGCCCTTATTGGTGATATTGCCCTCGATCCTTACACAACTCACGGGCACGATGGTATACTCGATTGTAATGGGGTAGTTGAAAATGATAGAACGGTCGAAATTCTTGCCCAGGGAGCAGTATTAGCAGCGGAAGCAGGGTACGACTTGGTCGCACCTTCCGATATGATGGATGGTCGTGTTAAACTGATTCGTGAAGAATTAGACAAACAAAACAAACACAACACAGGTATTCTTTCTTACTCGGCAAAATTCTCTTCTGCATACTATGGCCCATTTAGGGATGCAATCGGTACCGGACAAAAAACTACTATCGACAAATCTTCTTATCAATTAGACCCTGCAAACCTCCGTGAAGCAAAAAGGGAATTGGAGTTAGATTTCGATGAAGGTGCTGATATTTTAATGATAAAGCCTGCAGAACCATATTTAGATGTAATCAAATACGCCAAGGAAAACTTCAACATTCCAATAGCAGCGTATCAGGTTTCAGGGGAATATTCACGAATATGGGCCTCTCACTTACAGGGCTGGCTCGACCTGGAGTCCTGTGCTCTTGAATCAATGCATTCAATTAAAAGGGCAGGGGCAAACATAATTTTTACTTATTTTGCGGAAAGAATCGCTAAAATAATTTAAGAGCTTTCATCAGGGGCGCCTCCCTCATAGGGAGTGGTATCATCCTTCTCCTCTTCTTCGTCCCATTTTAAATCAGCATCGGGTAATAACTTTTCCTCTTTGTCAGAAACTTCGATTAAATCCGATTCCAAATCCGAGTAATCCTCCTCTTTATCCTTCAATTTGTCAGATTCATCTTCTAAATCTGCATCAATTGCAAAGCCGTCAGGCACAAACTCTAAAATGGAGAATAATTCATCACTGAAATGCGATCGCCTTCCTTCAAGGAAATCATTGTTTTGTTTTTCTGCTAGGACTTCTTCCATTTCTTCCTGAGTGTAAGGTTCTGCAAATTCTATTAATTCATTGAGCATGCTAACTCTTTTTTCAGAAACATGATTAAGAAAATCAGCATAGGGGCCCTTGTCCTCATCCAGTACATCAGGAAGAGCGAAAAGCATATCTTCTGCTTTCAGTAACGAATCGCGAACTCGAACCAACTTGATCATTCCTCCGTCAATTTCTTCCTCAATTGCAAAAGTAAAAAAAGCGTCATCAACTAATTGAGTATCTAGACCAAATTCTGTCATAGAATCTAGAAGTTCATTAATATAAAGAAACTGCTTGGGATCAATAATGCTTAAATTATCGGCATCCCAATTTTCGTTATCACTTATAGAATTAATCCACCAATTCTTATCTTCTCCGATTCGAACAATGCACCAATCTAAACTAGAACCTGTTTTTTTCATTAATTTGTCTTATGAATGGTTGTTTTAAGATTACAACCATCTTTTTTTAAAATAGAGTAATTTTTCATTCTTGATCGCTCTAAGAAGCTATTTTTGATTTACTAGGTTTTAACTTATGAATCTAATTTATAAAAAATTAATTCGGCCTCTCCTCTTTCAGTTAAATGCAGAACATGCCCACGACTTAGCATGTCAATTTTTAACCATTACAGAAAAATCAAGTTTGGCTAGAAAATGTATTAATTTGGCTTCTTCCACCAAACATCAATCCTGTAATGTTTTTGGGCTGTCTTTTCCCAATACCTTAGGATTGGCTGCTGGAATGGATAAAAATGGCGCTTTTCCAAAAACTTTCTTCTCGCTTGGTTTTGGCCATGTTGAAATTGGAACAATTACTCCACAAGCACAACCAGGTAACCCAAAACCAAGACTTTTTCGATATCCAAAATATGATGCGTTAGTAAACCGAATGGGGTTTAATAATGATGGTGCCGATGCTGTCGTGAATCGGATTGCAAAATTTTACCCCAAAGGAAAGAGATCAGCACCACTGGGAATTAATATAGGAAAAGGAAAAAACACTCCCATTGATCAAGCACAAAATGACTATATATCATGCTTGAATAAATGTTATAATCAGGCTGATTATATCACAGTTAATATCAGCTCACCTAACACACCGAATTTGAGGGAACTTCACGGCAAAAACTTCATCACTCCCTTTCTTCAAAATCTTATAAAAGCAAGCCGTGCTTGTGCGAAAAAACACAATGTTGCATTGATTCCGCTTCTTCTCAAGATTTCGCCTGATGAAAATTACAAATCTTTAGAACATATTGTCTGTAGTGCTAGAGATATTGGCTTTTCAGGTGTGATCGCTACCAATACATCAGTAAGCAGATTTGAAAACCTAAATTTTGATTCGTTCGAAAGTGGTGGATTGAGTGGAAATCCGATTGAAGCAAAGTCAGTTCAAGTTATAAAATTTCTCGCAAGGCTAACTGATTACAGGTTTCCCATTATAGGTGTGGGAGGAATTTCGTCAGTCGATTCTGCAATTAGAAAACTAGATGCCGGAGCGTCTTTATTACAAATTTATTCCTCTTTGGTTTATCAAGGGCCATTTTTTCCAGCATCATTAAATAAATCACTTTCCCACCGGTCAAAATGCTGGATTTAAGTTAAACTTTTTCGTCTTGATTTAAAAATTATAACAGACAATCATTTAGAACTAATATGAAAAAGCTAATTATCACCAGTTTGGCTATTTGTTTAGTTTTTTTTGGATTCGCTTTCCTGATCCTTTTTGAAGCAAACATAAAACGGACACTCGAATGGTGGGCATCATTTTCCAGAGACAGTCAAACTCTCCCCTACAGTCCCTACAAAATTAGAAGAGCGGATTCAGCTTATCTAAGAATGGATGACGCAAACAATGTAAAATTTACAGATAAACATTTATTTTGGAAAGGAGAAGGAGCAGTCGCTTTACCTGAGATAACCAAATCAGGTAAATTAGTTAGATTGATAATGAAATCAGGCGGAACGGGATACTCAAATGATGTAAAAGCATCAGTGACTGGAAGTATGGGAAACTCATTTGTGCTCGGGAATGTTAAGGTGATAGATGGCAAAATTAAAAGTGTTGATATCATTAAATCATCAAATTGGAGCTCTTCCCCTCGAGCATTTTGGGGAGATGAAACGCTTCCGTTTAGCGGAACAATAGAAAAACGATTTCCAACCAAACAAATTATGTTTCAAAAACAATATTTGTCAGGAAGACTACATGGCAAATGGGAACGTTTCACAGAAGTTGGAATACCTGTCTTTTCAAAAGATTACAGCCATGGTGTCAAACAAGGAACACACATTTTTTGGTACAATGAACCATTTGATCCAGAGAATTACTCCAGTCAAGAACATGAAACAATGTGGCTTGAATGGAACCATAAAGCGAAAGTAAAATTTGGTAATAAATACAATGGTAATGACTCTAACGAGTGGATCGTTAAAAATTACAAATTAGCTGGAGGAAGTTTCCAAGTTAAACTTCTAGAACATTGGGAAAAAAACCAAAAAGAGGGTTTATTTGAAGGGTTTGATCGTTTTGGTAACAAGACCTTCAAAGATGAATACAATGCAGGTATACGGACAAAGCACAGAATTTTTGATAAAACGAAAACGAAATCGTTCGACAGAAAGATAGATGGATGATTTTGGTGCTCAAGGGGGGACTCGAACCCCCACGCCTTACAGGCACTAGATCCTTAGTCTAGCGCGTCTACCAATTCCGCCACCTGAGCAAACAAAAGTGTTGTTAAAACAATTCCGTTGAAAAAGCAAGATAGCAAACAAAATTATTTAATAATGAGATATTATGGAAGAGAATAATAAGGAAGAGAAAGTTGATTTAAGCCAGTTAAAAGATCTTGATTTTGCTCCAGATTGGAACGACAAAACAAATAAAGTTAAAAATAATAGTAAAGATATACCTAAACAACGCGACAGGCGAAGAGAATTCAAAGGGAAGCAGAAAGAATTACCGAGTAGGTATGAAAACTCATTTAACAACAAATTTAAAATAACAGTAAGTGCCGATAAGAAAATATTAGATACCTTAAAAAAAGGGATTAGAAAATCCGGTATTTCTTACAGCTTGGAAGAAATTAACCGTACAATAATTGATAAAAAGAACAGACTGCAGATCACAATAGAAAATTTAACAGAACTTGATGTTTTTTTTACTACTACATTTGATAATTCAATATTTAGTACAAAATCAAGTGCAATCAAACACATAGTTAACAAGGGATTAAAGCATGTTGTAAATATAACTGAAACAATCGGTGAAAATCCTAGTGGTAACTTTAAAAATATATTAAAATGTACGAAAACTGATGTATTACTGCCTCCGAAAAGTTTTCACGATTTTGAGTCAGTAATTAAAACACATTTAATCGAAAATAGAATTGGTTTAAGTTATGATAAGTACGTCGATAGTTTACAAATCGTCGAAGATGAATTAACTATTACAAAATGGAAAAATGAACCACTTAAAATATTAAGTTACGAGACAAAGGAACTTAATAATAAGAAAAGATTTAATAAAATTGAAGCAGTTGTAGGATACATAAGTTCAACAGAATCTGAAAAGTTTATTCAATCTAGTAAAATAATTAAGATAAAAGGTGATAATATAGATCGATTTGAAAAAAAGTTGAATGATTTTATGTGTGACTTTCTGAATACATCGTACCAATGGAAGAAAGATCTTTTTTTTAATATACTGATCAACTTTAAAAAGAGTGGATTTTACATTTTTAAATACGGACCAAAAAAATATCTGTTTGCAGCAGCTCAAAATCCGAAATCAATTGAAGTAGAAAAACTTTCCAAAAATTGCGTGAAGATTGTTGAGCTTATACAATCGGATAAACCTACAAGGATTTTACATATCTTATCACAATCAGAGAAATTAAAATTAGAAAAAAAACAAATTTTAACTGAGTTAAAATGGTTAGTTAAGGAGGGTTATATTAAGGAATTTTCAGATGGTACAATTGCTTGTTAAATAATTTGCTCAAAGGAAAAAGTACGATTTCCCAAACTAATTATATCTATGTTAACAACATATTGAAAACTATTTGGAATTGATAAAGTTTCATTTGGCCACTCAATGAAAAGGAGCCAAGGTTCTACCAGGTGAGATTCAAGTTCTAGTAAAAGTTGTGCTGAAGTGAACACTCCTCTGTATAAATCACAGTGAATAATATTAGGGAATCCTCTGTGGAGTTGTATCCTTGAAAAAGAAGAACTTGTAATAGTATGATTTCCAAAGTAACTAGCGACTTTGTTTGTAAATATAGTTTTGCCTGAACCCACATCTCCGTTCAAGTAGATTATACAGTTATTCTCTAATGATTTAGCAAACTCGAGTGCTATTTTTGCAGTGGAAGATATGCTGTCACTAACCTGAGTATTAGTTTTTAACATTCTCTGGAAAATAATATTGAAATGATCATTACTGAATTAAATATTGAATGTAAAAGAACAGGTGAAATTATATTATTATCTTTTTCATATATAATAATAAGGATAATACTGAGAACAAATAATACAGGAAATGCGTATAAGTTAAGATGAACCAAGGCGAAGAGAAATGATGTTAATATCGCTGCCCATAAGACCCCTAAATTCTTCTTGAGTGAACAATACATAAATTTACGAAAAAAAATTTCTTCTAATATGGGTGAAATTAAAACTGCTAAAATTACAATATTAATTATTTCGTATGATATTCCTAATTTTTGTAGCTTTAAAACCAAATCTTGTTCTCGATATTCTTTAAATAACTGACTAGAAATAAATGAGACAAATAATAGCAAAGGCCAAAATAAAATTAATCTTTTAATACTTAATTTGGTTTTTTCTAAAAATTTAATTCTAAGTAATTCTTTTCCTTTTGAAAAACTAACTATAAATATAGTACAAAAAACTATTAAATAATTCATACTATTTTCTAAAAAGAAAATCGTACAAGCGGGTATTGTAATTAATGAGTAGTTTTTTTCAGGAAACTGCACATTGATGTGATATCTTATGCTTGAATCTTTGTTTTGTAACAGACAAAACGAAAACAACACCACAATTAAATTAATAACTAATTCTGGATACAAAATATTTTTTATTTTAAATCAAATGCAATTTTTCCATTAACGAAAGTTTGGATTATTTTACCTTGAAATAAATGTTTTTCGAACGGTGAATTTGTTGCCTGACTAAAGCTATTTCTAGCTTCATACTCCCATTCTATATTTGGGTCAAATACTGCAACATCTGCTGGCGTTCCAATTGATAAACTGCCTGTATCTATTTCTAAAATTTTGGAGGGATTACTTGACATTGCTTTAATTAACTTCGTCCAACAAAATTTCTTATGTTCTTTTAGAGTTTGATAACAACTTGATAAAGTAGTTTCGAAACCAACTACTCCAGCAGGCGATAAATCATACTCCACATTTTTTTCATGCTCTTGAAAGGGATTATGAGCTGTTGAAACACAATCAATAGTACCTTCAAGCAATGCATTTATTAATGAAACCCTATCAATTTCTTCGCGAATAGGTGGGGACATTTTAAAATTCGGGTTAAAACCAGTTATACAGTTTTCATTAAAGTATAAGTGGTTTGCTGTTACATCAGCAGATATTTTGATTCCTTTGTCTTTTGCAGATTTTATTAATTCTACAGAACCCTTGGAAGAGATTGAAGTTAAATGAATTTTTGTGTCAATACTTTGAGCAATCGATATTGCTCGTTGAACATAGAGTTCCTCAGCAATCCTTGGATAACCACCCAATCCCATCTTTAATGCTAGCGGTCCATCGTGTGCAGAACCATTTCCAGACAGTGACATATCTCTGGGTAAATCAAGTACTAATAATCCGAACATGGACGCATACTCTACTCCCTTAGAAAATATTTGGTTATTCTGTGACGTTTTAGGGCAGTCCGTTATTGCAATTACACCAGTCTCTTGAAGAGAACCCAAAGGGGCAAGTTGCTCTCCCTTTCCATCTTTTGTTAAATTACCGCATAAAAGAACTTTAACGCATGCATGTTTAATTATTCTATCTTGTATAAATTGTATTGTTCCGGGGTTATCTGGTTTGGGTGAAATGTCTGGCATAAGCAATACTGAGGAATACCCACCCGCTGCTGCTGCTTGCGTACCGCTTAATATATTTTCTGTCTGACCTCCTGTGATATTTTTTAGATGAAACCTCAAATCTACTAGACCGGGAAATATTATTTTACCTCGAACATCGATTGTTGTAATAAGCTCTGTATCGATATTTCTAGGTTTTGTTATTATTGTCTCTTTTTGAAAGTAAACATCTTGGATATTGTTCACTCCATTAACGGGGTCAATAACTCTACCTCCTTTTAAGCAGGTTATACTCATAAACTGCTTGCTCCCTGCAATGTACATAAATAAAGAATTGCCATTCTTACTGCGATTCCATTGCTAACCTGATCTAAGATAACTGATTGTGGAGAGTCCGTTAATTCTGAGTCTAGCTCAACACCTCGATTTACTGGACCTGGATGAAGAATAAGTGCATCTTTTTTTAACCAATGTTTTCTGTCTTTATTTAATCCAAAAATTTTGGTGTATTCTGCCAGCGATGGAAAATGGCTTGATGATTGCCTTTCGTGTTGAATCCTCAAAAGCATAACTGCATCAGCATCTTGCAATGCATCCTTTAAATTATGACTAACCCGTGCCCCCATACTTTCAAATTGCTTGGGAACCAAAGTGGATGGTCCAGCAAGCGTAACTTCTGCCCCCATTTTAGATAAAGCCCAAAAATTAGACCGTGCCACACGGCTAAATAAAATATCTCCCAAAATTGTTATTTTCTTACCCGCCACACTTCCTAGTCTGTCCTGAAGCGTATATAAATCTAACAACGCTTGGCTTGGGTGTTCATGAGCGCCATCCCCAGCATTTATAATTGGAACATCTACTATTTTGGAAAGAAATAAAGAAGCACCAGGTGAAGAATGGCGAAGAACAATCGCGTCTGCACCCAGTGCCTGTATATTCATTGCTGTATCTCGCAATGTTTCTCCCTTAGTTAAGCTACTGGACTGCTCAGCGACCGAAATTACATCAGCATGTAATGACTTTGCTGCTACCTCGAAAGCAATTCTTGTCCTTGTACTTGGTTCCATAAACAAGTTCACAATTCTCTTCCCGCGCAAATAATTTTTCTTAGAATTGTCACCCTCTATTTCCTTTTTAAATAATTTTGACAGTTCCAAAATTTGAGTAATTTCACTTGGTGAAAGTTCCTCTATTCCGAGTAGGCATTTACGAGTCCAATTAGATATATCCATCTTGGTATTCAAACAGTAGCAATTTTAATCTTCAGTGGAAAGATAGTTTTTTAATTCGTAGTTATTTCGTTTATTTCCAAAAAGTATCTTGTTTCAGGTTAAACTCATTTTTATCATGACTTTTTTCTTGAATATGCTTAGGAGAAGCTCCAGAACGTTCGCTCAATTGATCATTTCGCTTCTTGATCATATTTCTAAGGATTTCTTTTATTTTTTGCCTCATCCATATCGATGTAGGTGAACTTTTTCGATAATCGGCGGGGCCATTATTATGTACTCTTGAGCGTTCCACTAAATCACAGGACTGTTCAAATTCCTTTTCATTGGTGGGATCATAAACAGCATATGTTTTTCCGCCCATTTGTTTAACTACCGTAAATACTGGAACATCACTGGGGCCATCTGCCACATAAATCATTTGGTCTACAGGAACCCGACGATCTTCATGGGGTATAAAAGTATTCACATCAATAGAGGAATTCTTATTGCATCCTTTATTAATCTCAAAAATGCAACGTGTCTTTATGGTGTTATCTACAGTCATGCCAACCTGAGAGATTTCCAAATCTAACGGAAGTGAAAATTCAGTTTGACTCATAAAGTTAGGAGGCAATGGAGATTCAATGAACTCACAGGCAAATATATCTTCAACATAAGGAGAAATTTTAGTTCCTTCTATGATTTTTGAAATACCAGTGCTAATGATGTAGTGTTCAATTTTAAAATCATAACCAGCAAATTCCGCTTGATCGGCTATTTGGGCCAATTCAACAAAAAAGTTTGGTAGTCCTGGGTAAAATTCGATTTCTCCCCCCAATTCTTTTAACCTCTCATTTGTTAATCCACGCATCGGACCATTTTTAACATAGCTTAACAAGTGATTGAGATAAATGGTATCAGGTGAGACTCTCATTCCGCGGGACGAATATAAACCGGGCAGTTGATTTACTTCAGACCAAAAAGATGTCTCGTTTATTCCGTAATGCTTAAACAAAGGTTTTTGCATATATCCTGGAATTAAAGTTTTATCAAAGTCCCAAACACAGGCAATTATGTTTTGCCCATGTATCTGACGATTTTGTTGATTTGGGTTCATTTACTAGTTTTAAAGAAATTTTGTTCTGTTATGGTATACTCCATGGTTGATTTACCAAACATTGAACCCTTTCTGCAACGATACAATGAACTTGAATCCAAACTTGCGGATCCATCAGTTTTTAAAGACCAAGAACTCGCTACTAAGATTTCTCGAGAACACAGTAAAATAAAAATAATTCTCGAACAATTTGAAGAAATTTCGATTTGCCAAAAAGCGATAGAAGATGCGAAAGAATTAATCAGTGAGCCTGAGTTTGCCGAAACGGCAAAGGAAGAAATTGAAGGATTGGAAATTAAAATCCCCTCCTTACATAAAACTTTACTTTATTCGATGCTCCCAGAAGACCCCGATTTAGGCAGGAATACAATTATAGAAATTCGGGCGGGAGCAGGGGGAGGGGAGGCTTCGCTTTTTGCTTCAGATTTATACAGGATGTACTGCAAACTAGCAGAAAACAAGAATTGGAATTTCGAGTGTATGAGCCAAAGTACCTCAGAAACAGGTGGGTTTAAAGAAGTTATATTTCTTTTAAAAGGTCAGGATGTTTGGTCTAAACTTAAATTCGAAAGCGGGGTTCATCGTGTACAAAGAGTACCAATAACAGAAGCTAGTGGAAGAATTCATACATCGACTGCAACAGTTGCAGTGCTACCAGAAGCCAGAGATGTGGAAATTAAAATTGATCCAAGTGAATTGGAAATAAATGTATGCAGAGCAAGTGGTCCGGGGGGTCAAGGAGTGAACACAACTGATTCAGCGGTACAGATTTTGCATAAACCAACGGGTCTTACGGTTTATTGTGCCGATGAAAGATCACAATTGAAGAATAAAAATAAAGGTATGACAGTTCTAAAATCAAGATTATTGAATTTGAAACAATCGGAAGAAAGAGAAAAGTACGCAAAAGAAAGAAGAGACCAAGTTGGTACTGGAGATAGGAGTGAGAGAATAAGAACATATAATTTCCCCCAAAGTAGAATCACCGACCATAGAATAAATTATACATCTCATGCATTAAATGAAGCATTATTGGGAGATTTAGATCATCTGTTTGACGCTCTTAGCCAAGAGGACCAAAAGATTAAATTAGAAAATATGCTTTTAGAAAATGAATAATTCTCCATTATCATTTTTAGAAATTATAAATTTGTCTACTGAATTTTTACAGAAAAAAGGCGTTCCTAATCCAAAGTGTGATGTGGAGTGGATAGTATCATTTATAACAAATAAAAAAAGAGTGGAGCTATATTTGGAATTTGAAAATCCGGTCGAATTACAATACCAAAATAAAATCAGGGAATTTGTTATCGAGCGCGGAAAGAGAGTTCCACTACAACATATTCTTGGTAAAATTAGTTTTGGAAGTGTTGAGTTATCATGCGATAAAAGAGCATTAATTCCTAGACCCGAAACTGAATATCTGACCGAATTAATTAATGAAAGAATCGGAAGTAAATTTAGTGGAAAAATTTTGGATCTTGGAACAGGTTCTGGTGCTATACTGATCACATTATGCAAAAATAATAAACTAGCGACAGGAATCGGCTTAGATAAATCTAGTGATGCGATTGAACTAGCAAGAGAAAATGCATCTTTGAATAAATTAGAAAATGTAAGATTTGAGAATTTTGACTGGACTCAACAAAAATTAGAGAATCAATATGATCTAATTGTTTCCAACCCTCCCTACTTAACTATTGAAGAATGGAAAAATGCAGAGGATGAAGTAAAGTTTTTTGATCCAAAAATTGCTCTCGTTTCAACAGATGGGACTTCAGATTTGTGTAAGATCATTGCACTCGCCGAAAGTAACTTAAGTAAAGGGGGCATGCTAGCACTTGAAACCGGATTAGGACAAAAGACGGTATTGCTACCTATATTAGAGTCTAAATTCCCTAAAATAGAAGTTATTAAAGATTTTACAAATAGAGAGCGATTTATAATAGCACGAAAGGATTAAGTGCTAAATTTAATCCTTTAATATTTAGTTTTTGTGCGTTAAATTTCTTGACTCTATAATGCCAACCCAATCTGACATCACTCTACATGTCTCGTGTAATCTTATATCAAAGTTGGTTGGAAGTTTGTACAGGTTAGTTGTACTGTTACCATCCTTGTTATCACCTCTTACTTCTCGTGATTTTGTATTCTGGAGGTCTACGATATTAAGATTTATATTTTTTTGGGTAAAAGCATTTTTTGAAAGATTATCAAAGTCTTCTGACATGGATTCACTAAATTCTTGATTAATAATTTTTTGCTCTCTTCGATTTCCGAGATTGAGAGAAAGTGTGGTTTCCTCTCTCTTATTTTTATACCAATTTACATCCTTGTTTAGGTAAACAAACTCGGGCAAAACTTGTTGCCTAGTAAGACTTTTCTTTTTCAAGTTTTGAATATCATCTAATGCATATACAAATTCATTTGCAGGTCTGCGAAAGTTTACTGGTGCAATGCTGTCGCAAGGTAAAGCATTATCCAAATCTGATTCACCGATAGGTAAAAAAGTATTAATAGTCGGCATAGAAATATCACTTTCTACACCTTGAATCTGAGTACTTTTTCCCGATGGCAAATAATATTTTTGTATCGTAATTTTCGCAGCACTTTTTTTTCCAGTTGAAGAATTAAAGTTAAAAGGTAAATTCATCTGTATAAGAGATTGAACTGTTCCTTTTCCATGAGTTGTTTTGTCACCCACAATAATCGCCCGTTTGTGATTCTTGAGTGCCCCTGCAACAATTTCTGAGGCGGACGCACTATACCTTGAAACCAAAACAATAAGTGGACCATCCCAAGCTAATTTAGGATTAAAATCAAATTTCTTTCGGATTTTCCCATCGGTACTTTTAACCTGAACAACCGGCCCTCTCGAAATGAATAAACCTGCTAAGTTGACCGCTTCACTTAAATAACCACCACCATTTCTTCTCAAATCAAGGATAACTCCTTCTACCTCTTCTACTCTTAACTTTTGTAATAATTCTTCAACATCATCTGTTGCTTTAGGACCACTTCCACTAGAACCATAAAATGTACGTAATTCAATAACGCCCACTTTACGGTCAGCTTTATCAAACTTTACTTTATGGATTGTCGCAGAGGCTAAATTCGATGTGAGTTTAATTTTATCTCTAATAATTCTCACAATCTTTGTCGATGAAGGATCATTAACTGGCTTGACCTCTAGCCTAACAACAGTGTCTTTGGGGCCTTTGATTAATTCAACAATTTTAGATAATTTCATATCCACAACATTAATAAACTCACCCTCCGCTTGTGCTACTTTTACAATCTGATCTTTCGGATTAAGTTCTCTTGATGATTCTGCGGGGCCCCCCGGTAATAGTTCGGTAATTGTACAATAACCATCAATATCTGATAAGACTGCCCCAATACCGACTAGTTCATTATTCATAGTTTGGTTAAACTTTTCCTTTTCTTTTATATTCATAAAAGTAGTATGCGGATCAAACATTTGGGTTAAGGTTGTTAGATATAACTCTTGGACATCAGTAGACTCAAATTCAAGTATACTTTTTTTCCAACGCTCGTATCTTTTACGAACTTTGCTTTTAGAATTCGTTGAGAGATTAGTCAGTTCGCCCTTACTTAGACTAAGGCTTGTTGAATTGGTCTCTACAGAAGAAAGAACCTCCCCCAAGACCTCAAACTCTATCAGCTTCTTCCATAATTCATCTAAACCTTCCTCGCTAGTCTCCCAATTGGCATCAGTACGATCAAATTTGTATGAAGAATTCGAGTCGAAGGTAAATTCAGAATCTAAAAACTCCGTCACCCAATCTAGCCTCTCAATAGATTTTGATTTGTATGAATTATAGATTTCAAAACCAGGAAACAAATTACCTTGTTCGAAAAATGTTATTAAAGTCGGGGAATAACGTTTAGTGAATTCTACCACATCACTTTCGTTAAAATATAATTTGGATTTATCTAATTTGTTTAAATAACTTAAAATGAAATCTCTGGAACTTAGATTTTTGATAGAAACTTTATTAAAATGGGCTTGTTGCAGGGCTTGTACTAACCATTTTGTTTCCTGCTGCATAAGTGAAGTGGGTTGTAATTCACCGGCAATGATTACCTTAGGAGTAATTAAATTAAACAAAACCAAAATTAGATATGGTACTGGTAATTTAGTAAAAAAGTTATAGGATAACATGCCTAATTAACTATTAAAGATTCAATTTCTAAGCAAACTTTTTGCTTTGTCTAAAGTAATCTTTTCCTCGGAGGTTAAGGAACCAAAACCAGAGTCGTTGATTTTATCTAAAATACGATCCACTTCCTTTTGTAATTCTGATGTCTTTGAAAAATTAATTTTGAAATCATTATTGTCTACGAAATTAGAAGTATTTTTTCGAGATGATGATTTGGTATTGGAAGAGTTAAAAACGAAATAAGGAAAACTTTTACCTAAGCGTAGATAATAAAAAACAAAGGCACCAGCTAGTAGTCCACCTAGGTGAGCGGAATGAGCAACATCTGATTGAGAAGATATTTCATTAAATAAGAATCCATAAATTTCAATGGTTAGGACGCCTATCAAAATCCAACGGGGTTTCAGTTTGACGGGTAAAACAAAAAAAAGAAGAAGGGTAATGGGATTATCGGGTTGCCTTAAGCAAAAGGCGGATAAGGAAGCCATTACCATTGCAGAGGAGCCTAATAAATATTGGCCACTATTATTGAAGAATAACCAAAAGAATGCACCTATGCTGGAACTAATAATTAATAAATAAATGAAATTGATTTGTCCAATTTCATTCTCAACTGCTCTACCAATAAAGTAAAAACCTAATAAATTAAAAATTAAGTGAAAAGGTCCGTCGTGAAAAAAAGAATAAGTGAAAGGTGTCCATAAAAAAAATTTTGTAATTGCCCCTGAACTAAAATAAAGGTTTTCGAAAAACAAGTTACTAATTGAAGAGGAAAATACACTTGTAATAGAATTAATTAAAAAGCAAATTATGAGAATACCAATAAGAATTTCTACTGTAGATTTGTTCTTCGTAGAAAAAGGTCTTTTCATGTATGGACGATCATATAACACACCATCATAATAGTTTTTTCTCCTAGTAGTGCAAATCTTGAATTGATTAATTTTATTAGCAAATGAGAAACCCTATTTTAATAATATTAATTCCTTATATAATTTTTATTCTGTTTTGTGAAAATCAAGTTTTTATTATTAACATAATAATCAAGTTTTTAATTTTGCATATATTTATTAAGTTAATTATTTTTGATTACTTATTTTCTAGAATAAAAACATCATTATTAATTACTTTTGAAATTATTCTATTACTTAACTTGATTAATTATTATGATTATAAAATTAATCCAAATTTAGAAATAAATCCTAAAAGAGAAGTTACCTTAAAGCTAGATATAAAAAGAAAAGTTAATAATTTACAAAGTAATTATTATATCGCTGAGATTATTACTGCACCTACACTGAATGAAAATTTAGCAAATCAAATTATTTTGTGTCGTTTGGAAAATAATCAAGTCTCAACTTTGATAAAACAAGATTATCATGTGAAGGGGATCTTAGAAACTAGATTAATTAATAATGACTATTACATCACATTTTCACGTTGTGAAATTCTTGATGTAAATAAGAGAAAGAGTAAAAATATAATTGTTCAATTAGGTTTATTAATAGAAGAAAAGATTTTAGAATCAATTAAAAATAAGGATGAGTTGAACTCCTTCATAAATGCTATTATTTTAGGTAATAAAAAAATGTTAACTAGTTCCCAAAAGTCAACATTTCAAAAAAGCGGTACGTTGCACCTCTTTGCAGTAAGTGGTCTACATATAGGTTTTGTATATTTAATTTTTAAATTTTTAATTACTATAATAACATTTAACCGATACATTACTGAACTTATAATCGCATTAATATTGGTTATTTATTTGGATCTAGTTAATTACCCACCATCTGCAATTCGGGCATGCTTAATGATAAATATATGGCAACTATCTATTATTTTTTTTAAAAGAAAAAACACCTTATCCTCATTGTGTTTATCTTGTTTAATTATTCTCATCGTAAATCCATCTGCATTGATGGAGGTTGGCTTTCAGTTATCATATACTGTCGTTACATCAATTATCGTTTTTAATACACAAATACAAAAAGCTAAGGAAAGTTTTAAAATTAATATTGGTAGCTTTATACACAATTCAGTTTTGGTAAGTTATTCTGCTTTCTGCGGAAGCATGTTGCTTGTTTATGATTATTTTAACATTTTTGTACCTGGCTCTATCATAATAAATATACTAGCTATTCCAATTGCTTTTATATTTATTATATCAATATTTTTAATGTTGCTACTATCAATTTTGATTAAGATTGATTTTTTCTTTTACTTTTTTTCTTTACTATACAATATATTAGATTACTTACTTAGTATATTTACCATTTCAGGACTTACATATTTCAAAATTAATGTGTTACCGGATCTTGATAACTCTGTTCACTTTTTTTATTTAATTTCCATACTTTTTCTTTATAAATTGTGTAAGGAAAAAGGTATCAAATTACTTTTTCTGTTGTTCATCCCGATCTCTTTCTTTTTACTTTATACTTTAATTGGTATTTAATGTTTGCAAAAAAGAAACCCTAAGGATCCTAGCATCTATAAAGCCGTTAGTTCCGAATTTGAAATGGTTTTCTCCCGTTAATAATCGGCAAAATGGGGTTGTTTTATTTCCTTCCGATGATCTCATCTTACTTATTTCTGTAATTTCTTTGCCCAAACAATAGTAATTATAAGATGATAATTGAGCCTGCTTAAGTATTTCAAGTGCCACCCCCTTTTCCGAATCCTTACAGATACAAATTGTATAAACCTTTAGACCTCTCTTTCTAAATATTTTGTAATTTGAAGATATTGTTATTAAGTTTTCCCTATTTTGTTTTTGATTCTCATGTAAGCTCCACACGTAAAAAAATTTGGGGTAATTTGTTTTTTGTTTTATAAAAAAATTTAATCTTCTCTCATCAGCATAATTCAATTGAACTGTTTCGCTCGAATATCTTCTTTTAACATTTTCAGCCAAGTGTAAATCTTTTCTGAATTTGATTGCCGTACCAAAATTTCTCGTTCTGTTAAATTCTATATCATCTTTATTCAATATTTTTTTGATATTTTGATTCAGTTCTCCCTTTTCGAATTCTTCCGGTTTTTCGTGATTTCCAAGTCTTCCAGAATACACCAGCCTTCCAACCTTGTCATAAAGATAGGCACTGGGTGTAATTCTTACATTTAAACTTTTTGTTATTATTTGTTCTTTTCCATCGTAAATGAATGGAAAATTATAACTCTCTCGTACAGCCCTTTCTTTCATTTCTTTATATGAGTCCCCCGAATCAGAATACGCTAGTTCATCGGGTAAGATAGCGTTTTCGTAATTAGGCGAAAACACTAATAAATTTATGCCTTTTAATTTCCATTCTCTATTATTATCAACTATTTTCTTTTGAAAAACTTGTGATATCTTACAGTGATTAGATAGAAAAATTAGTAATGTTCCACTTTTACCAATTAAGTCTTTATTCGTATATAGTTTTGAATCTACTCCTGGTAGAGCAAAAACTGCTATTTCACTAAGTAAGTATTTTTTTTCTTCTCCGAGAATTGCTGTATTTAATAATTTTAATAATATAATTACCTTTACTGTCTTTATAATGTTTTCTGCGTTCATAATGTTTGAATAACTTTTAAACTACGAGTAGAAGATATGATTATTTTTATTTTATTTCACAAATGTACCCATTAGACGAAAAAGGAAATTGGTTTAGCGGCAAGGGTCATTGGTCTACAACCAATGATGAAGACTGGTTTAATTGGAAATGGCAAATGAGAAATCGGTTAACTAAAAAAGAACAATTTGAACAGTTTATTCAATTAACCGAAAACGAAATTAAGGGTTTTGATATTGCACAAAATAAGCTCTCTGTTGCCGTTACTCCTTATTTTTTTAATTTAATTGATCCCAACAACCCTAGTTGCCCTATCAGGAAGCAGCTACTCCCGTCTGGTCTTGAATCTGTTATATCTAAAACCGAAAAGAAAGACCCCGTTGGGGAAGAAAATACTATGCCCGTATCCGGTATAGTACACCGGTATCCAGACAGGGTTTTGTTTTTAGTTACGGATCGGTGTGCTTCTTATTGTAGATATTGTACAAGAAGTAGATTGGTTTCAAATGCACAAAAGTATGGTTTTCACCCATCCATTGAAGCTGGCTTTAACTACATCGAAAACAATAAATCCATTCGTGATGTATTAATCAGTGGAGGTGATCCGTTAATTCTATCAGACGATAAAATTGAATACATACTTAATCGCTTATCTAGTATACCACATGTTGAATTTGTTAGAATAGGTTCTCGTGTACCTGTTTTCCTTCCACAAAGATTGACGGATAACCTTCTTAAAATATTTTCGAAACAAGAAAACCTATGGATGAGTATTCATATTAACCACCCATTAGAATGTACCAAAGAATTATATAATGTATGTAGAAAAATTGTTTCACACGGTATCCCCCTTGGTAATCAAGCGGTTTTACTCAAAGGAATAAATGATGATACACAAATAATAAAAAGCCTCATTCATCGTTTAATGATGATGAAAGTTAAACCTTATTATTTGTACCAGTGCGATTTAATAGAAGGTAGCGGTCACTTAAGAACCGATCCTTCGGTTGGGTTAAAAATAATAGAAGAATTGAGAGGATTTACATCTGGGTACGGTATACCTCAGTTTGTGATCGATGCACCTGGTGGAGGTGGAAAAATACCAATGAATCCTAATTACATAGTAAAGTCAGACGAAAATGGATTAGTTCTTAAAAATTATGAAGGAAAAACATTTAATTACCCAACTAATTCTGGTTCACTTTCCACAAAACCCCTATTCTTGCCTTAAAATTAATCTGTTCTAATTGGCATTACGACACACAAAAACGATAACTTGTTACCTTCATTTTCAATAACCTTAAAAACACCTGGACTCATATCGTCCCTAAATTCTAATGATATTTTATCCTTTGTTATCGACTTTAGGGGGTCTAATAAAAACCTTGGATTAAAAGATACCGCTGCGTCTTCTCCACTGTAAGTTATTGGCATAGATTCGCACGCGTCTCCCACAACGCTTTGACCGGTAATTTCCATCTCTTCTGATTTAATCCGCAATGTTACTTTTTCATCGGATACTAAAGCTGCACGGTGAACGCATTCTTGCATTAACTCCCGTTCTATCTCAGCACAGTTAAAATCATCTTTTGGAATAACTTGCTTATAATTTGGGTACTTTCCTTCTACTACTTTGGATACCAGATAGACGGACTCCCTAAAACCTCCCGTTGAATTATCATCTGATTTAACCTTTAGTTCAAAAGCTACTTGTCTGTCCGTAAATGAGATACTAATTTCATTGCCGATATCTGGAAGTTTTTCTATCTCTGAAACTGTTAATGAGGGTAAAATAAATTCTCCCGCATCTCCTTCTTCCACTTTCATTTCTCGATTTGTTACCGCTAATCTTCTGCCATCTGTTGCTACAAGCGATAATTTTTCTTTACTGAATTGAAAAAAGACTCCTTTCAACATGTATCTTTCTTCATTTACGGATTGAGCATAGGATACACTTTTAAGCATCGAAATTATTTCGTTTCTTTCCAAAGAAAATTCCTTCTGTTCTTCTAGTTCAGGCAATGGAGGAAACTCCTTACTGTCCATTCCAACTACATTAAAAATCGAACCTCTTGTGCTTATCGTTGCCTTTGCATGATCCGAAGTCTCTACGCTTACTTCAATATCTGCCAATTCTCTTACGATTCTTCCTATCTCCTTTACCGGTAATGTAATTGATCCTTCCGTTGATACATCAGCCTTTACTGAACATCTTGCACCTAGATCTAAATTCGTAGTAGTAAGTCTTACCAATCCATCCTTTGCTTCGATTAAAACATTTTGTAGGATAGGCATCGTTTTTCTTGCCCCTACAACGCTTGTCACCAATTGGAGTCCTGAGCTAAAATGATCGCGATTTATCTTAAATTTCATTGTTTATCTTTTTGTCTGAAAATGAAGTTATCTTCAATCTTGAATTATTAAAGATAAGTAAACATATATAAAAACTATTCATTATTATAGAAGGAAAAAAGTGCAATAACTATCTAAATTTCCAAAGAACAATAACTTACGAATAAAAAAACTGTGAATAAAAAAAGAGTAACAAAGGAAAAAGTAGAAACTTTTAAAAAACTGTGAAAAAGTTTTTTCGTTAAACAAGTTTTTAACAAGATATTCATTTTTTTGCTAGGGATTCTAAATATTCCCAAAAACTTTGGTGATCTTCTAAGACAGCATCATCAGAAGCCGGCATCTTACAGCGAATTAAGAAATCATTTAAGGAATTCTTTTGTAATATAAAGTGACAGTGAAGAGAAATATCAACTTTTTCAAAATACACACGAAGATCATCTATCCTTAATCGAAAAAATGTTTTACCATTTCTCAAAAAACTTCCAATACTGCTATCTTCCCCCGAAAGGATATTACTAGTAAGGGAACTTAACTTGTCCATTAAATAGAGTTGATCGGATTGAGCCAAAGAATTTAGTTCTTTGAGGCTTTGTTCAGAAAAGGTAACTTGAAACATAACGGATAAAAGAAAAGCAATTACTAGTGACGATTATTATAATAGATGTAAGTATTTAATCAAAAAGAAATATTATTATGAGTGAACAAGAATTGAAAGAAGCCGTAAAGGTTTTAAAAAAAGAAAGTGAATCTATAGAAAGGGCTGCATCTCTATTAGGAAAAAACTTTTCTCTCGCACTTGATATATTATTTAAACCTAACAATAAAATAATAGTCTGCGGTATTGGAAAATCAGGATTGTTAGGGAAAAAATTAGCGGCAACATTTTGCAGCACGGGTTCTCCGGCGTCCTTTTTACATGCTTCCGAAGCAGTGCACGGAGATTTAGGAATTCATCAATCAGGTGATCCAGTAATATTTTTATCAAACAGTGCTAGTACCCCAGAATTATTATTTTTGGAACCAATCTTTAGAAAAAGAAAAGCGAAGATAGTTGGAATAATGGGAAATACAGATGGTCCATTAATAAAAAAAGTTGATGTCTTCCTAAACTCAACCGTATTAGGGGAAGCAGACCCTCTTGGTATTGTACCTACAGCAAGCTTTATGGTGTCAGCTTCATTAGGAGATGCACTTGCATCAGGTTTAATGAAAAGGAAAAAGTTTACTAAATCAGAGTATGCACAGACCCATCCAGCAGGACAATTGGGACGAAATTTATTATTTAATGTCCATGATGTAATGCATCCATTAAGTGAAATAGCAATAGTTCGATCCAGTACACTGATTAGTGATTTGGTCATAGAAATGACTAAACACCCATTAGGTGCGGCATGTGTAGTTAAAGATAGCAAACTACTAGGAATTGTAACGGATGGAGATTTAAGAAGATCTTTAATGAAGAATAAAAATTTGTTAAATATGACTGCTAAGCAAATAATGAACGCTAATCCGAAAACGATAGATCCTGCACTTTCTCTTGGTGAAGCATTATCGGTAATGGAACATGGCTCTAAACAAGTATCGGTTTTACCTGTTGCTAAACTGGGCCAAGATAAACTTATGGGATTATTGCGACTTCATGATATTTATTCCAGCGAACATAAGTGAAAGAGACTTGTGGAAAACAAAGGTTGCAGTATCCTAAAAATAGAAATTTTTGAAATGGTACCCAAAAAATTAGTAACTCTTGGAATATTCTCTATAATATTTGCAGCAGCAATTTATTTATTGCTTCAACTCAATCGTGCCTATGATGAGTTTAGTCATTGGAAATCAAGGGAAGCTGTTTTGGAAAAAGAATTAGAAGATTTACGGATAGAAGCTGATGATCATAGACAATTTTTAGACAAGTTAAGAAGAGACCCCGATTTTCAAGATGCAGTAGCGAGAAAAGAGCTTGGCTATGGAAAAAAAGATGAACGGTTGTATCGGTTTCCTGAAACAATCGTGAATGATTAATTTTCCAGTTTACTCAGTACTAAAAATTTTAATCAAATTTTAACTTCATAAAAATTTAATATTACCATCAATGAGATGAAACCACTCTTAATTTTTATCCTAAAACCTTAATGAAAAACGAATCAATTTCTCTTCAACTAACTAAAGCCAAAGAAAGTCAATTTCTTTACCAAACCACTCTTGAAAACATTACAGAATTAGTAGAATGTGAGAAAATACCAGAGTGGATTATTGATTCAATCACAGAATTATTAGATACTGAAAACTGGGAAGAATTAAACAATCGGTTTTACAAAAACCTTGCATTTGGAACTGGTGGTATGAGAGGACGAACGATTGGTAATTACATAACGAAGGCAGAAAGGGGAAAAACAAAAGGAAAAGAAACCCCGAGTTTTGCGGCTGTAGGAAGCAACACCCTTAATGAAATAACTGTTTTAAGAGCCACAAAAGCACTTTTTTTACATATTACAAAATGGCTTGCCGAGGAAGGTATTCTGGCACAACCACGGCTAATAGTAGCACATGACGTGAGACATTTTTCCCGAAAATTTTGTGAATTAGCAGCTTCTGCATGGACGAAATTAGGCGGATATGCACTCGTCTTCGAAGGTGCAAGATCAACTCCTCAATTGAGTTTTACAGTAAGACATCAGTATGCACATGCCGGAGTAGTAATCACGGCAAGTCATAACCCATCGCACGATAATGGTTTCAAAGCTTATTTTGCAGATGGTTCTCAACTTGTACCACCGCATGCCGAAGAAGTTGTTAGTAGATATCAGTCAATTTCAGTAAGTGAATTATTGCCTTTACTTTCCACCCCGACGGACGAAAAAAACTGGAATATTTTACCCACTGAAGATGATTTGGCATATCGGGCAGCACTGGAAGATTCTGTGCTAGATCCAGAGATCTTAAAAGATCATGCTCCCAAACTTGTTTTCACTCCAATTCATGGAACTGGTTCAATTTCGGCAATTCCAGCTCTATGGGACCATGGGGTAGAAGTTGCGGTGGTAGACGAACAAAATCAGCAAGACCCTAATTTTAGTACGGTAGACTCACCAAATCCAGAAAATCCTGAAGCTCTTAAGAGGGGTATTTCTGTTGCTCAGAAAACAAAATCAGACCTTGTTTTAGCAAGTGATCCAGACTGTGATAGGATCGGAGTTGCGGTTCGTAAATCATCGGGGGTGTATGAGTGTTTAACTGGTAATCAAGTCGCGGTCATGCTAGCTGAATATCGTTTAATTGTTGCCAGAAGAAAGAAAATAATTACCGATGAAGGTCCAAACCAAGTAGCTATTCTAAAAACATTTGTTACAACGCCAATGATTTCTCGCATAGCAGAAGCATTTGGAGTGAAATGTATCAATACCCCGACCGGTTTTAAGTGGATGGCGGAAAAACTTGGTAAGTATGAAGATCAAGCAATAACAGAAATTAAAGAAAAAGAAGGCTTATCAATCGACTTTGATGGGACCGATTTATTTGCACGTATCGATATTCTTACAAGGTATTCAACTTATGTTATTCTTTCAGTCGAGGAAAGTTATGGGTATTTACCTTTGGATGTTGTGAGGGATAAGGATGGTAATGCATCGGCTTTAGCAATTGCCGAACTTTTTGCATTTTTGAAATCTAGTAAAACCGAACCCTTACAATTTCTTGACAATCTTTATAAAAAGTATGGTTACCACGAAGAGAAAACCGAAAACTTATATTTTGAAGGTGCTGAAGGAAGTAAAACTATCAAGACACTTGCGGCATCTTATCGGACCAAAAAACTAAAAGAGGTGTCGGGTATTGCGGTAATAAAGAGCAAAGACTTCTTAGAAAAAGGGTACATTGATGAGGATGAAGACGAATTATCGATCGAAAATTTTCTCATGCTCGAATTGGAAAACGGTTTTACGATTGCAATACGACCTAGTGGAACGGAGCCCAAAATTAAATACTATTTGTTTGGCTGTGGTGAAAAGAACGCACTAGACTTGGACGATTCTAAAAAACAAGTTTCTTCAAAGATGAAAGAAATTTCAGAATGGCTAGTTGAGGATGCAAATAAACGGATTGGCTAATATTTATACAAGCATGGAGGCAGGATTCTCCAAAGTTTCTGCAAGTAACTTCAAAAACTGAGCCCCAATTGCCCCATCTACCAATCGATGATCGCAGCTTAATCCCAGCATCATTGTTTCACCGGCCTTAATGTTACCCAGTGAATCGACAATCGGCTTGTTAACAATTGCACCAACCGAGAGAATGGCTGCATTGGGTGGATTAATAATTCCACTAAAAAAATCAATTCCAAACATTCCTAAATTAGTGACTGTAAAAGTGGAGCCGGTCATTTCATTAGGAGCAAGTTTTTTGGATCGAGCTTTTGTAATGAGAGATTTTGCCTCGAAAGATAAATCTTCAAGGTTTAATTGATCGGCATTTCGAACAACTGGAGTAAGCAGACCATCTTCTACAGCAACTCCAAACGCGAGATGAATTCCTCCATGAAGTTTAATTTCTTTTCCCTCCCAAGAGCTGTTAATTTCTGGAACGAGTGAAATTGTCTCAGCACATGCCTTTAAGATAACATCATTAAGTGTTAGTTTTGATGGTCTGTCTGGGTTTCTGTTGGCCAATTTAATATTTAATGCAACCCGAGCCTCTTTTAATGGAGTGGCATTTATTTCCTTTTGAAGATAAAAATGAGGAATTGTATTTTTTGATTCGAGAAGCCTTTGAGCAATAATCGATCTCATCTTAGAGACTGGAACTAAACGGTCTTCCAGGATAGTGGGGGAGGGAGATTTGGTTTTTTGGTTTTGAATTACAGGAATATCTTCGGAGGCAGTCTGTTCTTTTGTAACGGAAGTTCCTGAAGAATGGGAAAGAATATCTTTTTTGATTATTCTACCATTTGGTCCGGTGCCCTTTATCTCATTTAAATTGAGATTAAGTTCACCAGCCATTTTTTTCGCAAGCGGTGATATTGATATTCTACCAGAATTGGAACTAGTAGTCTCTGTGACTTCGGATTCCGGTTTTTCAGGTACAGATTCGACTGCAGAAACTACCTCAACCTCTGGTGGAATTTCTATTTCTTCAACTATTTCTTCGATCGGCTCGTCATCCGGCTTTGCAGGGGCAACTACCTCTTCACCGGGCTCTCCAACTGCGGCCAGCGGACTTCCAATTGGGACTTCATCTCCTTCGCCAACAAAAATTTGTAACAATGTCCCATCATCAAAATTTTCCAATTCCATTGTAGCTTTGTCCGTTTCAACTTCTGCTAAAATATCACCATTCTTTACGAGGTCACCTGCTTTTTTATGCCATTTAACGAGAGTACCTACAGACATGGTATCACTCAGCTTGGGCATTTCTATAATTGTAGCCATCTTCTTGTGTATTAAAGTTTAGATTAGTTCCATTGCCTTGGCCAAAATTCGGTCATGAGCAGGAATTTGAATATTCTCAAGTGCTTTGCTGTATGCCTGTGGAGCATCTATTGCGGAGACTCTTTTAATCGGTGCATCCAAATAATCGAAGGCTTGGTCTTGTATAAGAAAAGCAATTTGTGCATCGACACCACAAAATGGTTTATTTTCTTCCACCAATAAAACTCGGTTTGTTTTCTTGACCGTTTTTATTATCGCATCAACATCCAATGGACGGATTGACCTTAAATCCAAAACTTCGACGGAAACATTATGTTTTTCTTCGAGTGTATGAGCAACCTCTAGAGAGGTATGAACTGCCTTTCCATGAGCAATAATGGTCATATCCTTTCCCTCTTTGAGGATATTTGCCTTCCCGAGAGGAATAATAAAATCGGGGTCGTCCGGAACTTCGTCCTGCATATTGTATAGAATGGTATTTTCCATCACACAAACGGGATCATTGTCCCGAATCGCAGCTTTGAGCATTCCCTTGGCATCGGCAGGAGTTGCCGGGCAAATAACCTTTAATCCTGGTGTATTAGCAGCAAAATTTTCTGGGGTATGCGAGTGTGTCGCTCCAACATTGGTTCCGCCATTTGCGGGTCCTCTAAAAACGATCGGGACATTAATAAGGCCACCTGACATATATCTCACGCTTGCGGCGTTATTGAATATTTGATCAAACGCGACATAGCAAAAGCTCCAGAACATAAATTCTACAACTGGCCTCATTCCCATCATAGCAGCTCCCACTGCTAGTCCAGAGAAAGCGGCTTCACTAATAGGGGTATCAATTACTCGTTCGGCACCAAATTTTTCCAGCATTCCTTCTGAAACTTTATATGACCCTTTAAATTGGGCCACTTCTTCCCCCATAAGGACTACATTATTGTCTCTTTTGATCTCTTCCGAAAGAGCTTGGTTGAGTGCTTCTCTGTAAGTTATTTTTGCCATAAAATTAGATATATTAAATTAAGATGGAGTTTCGAAAAACATGGTACCCTCTGATGTTTTTTCTCCAGGGTTATCGGTCTCCCAGTAAATATCGTCCATCAATTCACTTGGATCTGGGTAGGGACTTGCATCAGCAAATTCAGCAGAAGCTTCCGCATCGCCCTTCGCCCTATTATCAATAGTTTTAATTTGGTCTTCTGAAATGTTGCCTTCTTTTATTAATTTCTCACGAAATAAATTCAAAGGATCTTTGTTTGTTTTGTATTCCTCAATTTCTTCTTTGCTTCGATAGGTTTGATCAGGATCCGCAACTGAATGACCGCGATATCTGTAGGTTACAATTTCAAGTACCGAGGGCCTGCATTTTTCATGTGCACTAGTCAATGCGTCGGATATGGTCTGCCTAACCTCATAAATATCATGCCCATTGGAAACAGACCAATCTATATCAAAGGCTTCTCCCCGACGTGCAAGTGGATCACCCGCGGAATGTCGAGATTCTGCCGTGCCCATGGAATAGCCATTATTTTCAATGATATAAACGACGGGTAGATTCCAGAGGGAAGCTAAATTTAAAGATTCATAAAAGGGGCCCTGATTGGTTGCTCCATCACCCATAAAGCAAAGGCATGAACCTTTTTTCTTGTTGTACTTAAGTGCAAAGGCAATCCCGAGGCCAAGTGGAGTCTGTCCTCCTACTATACCATGTCCTCCCCAGTAGTTTTTATCGGGAGCGAAGAAATGCATCGAACCGCCTTTTCCTTTGGAGCAACCGGTTTTTTTTCCGTAAAGCTCGGCCATACATTCGTCAAAATCCATACCTACAGCCAAAGCATGACCATGGTCTCGGTAGGCAGTGATTACATGGTCGTCTTCACCAAGCATTGAAACTGAACCAACGGCTACAGCTTCCTGTCCGATGTAGAGGTGTAAAAATCCACCAATATGTCCCTGCTGGTAGGAGCGAAGAGATCGTTCTTCAAATCTTCTAATCCGAACCATTTTTTCGTACAAATCAACCTTATCCTCTGCCGAGAGAGACTGATTTGCAGTAGAGGTAGAAAAATCCATGGAATCCGCTTGGTCCGAATGAGTTTCTCCTTTTTCTTCTTCATTAGATTCCTTTTTTATTTTGGCAGAATCTTTTGCAGAGGGTTCTAAAATAGTATCGTGGTGTAAGCCTTCCATAAATTTAAAAAGTGGAGTAAAAGTTAATAGAATTTGGAATTATCTATTTATTCGGGATTCGCTTCAATCTTAATCTTAGGTAACTGTGGATTAGAGCAGTCTGCAGATATTCCCCAGAAACCAGATTTTTGTTTATCGTAGAAAGGCCAGACAAGTTCATGATCAGATGCGGGAATTTCTAGGCGATTAATTTCATCTCTAGTAAAAAAATTAAAATAACCCTCCTCAAATTCTCCGGGAAGATTGAGGATCGTTTTTTTACATTCAAATAAAAACATGAGCCAATGACATGAATTTTCGTATCCCTTTTCGGAAACATACCCAAATAAAGATAAATCAGCATTAGTAAGGGTCATACCAGTTTCCTCTTTTGCCTCCCGAACTGCACATTCATAGGGAGATTCCCCTATTTTCATATTCAATTTACCCCCCGGTGGACTCCATAAACCTTGGTTCGGAGATTTTTTCCTCTTGAGTAAAAGAATTTTTTCTGCGTGATTGCGAATAAAAAGTAAGCAAGATATCTTAAAATCCATTAGTTTATGCTTGTTATTACTACACAAGATTTGGAAAGATGGCAATCTACCAAAATACAAAACCTCAAAAGACTAGCCTTATGAAATTCTTACAAAATACATTACTTTTCCTTGTATCATTACTTTTCCTTGGAAACCTGAAAGCAAATCCCGATCAATTCGTTAAACTGGGAGGGAAGGTTGCTATAACTAAAGAATCGGATCAGTGGGTAAAAGCTACCGTTCCCTTTGTATTTGTTACCCATCCTTTGCTGGAAAAATTTAAAACCAGTAAGCCATCAAACAAAGGTGATTTGATCAATGTTGAATTTATCGATAAAATAAAGGTACGCTTATCATTATGCTTTGCGAATGAATATCAAAAGAAGTCACTTCGCACCCTAAAATTACCAGATGCAGAATTTTATCAGTACTACAGTGCGGAAGTTGAGTATATGACAATCAAATTTGATAGAAACACAAAATATGCCCACTTTTTATTTCCTGCAGCAATTGCCGAACGCGATGGTTTTTTAACAAGTTATATTAACGCAGTTGGGTATGTGGTAGAAATAATGTACGATGGTATCCCATTAGAAATCTCGGATTCGATTTTTTTCGATAAATACAGGGAAGAAAGAATATTACAAAAGTTTAAGCAACAGGCACAGTCTAATGCACCTAAAAACGAAGGTATCCTGTTACCGGCACACATTGTAAATTCCAATTATTTAGAAGGCGTGGGTCCGGTAAAAAGAATTAAGGGCTCAGGGTATTAATTTCAATTTCTTCCAATTCTAATTATGAGCGAAAAGAGAGAAGTAATTATAAATTGCGGTATCTCTCATTTATCCGCTAGTGTGTTTACATTAGAGGGAGGAAGGTTAAAACTCAAACAGGTTGCTCTTCAAACTTTACACTACGATTATTCAAATGATCAGTTATGGCTCGATTCATTGATTGCCGGCTTGGAATTACTTTGTAAGAACGAAAAACTTAAAGGGGATGCACGGTTTATCTTTCCGGGAAGCCTTCTTCTCAATAAAACAATCCGCGTTCCTCATGTAGACGAAGAAAAACAGAAAAAGATAGTAGCCTTTGAACTGTCACAAAAAATGCCATTTCCCCTGGCAGAACTTATATGGGACTACCAGGTAATTGATGATGACGGGGTTGAGCAGGAAATTCTTGCCTTTGCGGTCAAGCCAGAAATTGCGGAAACATTTTGTGAAAAAGTGGTCGAAATTGGATTAAATCCATTGCAGATTACTCCTGCACCGATACTGGATTACAATGCATTAATTTCATCGGGTGTAGGATTAGAGCAACAAGAAACACTTGTGGTAAACATTGGTGCAAAATCTACTAATTTACTTTTTATTAACCCCACTGGGTTCCTTATCCGAAGCATAGCAATAGGGGGAAATGCTCTAACTCAAAATATATCGGATAGTTTGGGGATTTTATTTGAAAAAGCAGAGGAAATCAAAAAAAGTTATTTTTCAGGACAGGTGGCGTTTTCGCCAGATGACCCAAGTGTTCAAGTTTTGGAAAATTGCTCGGAACAGTTTTTAAATCGAGCAAGCCAGGAAATTACCCGGTCAATTGTAACTTATAAGAGGCTTAAAAAAGGGAAGTCACCGAATCGTATGTTTCTGGCAGGGAGGGGTGCTTTATTGAATAACTTACCAGAATACCTGAGCCAAAGCCAAAGTTTAGATATCGATTATTTTGACCCCCTGAAGAGTTTATTGTTAGAGGATGGAATCAGCCAAGAAATGCGCGCTCTTCTTCCTTACATGATTGGTGAACCTGTTGGATTGGCGACAGCAATTTTGAATAGCAATGAAGGGAATACCTTAAAGCGCCCACTTAACTTACTTCCTGCAAATAAGCTAACAAATCTATCTTTTAAAAAGAAAATACCATTATTATTAATTGCCGCATTTATTTTTTCTCTTCTGCCAATACCGAGTATATTGAACAAATCGTCATTGGAGGGTGAGCTGGAAAAAGAGTTAAGTTCACTTAGGCAGAATACAAGAGACCTGAAGTCAAATATTGCAGACCAGGAATTACTTCAAGAGCAGTTTTTGTTTACCGATAAGCTTAATCAATTGGTTTTCGAACGAAATCAAAAATTTAGAGAAAAAAGCTTTTCCTGTTGGGTGATACAGGATTTTCTTAATCAATTACAAGACTCATTGGACCATGCAGATGTTTCGGACGCTTGGTTTGATGAACTAAGATTTCAGGAAATCTCAACAAGAAGCAGAGAAAATACTGTAGGCAATCAACGATTGAATGAAAAAAAGAGATATAAAATAATTCTTTCTGGTAGATATCTAGTTCGGATTGAAAAAGGCTTTAAGGAGTCCGAAACAAATGAGAAGAGAAATCATTTAATTGAATTAAATAGTGTAAAACAAGAAGCGTTGACTCAATATTTGGAAGCTCTTCCTTTTATTGAAAAGGTAGATAAAAAAACTTTTTCAATTGAAGGAGAGGGAGATTTATTTAAACGGTATTTTACTCAATTTAAATATGAATTTATTCCAAAGTCATAAATTGTGATCCATGAATTTTTTAAAACATAATAAGTTTTTCTTTACCCTGTTGTTTTTGTTCTTAGTTTTATTTATTTCCTTACAATTTATATCTTGTAATTCTGGAGATAACCTAGAAGAGATTATCTCTTCGATAAACAGTGAAGAACAAAAAGCAAAAAGCTTAAGAGAGGAACTTTTGCTTTACGAAGGACTTTCCGAAGATGCAAAATTAGCGACAGAAGATTTAATAACTTTATCGACTGTAGAAAAAGATCAGCATCGTTTTTGGAACAATATTCTTAACCCAAGTGAAAATATCTTCACCAATTGGAAAAACAAAAGCCCGGAATCAATCAACGCAGATTTGACCAGGCTTTATTCACGATTGCGCAATTTATGTAAAAAAAATAATATCAATTTTAATCAAAATGAATCAACGGGTGGTAATCTGTTCGGGGTGGCCAATCAAGCCGAAGAAAAAAAATACGGGTTTGGTCTGTCCTCTTACGACGGTTTTTGGCCAAGTTTTTCCAAAAATGAGGCAAAATTGCTTGGTATTCAAAGTAAGATTATTTCAACTTTAATCGAATATTTAACTGAATCCTCCAATGGTGAACATAGAATCAAACTCCTCACTGTATCTCGTGAGCCTGTGGGTCAGGAAGATAGTCAGCATATTGCAGGCGATCAATTAACGAGTCCCAATTTTGCGGATAAATTAGTTCGTTACAATGGAGGAATTAAATCTTTTGCATTTGTTATCAAATTTAAAGGTCACACATCCCATGCAAGAAGCTTTATCAATCAATTAAGGCCACCCTTTTTAGTGAAAGATTTGATCGTGAACCGATCGGCTGAATCGACTGCCTCTTTTACAACTCAATCTACTCCAAGCCCGTTTTCTGGGCAATCAAGCGATTCAGGTACTCCACTGCCAATCGTTCAGAATGTAGAATCAACATTTACATTTTTAATTGAATATATTTATGAAATTGAGCGGGACTTCGAATCTTTCCTAGTCGGGTCCTTAAAATCGATACAACTTATTGAAGAACCACTCCAAAAGTTCTTAGAATTGTCGGGTAATTCAAAAATGAATGCGAGATTAGATAAAATCTTTTTAGATCGTGAAATTCGTTAATACACATTACGACAAAATCGCTATGGTGCTCGTTGTACTGAGCCTTGGGCTAGTTAGTGTTATCTCCTTTTTTGAATCTGGTGAACTAGAAAAGAAAAACAAACCTACAGAAATTTATTCTTTTTCAATAGATTCTGTTGGCGGAGAAAATGTATTAGTATTGTTAAAAGAAACTCAATTGGTACCAGGCGATGAAATTGTAATTCACAAGACCGCACTGAATGAAATCGAAACATTCAGTGTAAGGAAAGTAATTTTTTCTAAAAAGAGCAGAGTTACCATTCAGTTGAAATCTCAGGAAACATATAAAGGAAGACTCTTAAACCCTAGTAGTACAATTTTAACGACTGGGTGGGATAAATCTAGAAACCCTATCGCCTTAGACACTGAAAAAGGAGTAAAAAATATTAGTTTTAAAGAAATTAAGTTTATTCGCGGTGAACAAAAGTTGGTTCTGAACAAAGACATCGAGAATGTAGATGAAGAAGATTCTAGAATTTCTGTATATCAAACCAAATCCAAATTTTTAAATGATTCAAATCGGACCGAAAAGAGCCGTTGGACAAGTACTTCATCGGAAGAAAATTCTTCCATATACGATTTGTTTACTCCCCCCATCATTTATTTGGTAAACGGCGAATTAACTACTACCATGCCAGAAGCTCCAACCGAAGAGGCAAAAGAGGAAGAGTTCGGACTGACAGTAGTTTCTTTTGAAAAAAATCATTACCGATTAAAATTATCAAGTTGGATAGGGAAGACTCCCTACTTCGAAGACCTTCATACAAAAGTTTCTTCTAAATCAGATAAAAATGTCAAAAACCGTTTGGAATTAAATGTTCCTTACAAGCAGAATGAAAACTATCGACCTGGAATGCCTTCGTTAATTAAAACAGACCCGAATGATGAGAAGAAATTGGTACAAGTTGAATTTTTTACAGTTCAACAAGTGAAGGACCCTAAAACAGGTGGTGCTAAAATGGTGGGTCGTGCTTTGGTCCGTGATTTTAATAAAGGAGGGAAGCCTTTTGAGATCAATAGCTTGATGGATAAAGTGGATACCGGTGATTATAAAATAAACTTAAAGTTTGATATTGAGGGTGAAGCACCAAGTTCGATCGAGCTTGATGCCAATGAAATTGAAAGAGTATTTAATTTTGGGAGCAGAAATTATAAATTGCTTCGCATAAATAAAGAAAATAGGAATATAGAAATTGAAAAAAAGGTTTCGGGGACAGATAAAACTATTGTCAAAACTCTAAATTTCTAAAATTTAACTTCTGTTACAATTACAGTTTTTATTTATTGACCCAATCCCATCAATGTATGGTATAAGATTTGTAGAATTTTTATTCTATTGCCCTATATTTTCATGGATTTAAACTTATATCTTCGTTTAATAACTCTGACATGTGCATGTCAGTTTTTCTCATTACTAAATGCCCAGTTTAATGATGAGAATTCACAACTCAATAATTTACCTCAACAATCTAGTTCACCCGAAATAGACACCAATGTTGTTTCGGCACCAATATTTAACATTGGAGCAGAAACAAATTTAGTTCGAGTACTTAAAGATATCCGCGAATTAGCGAGTGCTGGAAGGGTGGATGAGGCTCAAAAAATGGCTCGAGTTGTTTTAGAGAAAATAACTGAAAATGAAGAAAATAGTTTTTACCTTAATCAAATCCGAAAGGCAGAAACGAAGTTATATTACCAGTTGGCTCAGGAGGCGATGGCTGATAAAAAGTATTCATTAGCCAGTCAATTCCTTTCCCGTTACCGAGAAAATATTGATATCGAATTACAGGGTAGAAAAAGGCAGAGAGAATTGGTTCTTAAAAAAGAAGGGTCAACCGATGCAACACTGGTAGGTAAACTAGTTGAAGAATTAGAAAAGGCGAAAAAAGATTTAACTGAAATTCGCGCCAAAGCGGGACTTCCAGAGGACGATGCAAAGCCGGACTTCGAAAGACTGATGGAGTCCGAGAAGGCAAAAATGGGTACATCGATGCGTCGAGCCGAGAGATTGTTAGGAAAAGCCAGAAAAGACGGCGCCGATGGCCAATATGACTTAGCCTTGGACCAGCTTGACGAGGCTCTCGGTATATTACCATCAAATGTTTCAAGTATTGCACTCATCAGTGATATTTATAAAACCAAACAGCAAATTACTTGGTACCGGATGGGGGAGGCGATGCTAAAGGGTAAGGTTGGTCGGGTGCAGGAACTCGTTGTTGACTTCCAAGATGTGGAGGAGTCTCGTCGAAAGGCAGAATCTGAAACACTTGGAATAGAAGAACAAACTGATTTTGAGGCCGAAATGGACAAAGCCAAAGAAAAGGTGGAAGAGCAGGCAGTGCTTGCCGAGGAAATGTTGGCCAAGGCAAAGGGCATGATTCGCAAAAAAGAGTATGAAGATGCGGACAAAGCCCTCCTCAAGATAAAGCTTTTCCTTGAACCTAATACGCGCACCTGGCCATTAATATTAGATGCTGCACTGTTAAAAAATCGTATTAATCTAGAAAAAGCGGAAGATGCACGGTCTGAAAAAGACTGGGATTTAGCCAATCAATATTTAGATGCATTCCGAACCGGGTTTTACCAAGATCGCGATATACAGGGAGATCCAATGTCATTTGGCAGGCCCGGATTAAAACTGACAGAAGGGGAGAAGGCACTTGATAATGAATTGGAAAAAGCAATACGTATGGAGGATCGAATTGCGGCAGATAAGGCAAACCCTTACCGTCGAGATATTACAGAATTTACTCCTGGTTGGAAGGATACAAGATTGGAATTAAATGAATTATTGATGCGTGCAAAAGTACAATATATTAATGGGGATCTTACGGGAGCGACCGAAACTTACCGAACCATTGAAACTCAATTTTCTGATAATTATGAAGCGAAGGAAATGCTTAAGAGAATTGCCAGAATGCGGACCGAAGAAAGTTATCTCGGATACTTAAAAACGCGTGCGGAAATGCTCGAGGAAATTGAGCGCGAATGGGAAAGGCCAAAGGTATTTGATCGACAAATTGAAGAAGTTGAAAAAGTTAAAGAGGGGCCGAGTAATTTAGAAAATAAATTAAAAATCATTCAGGTTCCAGGTGTACAATTTTTTGAATCACCCCTTCCGGAAGTGATGCAGGAACTTCAAAGACAAGCTAAAACCTTTGATCTTACTGAGCCGGATCCAGCAAAAAAAGGAGTGAACATCATTCCACTAGCCAATGGAGATGAACCGTTTCCAAATGTTACTATCACTCTTAATCCAATGCCACTTGGCAAAATGATACAATTTATAGCAGAAATGGTAAGTTGGACTTATGACATACGAAATGATGCGATTGTGGTATCGAAATCGGGGGGTACTTTCACCGGTCGCTCTCTCGAAACAGAATTTTATGAAGTTACACAAGGAACGATTCAGCGTATGACAGGAGGTGCCGGCGCTGGGATGGGTGGAGGAGGAGCTGATCCGTTTGCGCCTGCTCCCGGAGGCGGTGGAGGCGGAGCTGATGATACAGGAGCCAAGATAAAAGCTTTTTTAGAAGGAGCGGGAATTCCATTTGATGATACAAAAGGGCAGAAATTTGTCTTTGATGGCTTTCAAATGATTGTTACCCATGAGCGTCGCTTATTGGATCTCATTGAACGAATTTTAGAAAGACTGGATGCAGATTCGAGCCGGCAGGTAGAGATTGAAACAAAATTCCTGGAAGTTCAGGAAGGTGCATTGGATGAAATTAGTTTTGATTGGCAATACAGTTGGGATGATCCGAGTTTTGTCCTAGATCCCACTACCTTAAATCCCGTGGTTGATTCAAATGGGCAACCGGTGATTAGTTTTGGGAAAAGTTTTACTGGAAATACGCGAACATTGGCAACCGCCCATTCAGCAACAGGAATGTCAAGAGATACCATCATTAGTATTCCTGACAATCGTGATGCGAGCTTAAACATTCCTAACCCAACCCCTAGTCTGCCCGGTAAAATTGGGATCGGCCAGGGAGTATCCCCACTCATGCAAGCAAGTAGCCAAAGCTTAACTATGGGCGGAAGCGGAGGCAGTATGATTTTGGGAGGTAGCCAGGCAAAACTACTAATAAGTGCCCTACAGCGTAAACAGGGAACTGACTTACTGAGTGCTCCAAGAATAACGGTAATGGACGGACAACCTGCTCAAATTACCATTGCCCAAGAATTTATTTACCCAACAGATTACGAACCCGCCCCATTACCGGGCGGTGGAGGAGGTGGAGGAGGGGGGCAACAAGGAGGAGCAGGTGCTTTGGCTCAGGCAATTCAAATACAGAGTGCAATTCCTCAGTTTGATACAGTTGCACCCGATGATGAACAGCCCGGCTTCAGAGAGGTGGGAGTCGTGATGGATGTAACTCCAAGGATTGAGAAATATAATTCCATTGCCCTTGAATTAAGCCCGAAGGTCACCGAATTCGACGGTTTTATTGAGTACGGTGGCTCGTCCGCAATGATTGGAACTTCTGCAGCAGGCACTCCCCCAATGATTATACAACCTTCCGGTATATTAATGCCAATTTTCTCGGTTCGTAAGGTGAATACATCTGTAACCATCTTTGATGGTGCCACTGTTATTATCGGTGGACTCACCCGTGAAGAAGTTAAAACGGTGAACGATAAAATTCCCGTTCTTGGAAATATTCCTTTGATTGGAAGATTATTTCAATCTTCTGCAGAGAGTTATTCCAAAAGAAATTTATTAATTTTTGTAAGTGCCAGTATTGTATCCCGTGGTGGTTCTCCGGTTCGTGAAGTGATTCAAAATATCAGCCCGCAATCTATTTTTAAAGACCCGGTGATTATGACTCCTACGGGAACAATTCGCAGAACTCCAAAAGGGGGAGCTCTAATTGCAGCACCTAAATAATTATAAATCTTATCAAAAAATGTTAGTGTTCGCCCAGTATTTTTGTTATATTATTTAACCATTTTATTTAAAAAAATTAAATCTTATATAGAAAGATAGATTAAACCGTAATAATACAAGCAACCAGTACATGTCCTTTTACAAGATAGAAATGAATATCCTAGTTTATGACACCGACCCCATTTGTAGTTAAGTATAACCGGCAAGCTCGATTATAATTTGTTTATAATGTAATTTGAAAAATGCCCAAGCCCGCCCCAAGCAGTCATTCTAAAAGCCTAAGAACTAGGTTTGGGGTTCATTTGGCCAAAATTTTTCTCCCTTGGTCTTGTCTGGGACTTCTCGTGTTCGCACTTTTTAAAAAAAGTGAAAATCTAGTAAGGAGTACAGCCAAAGAAAACAAAGAGGTAATTTCCCAAAATTCAGTAGAAAAGTACCAATACAATACGCTGGAGAAAACGGTAAAAAAACCAGAATCAAATCTTCCGATCGTTTCGAATAATGCGGAATGGTGTGAGGCTGAAAAGTATCAGGATTTATCCAAACACACAGCTATTGTTTCCTTTGAAAATTGGCTTCAAACTTTTGAAGCATTTCAATGCTTTGAAGAAATGAACTGTGAACATGATCCCAGAATAAAGTGGGAATTGATTAAAAAGGGAGAAAATTTCGCGAAGGACAGAGCACCAGTATTTAGAAGTATTATTCAAAACGATCCCCGAAAAGCACTCGAGCTTGCGGTGGATGAAAATTGGCTTACCGTTCTGCCCGAACAGATTAGCCAACACTTGGAAAGTTGGGTTTCTTCTTATACCGATATTAAAGCACTTCATATCTGCAAGGATCCCAACCGTCCAATGGGAATGATTAAAAGATTTGCCAATTTGCCGGACGGGCAAACCGTTGAAATTCACACCTATGGAAACCGAAAGTTTCTTAAGACAACTAAAGGAGTCGCAATATGGGGAGTGAAGTTGGGGGATGATGTTGCCATTTCTGAAAATGCTCTCCAGATAAATCCTTCCGCAAATCCTCAAACTCCAAATGCCTTTGAGGTAAAGATTGCCGGTATGCAATTGGAAGTACCGACTGAAAAGGGTTTAGAAATATTAAAAAAGCGAATAGTAAGCGCTGAACGAAGAGGATACAATAATGGTCAAGTACGCTATCCACTAATTGCCTCCAGTGGTGGGTCACTTAATTTAATCGACTTACGGTACAGGGTAATTACAAACCGACTAACGTGGAAAGAAGCACAGCAGGTTGCTTTTGAACAAAACGCCAGTTTGGTCAATAT